>DRKN01000129.1 GCA_011051755.1 Gammaproteobacteria bacterium
CCCGCCGTGAACGCCTGGTGATTTGGGGGGGCGGGCATCTGGATTATGATGGTAATGAATTGTATGCTTTTGATTTTGATAGCTTTAGCTGGGTTCAGGTAACTCAGAAAACGCCGAAGGAAGAGAGAGTGAAAAGTGTGGACGTCTATGAGGATGGCTTGCCGTCTGCGCGTCACACCTACGATGGATTACAGTACATTCCAACCATTGATCGTTTCTTTTCCTCGGGGGGGTCTGTTTGGGGTTCCGGGGGCTGTTTGGGGGGAACCTGGTTGTACGATTTCGATGCTGTACCCGCTGAATCGGGTTGGCAGAATATTGAGGATGATAAGGGTGGCTGTGCCATGACGTCTGCCTATGACCCGATCTCAGGCCACGTCTGGTATACCTCAGGGGGAAATATGTATGAGTTTGATCCTTTGAATTTAGAGGCTCCCTGGACAAAACGCATGAACGGCAATGTTCAGTCCAGCATGTACATGACAACGGCGATTGATCCCGACCGCCGGAAACTGGTTATGCTCGGTGGAACGAAATGGGGGAATACTGCACCGAAGACCGTCATTTACGATATTAGCAACCCTGAGGCAGTGACGGGAGGGGTCGTTACCACCAGTGGTGCAACAGAAATCGAAGACTCCGATGCGGCGGGTTTTGAGTTTGACCCTGTCAGTGACCGCTTCGTTGCCTGGAAGGGGGGAGAGCAGGTTTATACGCTGGCATCGGACACCTTGGAATGGTCTCGCATGATGCCTGCCGCCACTAATCTGATCACACCCAGTGCACCGAATGAAAACGGCACCTATGGCCGTTTCCGCTATGTGCCCTCGAAGAATTTGTTTGTGGTGGTCAACGATATGCAACAGAACGTATTTGTATACAAGCTCTCGGGAGGGGCGGGTTCTGCACGCCCTTTTCCTTCTTTAAACCTGGCCGCCAGCAATACCAGTGTGCGCGCGGGCGAGACGGTGGCGCTGACATGGAGCGCAAGCGATGCCGATAGCTGTGTCGCCGAGGGAGGCTGGGTAGGAACAAAGGCGCTTGCCAGTAACGAGACGGTGGGCCCACTCAGTGAAAACACCAGCTTCATACTAACCTGCAGCAGTGATGTTGGTGACGCTGTGCGTAGCGTTGTGGTGACGGTTTCATCGGAGGCACCAAGTGTTAGCCTCAGCGCCACTCCGGCCAGTATTATTGCAGGCGGCAACACCACCCTTAACTGGTCCAGCGTTAACAGTGACACGTGTACTGCTAGCGGTGACTGGAGCGGGGACAAAGGTGCCAGCGGCAGCCAGACTGTCACTCCCAGCGGTGATAGTACTTACACCCTCACCTGCACGGGTAGCGGTGGTAGCGCCAGCACCTCTTTCGAGGTCACTGTCACGTCGGCGTCTTCACCGATCATTAGTCTCAGTGCTGACCCCAGCCAGATCGTTGCCGGCGCCAGTACCACACTTAGCTGGTCCAGTGCCAATGTTGATAATTGTATTGCCAGTGGTGCCTGGAATGGCCCCAAGGCGACGAGTGGTAGCCTGACAATCAGCCCAGACAGTGACAGTACCTATGTCATCAACTGCACCGGCGATGTCGGCAGCGCCAGTTCCTCTCTCGAGATTACTGTCACTGGGGCGAACTCGGGTGTTGGCGCCTGGAGCTGGTGGACGATGGGTGTCATGCTGATGTCCCTGTTTGCCAGATTCACGGTTAACCGGCGGCGTTTTGTGCCTAAGGACGTGTGCCGGGCACGGCTCGATATTGACCCGGGTTAGGGGGGCGCAATTTAGCGCCTGCAAAACAATAAGTTACCGAATTTGGGGAGTCGAGGCGCCCGTCTGGCAAGGCGCGAAAATGCAGGAATATGGGTTATATTTCAAGTTTTCGCAACGCGGGCAGGCGGGATGAATCGACTCCCCAAATTCGGAAAGTTATTGTTGTGCAGACCCGTAGTCTGTATTGGCACGTTCTGATTGTCTACAGGAACGTGACGTAGGTGATTAGCGTGGCAGAAGCGGGCGCCTTAAGAAAAGCGCCCGTTTTTGGTGCCTGCGCCCTTGCAGGTAAAGCTACCGCGTCCTGTCCTCGCCCCTTACCTGCATCCTTGCAGGTAAGGAGTCAGCAAGATTATGTATAATTTCATGAAATATCCGGGCTGATATTGTTCCCTGATGCAGTTGGGGGTAGTCTTTCCGCCAAACCCAGGGGTCTGTGGCATGGCCTGGTATAATCGGTTGGGCTGTGGCTGCTGTATTTTCTTAACCTGAACCCTCGGATTCAGGCTTAAGTCATCATATACCGTATACCGGACGAGATGGCTGTTTCTGTCTTTCCTGTTGTGATCCGGGGCCCCTCAGTCCGGTCAGCTTTTCCGCTATTCTGCGTTATCGTGTCCAGGGGCTGGCTGCTGCCTGGAAGCATTCTGAAATGGGAGATATTTTGCAAGATTATTGTCGAAATCTGTTGGTGATCGCCTTTCATTATCCACCGGATAACAGTAGTACCGGGGTGTTGCGTACACTTAAGTTTTCCCGCTTTCTACTGGATCATGGCTGGCGTTCACATGTTATCACTGTGCCGCCCGAACGCTATGAAAACACCGATGAAAAGTTACTGAAGGAAGTACCGGACGAGGTTGCTGTTCATCGTGTGCCATGCGTCAATGCGAAGGAAAAATGGAGTATCGCCGGGCGCTATCCAAGTTGGGTTGAATATCCGGATCGCTTCCGAAGTTGGTACCACCCTGCAATCAGAAAGGGGCGGGAGGTCATAGCCTCTGATAAAATCGATGCGATCTTTAGCACCTATCCGATTCCGACAGCTCACCGTATCGGTTTGGCCCTGAAACAGCAGTCAGGGCTTCCCTGGGTGGCGGATTTCCGGGATCCCTGGGCGGGAGGTGGGGGCAAGGGCTTCTACCATCAGTTGGACAAAATGCTTGAGAATCGAGTAGTGCGGCATGCCGATGTCACGATCGCCAACACCAATCTGGCGAGAAAAGACTTTATTGCACGTTATCCGTCTTTGCCGGAAAATCGCTTTGTCACCATTACCAATGGTTATGACGAAGATGATTTTAGTGGCCTCCAGTCAGCAAACGGTAACACAGAGAAATTCGTCATCGTGTATCCCGGCACAATTGATGCGGAAAACCGGGATCCTCGTCCGGTACTGAATGCGGTTGGGGCGCTGATTAGGCAGGGGCGCCTGAAAAAATCAAAGGTAGCACTGAGATTTATTGGTGCAGGTCATGGTTTTAATCATGATTGGTTTCGGAGTGTGGTTCGAGAGGCCGGCCTGGATGAGAATGTCTCGGGTACGGTGGAAAGAATTCCCTATGCAGAAAGCTTGGCAGAGCTTGGGCAAGCGGGACTGTTATTGGTTCTGAATGAACCGATGGGAGCTGCAGTGGAGTCGCATTTTGGTTTTTCCCGGCTAATGGTGCCTGCAAAAGTTTATGAATATCTGCGCATGAATAAGCATTTTCTTGCACTCTGCAGTGAAGGGGCGATTAATGAGCTGTTGGATGAGGTTGGCGGAGGGTGGTGCTGTTCTCCTGCCGAGTCAGGGCATATTGAAGAGGCCATCATGCAGGCCTATGAGAAATTTCTGAATGGAGATGTGTCGGGTGTTTCTTCAGCCATTGTGCAACGTTTCGAGAGGCGCAGCCTGGCCGGACAGCTTGCCGCCACGCTCGACGACTTGGTTGTTTGAGTCACCATATTGACAGAGTATTGGTATGAGATTTATTACTTATATCTGTATGACCGTACTCTGCTTCTGTGTCTGTTCCAGCGCTCTGGCTGCGCTGATCCAGGTTGGCCCGGGAAAAGAGTTTGTTTCTCCCAGTGCCGCAGCCGAATTTGCTGTTGATGGTGATGTCGTGGAGATCGATGCTGCAGGTCGCTATGACGGTGATGTGGCAGTATGGCGACAGAATAATCTAACCATCAAAGGTGTTAATGGCCGACCCCACATTCGTGGCACCGGGAGGCATGCGGAAGGTAAGGCCTTGTGGGTGATCAAAGGTAGCAATATTACGGTAGAGAATATCGAATTCTCCGGGGCTGCCGTGCCTGACCAGAATGGGGCGGGCATCCGGCATGAGGGGCGAGGTCTCACGATTCGCTATTGTTACTTTCATCATAATGAGAACGGCCTGTTGAGTTCATCCGACCCCAAGAGCCGGATTCTGGTTGAGTATTCGGAGTTTTCTCACAATGGCTATGGTAAAGGGTTTACCCATAATATTTATATTGGCAGGATTGAGCGTTTTATCTTGCGATACAGCTATATTCACCATGCGAAAATTGGGCACAATGTAAAGAGTCGGGCCGAAGAGACCCTGATCATCAATAACAGAATTATGGATGAGGATGATGGTTCATCGAGTTATGCCATCGATATCCCTAATGGTGGCCTTACCTACATTATTGGTAATGTGATTCAACAGGGGCCACGGACAGAGAACTGGACGGTTATCGCTTATGGTGCCGAGGGACTACGGAAATCGGCCAATCATTTATGGGTAATAAATAACACGATTGTCAATGATCGCAGTAGAGGGGTTTTTTTTAGAATTGCGAACCACTCAAAGGCAAGGTTGATTAATAATCTGCTTGTCGGGAAGGGTAAGCTACTTGAAGGTGAGGCTGCTGAGAGTCATAATCTTGGCCCCCTGCGGGATGCAGGGCTGCTTGGAAAAACGCAGTATGATTATCGTCTGAATTCATCGTCTCCGGCGATTGATGCCGGATTGTCTGTCGGTGAATTGCAAAACCTGGGAGATGGTCTTGATCAGTTTACTCGTTTTGAATATAAACATGTTACGGACAAGCAGTTGCGGGATATCTCAGGGGCAATTGACATAGGTGCTTATGAATACCGTGAGCTTGGCGATTGATTTCTTCTGTGGGATGATATTGCACAATAGAGTTAGTCGTTTCCTATGTGAGTGACGTATCAGTGGTAGAAATTGATTTGCTGAATGCCGTAAGAGAAGTTCTCGGAGATGTACTACAGCTGGGCGAGCGTAGCGCCGCGTTGCATGTGGATTCAGGTCTATTGGGTGAATTGTCCGAGCTGGACTCTATGGCGGTCGTCACGATTATTACCGGACTGGAAGACCGTTTCGGCTTTATCGTCGAAGACGATGAATTAGTGGGAGATGTTTTTGAGACCTTGGGTAGTCTGACTGAGTTTGTAGTGGAAAAACTCCGCTAGTGAAGTTGTTGGAGAGACCTAATGAATGGGGTCATACTGTTGATCCTCTGCCCATGAAATATGGCCTTAGGGCCTGCATACAACAATAACTTCCGTTTTGGAGGTCGATTCATCCTGCCTGCCCGCATTGCGAAAACTTGAAATATAACCCATATTTCTGCATTTTCGCGCCTTGCCGGACGGGCGCCTCGACTCCCTAGAGTCGGTAATTTATTTGTGTTGCCGGCCCTTATTCATTTACCCCCCCCCTGGAAGACAAGTTATTTCGGGCACCCCTCGGTTTAAACCAGCACCTCAAGAGGGGGCGGATGACTCAGGAAGTGGTGTGGACTTGCGCTAAATCCGTAAGCTCCGGACTGAAAAACCACGACCAAATCGCCAGCAATGGCTTTTGCCAGAGTCATGTTGTCCGCCAAGATATCGAGTGGTGTACACAGGGGGCCGACGATGCGGACGGTTTCTGTTTCACTGTTTTCCATTTTATTGCCAATCAGAACGGGGTAGTTTTTGCGAATGACTTGGCCGAAATTGCCGGAGGCGGCGAGATGATGATGCAGGCCGCCATCGGTGACCAGATAGACCTGACCCCGCGAAATTTTGCGATCCACTACGCGACAGACATAGATACCCGCCTCACCAACCAGATAACGTCCCAGTTCGATGATGATCTTTGCCTCGGGCAGTTGTTTGGCCTTTTCTTCCAGCAAGTCGTTCAGCCGTTCACCGATTGGTATGATCTCCAGTGGCTGTTCACCCGGGAAATAGGGGATGCCGAAACCACCGCCAATATTGAGTTTATACACTGCGGAGGGGGCGTCGTCGGCCAGTCGATAGGCGAGGGCGAAGGTCTTTTCCTGGGCCTCGATGATCGCTTCGGGCCTGAGATTCTGTGAGCCGCTGAAAATGTGGAATCCCTGAAAATCCTGCTCTAGTTCACCGATGCGTTTTAGTACTGCGGGCACTTGCTCGGTGTCGATGCCGAATTGCTTGGGCCCCCCGCCCATTTTCATGCCGGAGGATTTGAGTTCAAAATCGGGATTCACACGTACCGCGACTCTGGGTTTGATGCCCTGTTCCTCGCCCAGTCTTGCCACTGTTTCCAGTTCGGTTGCCGATTCCAGATTGAGAGTTACTCCCGCAGCGATGGCACTGCCGATTTCCCGCGTTGACTTGCCGGGGCCAGCGAAGCTGATGTTGTCCGCAGACATGCCGGTGTCCAGAGCCAGGCGCATTTCACCACCGGAGGCCAGATCGAAGCCATCGACCAGGCCTGCAAGATGTTGCACTACGGCGGGCATGGGGTTGGCCTTGATGGCGTAGTGCAGGTGAATTTCATCCGGCAGGTGCTTGCGCAGATAGGCGGTGCGTTGGGTGATATTTTGCCGGTCGTAGGCATAAAAGGGGGTTTGTCCGACACGCTTGGCAAGGCGGGTAATGGGGATGCCAGCGATCATGAGTTCACCCTTTTCGACGGGAAAAGTTTCCAGTACCGAGGGAGCATGGCGGGCCTTGTTCATGAGCTTGTCTCCAAACAATCATTAGCTTGAGGGGGGCGGCGCCACAAAATACTCGATTCTGCTTCAAGGGAGGGTATTGTCCACCAATTGCAGGCCATGAAGCTGGGCAGTGCCCGTCCTACCCCTGGCAGTGGAAAGTGATTTTGCGGCAAGTTCATCGGCTGTTCTCCTGAAGCAGGCCTTGCAATTCGTGGGTCAGTTGTTTGCGGTCGATCTTGCCGTTGGGATTGCGTGGCAGGCTGGCTTGAACCTGGATGTGCGCAGGTACCATAAAGGCCGGCAGATGTTGCTTGCAGTATTGCAGGATGGCATCGCTGTCGAACTCCGCCGTGTTGGATGTGTCCTTGCTGGTAACGACGGCGACAATGGCTTGGCCGAGGCTCGGATGGGGGATGCCCAGGGCAACGGCCTGATCGATCAATCCGCTGGCGTAGAGTGTTTCTTCCACTTCGGTGGGGCTGATGCGATAGCCGGAAGTTTTGATCATATCGTCTTTGCGGCCAATGAAATACAGGTAGCCGTCTTCATCTATTTTCACCGTGTCACCGGACCATACGGCGATCTCCGGTAGTGGCATACCGCTTTCCTGCCCGGGTGCCGGGCGGAAGCGTTCGGCAGTACGTTCGGCATCATTCCAGTAACCCATGGCGACCAGAGAGCCGCGGTGCACCAGTTCACCCGGTTCGCCAGGTGCGCAGGGGCTGCCGTCTTCGCGCACCACCATCACCTCGGCATTGGGAATGGCCCGGCCCATGGATTCAGGGCGGCGGGCCAATTCCTCCGGCGGCAGATAGGTGGAACGAAAGGCCTCGGTGAGGCCATACATCAGTACGGGTTTCGTGTTGGGTAGCGCGGTCTGCAGGGCCGCCAGCGTGGTGCGGGGCAGGGCGCCGCCGGAATTGGTGATGTAGCGCAGTGAGGCCTGTGCCTCTGTGGGCCAGGGCAGGTCGGCGATCTGTGTCCACAGCGGCGGCACGGCGGCGAGGCCGGTGATGCCGTGTTTGGTTACGGCGCGGACAATGTCTCGCGGCAGCAGGTAGTCCATCAGTACGGCACTGGCGCTAACACGGAAGGCGGTGGTCAGCTGGCTCAGGCCGTAGTCGAAGCTGAAGGGTAGCACGGCGAGCAGCCGGTCATCGGCCGTATTGCCCAGGTATTGCGCCACACTTTCCGCACCGGCCACCATATTGCGATGTGATAACACCACCCCCTTAGGCCGGCCGGTGCTGCCGGACGTGTAGAGAATGGCGGCCATGTCGGTGTCGATGCGGGCATGGGGTGTATGCAGGGTGTGCTGTGCGTCCAGCGCATTCCAACCTGTGCAGTCCACTCCGGGGATATCCGGCAGCCCACTGCTGTTATCCACGATAATCACATGGTTGAGATCGTGGCATTGCGCCAGGATTTCAGCCAGCTGCGTGGCGCGCAGGGTGGCGGTCACCAGAATTCGTACATTGCAGTCGCGCAGGATGTGCCCTACCTGTTCGGCCTTGAGCAATGGATTGATCGGCACAAAAACCCCACCGGCGAGACTGGCTCCAAACAGGCTATCGACGGTTTCCATCTGCTTGGGCAGATAAACAGCGACACGCTCGCCTCGCGATAGACCCAAGCGGAGAAATCCTTGTGCGGCACGCTGGATGTGATCGGCCAGCGCGGCATAGTCCCGGGTGGATTTTTTGTGGGTTAGCGCAGGGTTGGTAGGGTGTATCTCGGCACTGTGCAGAATGAACTCATGTAGCAGGCCGGGCATGGTATGTTTTGAATTCCGTGTGGGTGACGATGTGGGAGTGGTTGGGATATTATCATCTTGGCCGGGGGCCGCATATTCCACATCACAGAAAATTGGCCGCGTGGGCAGACGTGCAGGGTATCGTCATCCGTCGTCGTCTGTTGCGTGTTGTTGAGGGTTCTTCTCTCTGGGTGTGGGTGGCTTGAGGACAGGCGGCGCAAAGCATAATCACACTCTGCGGAACAATCTATTGCAAAATGCCCTGTGTGGTGCTTCCCGCACGGTACTCACTGGGCGGTTTGCCCGTCCAGCGTTTGAAGGCGCGGGAGAAGTTGCTGACTTCAGCGAAGCCGAGCAGGTAAGTGATCTCCCCCATGCTCAGGCGTGAGTTGCGGATGTGCGTAATGGCCAGTTCCCGCCGGGTGTTGTTGAGCACCTCACTGTAATGGGTGCCAGCCTCGTGCAGGCGGCGTTGCAGGCTGCGGGAACTGATATTCAGCGCCCGGGCGATGGAATCCTGCGTGACCTTGCCGGAGGGTAGTTGCTCAGTGAGGTGTTTCTTGACCTGCATCACAATGTCACTGTTGTCCGATTGGGCCAAATAGTCGGTGATGATTTCATCATTGGCGCGTGCCACGTCGGCATTGGCGGTAGGCAACGGTTTGCGCATGATCGCTTTGTCGAAGTGCATGACATAGAGCGGAGCCGAAAAGGCCAGAGGGGCGCGAAACCGCTCGTGAAACTTCCCCATGCAGGGCTGTGCAGGTTCCGGCCGGCAAAATTCGATATGTAGCGGGTTGAAGCCGTTTCCATAAATAGAACGGCACATGGTGATCAGTACGGCAAAGGCGGCATCGCGGCTTTCGTATGGATAAAAGCGATCCTCCTCCAACGGGTGGATCTCAAAGCGGAAATCCTCATCCGTTTCCCCGAACCGGTATTCCTCGCGGTCCGTAATGATGCGGGAATAACGAACCAGGCGTTCAAAGGCCTCTTCCAGTGTCGTGCTGGCCATCCAGGCAAAACCAAGGGCGTGCAGGGTGGTTGGGTGAAAGTGGCTGGCAACCTCAAGTCCGATGCAGGGATCCTGCAATGTTTCTTTCACCCGGTGCCAAAGCCGTTTTATGGCATGGCCTGGATAGCGGGCGTTGGATTCCTGCAACAGCGCAGGATCCAGCCCGGACTGTGTAAAGAAATCATCGGCGTCCAGCCCCCGAGAGTCGAGAGTTTTCCAGATTAAAAGTGCCGTGGAAGTCAGGGATGAGGCTTTCGGTTTCATCGCAGATCCGTTGCTACTCTTGTTGGGTGGCTCAGGGATAACAGATTGGCGCGTAGAGCTAACAAAAATAGCATAACGGAGACGATTTTACGAAACAAGTCGTGGTCAAATACCGATAGGTACAGCAGAGAGTCGTTTCATCCGTGCTTTCGTTTTTTATATGAGCCCACAGGAGAGCCGTCATGACTCACGGACAGCCGTTTGCATCGGTCAAGCAGAAAACCCTGCGCCATCCCGTTGCCTATGTGGGTATTGGTCTGCATTGCGGTCGCAAAGTCTCCATGGTTGTGCATCCCGCTGAGCCGGATACCGGTATCCATTTCCTGCGCAAGGATCTATCCGCCAGCGAAGGTCTGATTGCCGCACGTTGGCACAACATCGTGGACACCGAAATGTCCACCGCCATTGGCAACGAATACGGTCACTCCATCGATACCGTGGAGCACCTCATGGCGGCCCTGCGCGGTTGTGGTGTGGACAATGCATTGGTCGAGGTGGATGGCCCGGAAGTGCCGATCATGGATGGCAGCTCGGAACCCTTTGTCGCCATGATCGAACGTATTGGCACGCAGATACAGGATGTCCCGCGCAATGCCATCTGGATTCAACGTCCCGTCGAAGTCCGTGCTGGCGACAGGTACGTCATCCTGATGCCCGCCAACACACCGCGGATTACCGTGGAGATAGACTTCGACCATGTTATGGTGGGCTCACAGATGTTGTCGGTGGAACTGGTCGACGAGGCCTTCCGCCAGCAAGTGGCCCGGGCTCGAACCTTTGGTTTCATGAACCAGGTCGAGGCGCTGAAAAAGCGTGGCCTGATCAAGGGCGGCTCGTTGCGCAATGCGATCCTTGTCGACGGTGATCGTATCGTCAATGAGAATGGTCTGCGCTACCGCGATGAATTCGTGCGTCACAAGGTGCTGGATTGTCTCGGCGACCTGTCACTGGCCGGGGCGCCGATCCTCGGCCACTACTATGCTTACAAACCCGGCCATGAACTGAACCGCCGGTTGATGCAGAAACTATTCGCGGCCCGTGACGCTTGGTTCTATATTACGGTGAACGAATTCAATGCCCTGATAGGGCAGCATGGACAGGGTCTGAAGCCGCCCCGGCAGAGCGTGGTCGGGATGCTCCGGAAGCAGGCCGTGTGCTGACATCCACGATCAAATGACGCCCTGGCGGCGGGATGTTTATTGTTCCGTCTCTCCCTCTGCCGCCGCCGTCAGGGCTCGGGTGTGGAAGATCCATACTTTGGAACGGCTCCTCAGGCCGCGATAGTCCGCATGGAAATCCGCTTATCGTGGGGAGGCCGCCTGAATTAGTCACCCAAGGCGTCCAGTAACCGTTCAATGGCAGCGAAGCGCATTTCGGCAGCGGGGAAGTCGCCGGTGAGGCGCAGTTTGTCCTGCCCATCCATCCGGTAGGTGTCCGATTGGGTTTGGATCAGGCGGATGATCTTCATCGGGTCGATATCGGGCTCGGCAACAAAGTGCACCCGGCCGACGCTGTCACCCATCTCGATCTTGCGGATGCCCAGCGCTGTGGCGCGCAGCTTGAGTCCGGTAACGTGAAATAGATTTTTCGCCGGCTCCGGCAGCAGGCCGAAACGGTCGATCATCTCTACTTGCAGCTCACGCAATTCGTCGGCACTTTCCGCGCTGGCGATGCGCTTGTACTGGATCAGGCGGGTGTGCACATCGGGCAGATAATCGTCGGGCAGCAGGGCAGGGATGCCCAGATCGATCTCGGCGCCGTGATCCAGCGGTCGATCCAGTTCCGGCTGGCGACCGGACTTCAGCGCCTCCACGGCGCGATCCAGCAGCTCCATATAAAGGGTAAAGCCGACTTCCTGCATGTGACCGCTCTGACCCTCGCCGAGCAGTTCGCCGGCGCCACGGATCTCCAGATCGTGGGTGGCCAGGGTGAAACCGGCGCCCAGGTCGGTAATGGACTCGATGGCTTCGAGGCGTTTCACCGCATCGGCGGTCATCACGTTGCGCGGCGGCACCACCAGGTAGGCATAGGCCTGATGATGCGAACGGCCGACACGCCCGCGCAGTTGGTACAGCTGGGCGAGACCGAAACGGTCGGCGCGGTTGATGATGATGGTGTTGGCGTTGGGGATGTCGATGCCGGTCTCGATGATGGTGGTGCATACCAGCACGTTGAAACGATGGTGGTAGAAATCCGCCATCACCCGTTCCAGATCGCGCTCGCGCATTTGTCCGTGGGCTACCGCCACCCGCGCCTCGGGAACCAGCGCCTCGATTTCACGCGCCTGTTTTTCGATGCTCTCCACCGTGTTGTGGAGGAAGAACAGCTGCCCGCCGCGGCGGATTTCACGCAGGCAAGCTTCCTTAACCACGGTCTCGTTCCACTGGCTGACAAAGGTCTTCACCGCCAACCGCCGCGCCGGTGCGGTGGCGATGATGGACAGATCGCGGATGCCGGACAGGGACATGTTAAGGGTGCGCGGGATGGGCGTGGCGGTGAGGGGCAGTACATCCACTTCCGAGCGCAGGGCCTTGAATTTGTCCTTCTGCCGCACGCCGAAACGGTGCTCTTCATCGATGATCACCAGCCCCAATTGCTTGTACTTGATGTCGCCGTGGATCAGTTTATGGGTACCGATAATGATGTCTACATTACCGCTTTTCAGCCCCTCCAGAACCACCGCTTGTTCCTTTTTGGAGCGGAAACGTGATACCGACTCGATGCGCACCGGCCAGTCGGCGAAGCGGTCGCGGAAGTTCTCGTAATGCTGCTGCGCCAGCAGGGTGGTCGGCACCAGCATGGCCACCTGCTTGCCGTCCTGCACGGCGATGAAGGCGGCGCGCATGGCGACCTCGGTCTTGCCGAAACCAACATCACCGCACACCAGCCGATCCATGGGTTTGTCGGAACGCATGTCGGCCAGCACGCCACTGATGGCCTCCTGTTGATCCGGGGTTTCCTCGAAGGGAAAGGCCGCCACGAAGGCGGCGTATTGACCATCGTCGAGGTGATAGACATGGCCCTTGCGCGCCTCGCGCTGGGCGTAGATGGACAGCAGCTCGGCGGCCACGTCACGCACCTTTTCGCGTGCCTTGCGTTTGGCTTTTTCCCACTGGCCGCTGCCCAGCTTGTGCAGGGGGGCGGTCTCCGCTGAGGCGCCGCTGTAGCGGCTGATGAGATGCAGGTGGCTGACCGGCACATACAGCTTGTCACCGCCGGCGTATTCCAGGGTGAGGAACTCCTGTTCCACGGCGCCCAGCGCCAGTTTTTGTAAGCCCAAATAGCGGCCCACGCCATTGTCTTCGTGCACCACCGGGGAGCCGACTTCCAGTTCGACCAGATTCTTGATGACCTGATCGGCGTCGCGGGTCTTGCGCTGGCGGCGGCGCTGCTGCAATACCTGTTCGCCGAACAGCTGCGGCTCGGCGATGATGGCCAGTGGTGGCTGCGTCAGCAGCAGGCCCTCTTCCAGCGCGGCGACGGTAATGGCCAGCGCCATCCCGCCCTCGGCAAACTCGGCCCAGCCGTTTACTGCGGTGGGATGCAGATCGCAGCCGCGCAGCAGTTCCAGCAGGGTTTCGCGGCGGCCGGTGGATTCGGCGCAGAACAGTACGCGGCCATCGAACTCATCGAGAAAGGCCATCATCTTTGCGCTGGGCTGCTCTGCGCGAGCGTCCAGCGTTAGCCGTGGCGGAGCCCGGGTGGCGAAATTGTGACGGCCTGATTTTTGTTGTGAGGCGTCGGGCAGCTCGAAATGCTGCACGCCGATCTGTGCGCGCTTGCTGAGTTGCTGGAAAAATTCATTTTCACGCAGGAACAGCGCATTGGGTGGCAGTAGCGGGCGCGAGACATCGTGCCGGCCCTGCTCAAAGCGTTCCTCAACATCGGCCCAAAATGCGCTGACCGCCTCGCTCACGCCCTCGGTGGCGACCACCAGCGCCGATGGGGTCAGGTAGTCGAACAGGGTCTGCGTGTGCTCGAAAAATAACGGCAAGTAGTATTCGATGCCCGGCGGCGTGTTGCCTTCGCTGACCTCGTGATAAATGGTGCAGGCCTGCGCATCACCCTCAAATTGTGCGCGCCAGGCGCGGCGGAAGCGGGTGATGGCCTCGGGGTCGAAGGGAAATTCGCGTGCCGGCAGCAGATGGATACGATCCACCTTTCCGATGGAACGCTGGGTTTCCGGGTCGAAGGTGCGGATGCTGTCGATCTCATCGTCGAACAGCTCGATGCGGTAGGGCAGTGACTGGCCCATGGGGAACAGGTCGAGGATGGCGCCGCGTACTGCAAATTCACCGTGTTCGATGACCTGCGACACGTAGCGGTAGCCGCCGCTGTCAAGGCGGGTGCGCATCGCCTGTAGATCCAGTATCTGTCCACGGTCGAGCAGAAAACAGTTGGCATCGAGAAAGCCCTTGGGGGCGAGGCGGTGCAGCAGGGTGGCGACGGGCACGATGAGCACGCCGCGGGCCAGCGCCGGCAAGCGTGACAGGGTGGCCAGACGCTCGGAGATAATGTCTTGATGCGGTGAAAAGATGTCGTAGGGCAGGGTCTCCCAGTCGGGGAAGGTCAGCACCGGCAGGTTGCCGGCGAAGAAGCGGATTTCGTATTCCAGCCGTGTCGTCGCGGGGGTGTCTGGTGTAATGACGATCAGTGGTGCGTTGGCCTGCTGCGCGGCACTGGCAATGGCCAGGGCCTCGCTGCTGCCATAGAGCTGACCCCATTGGCTGCGGCGGCCGGGCTGCTTGTCGAGGGGTGGGAAAAAGAGATCAGTACTGGATTCGGGCATGATAAATAATGAATGCTGGCAATGGAGGGCGCGTATTGTACCCCAATCGATAACGTGGAGAGTGTTGGCACAAGAAATGATGCGGTCTGGTAGGCTGGGCTGAGAGCGGCGATGCCCAACGGGGCGTGATTATTGGGATTCGCCGCGCTCACCACCAACCTACGGGCTGATTTTATGGATCACCAGTCAGTGTCGGCGACAGGGATAGGCGTTTTGCAGGGCCTTCATGGCCAACCGCTCCGCTGGCTGGGTGGCCAAGTCGAGGTGCTGGCGTGCATAACGCAAGACGATGCGTGCAGCGTTGCGGTAGCGCATGTTCCAGTCGAAGCAGTAGAGGTTGAAATCGGCCTGTGAACCCTTGCCATCGGTGACCTGTGCAAAACGCAGCTTGGCCAGCTCGTTGGCGTGTTGAGCCGCCGCCAGTATGCCGCCGAGATAGGCCATGCAGGCGAAGGTACTGGTCTGCTCTTCTTGTGGCATCTGTTCCATGCCTTTGTCCAGTGCGCTCAGCGCCAGATAACAGCTGGCCGCCAGACTGTCGCCGTTGGTGATGGTGTTGGGCGCCGTCTTTGCGGCGAGGGTGGGTTGCACAAGGACGAGAAGCAGCAGGCAGATCAGCGATGGCAATAGAGTTTTCATGATCCTGGCTGCCGTGGTGGGTGTGCCATGTGTGGCTATTGTACTGGTTTTGGCGGCATCGTGGACAGGGGATCACGTTGACACATGATCCCCTGGCCTCTTTGATTCGAGTGGTACCGAGGGCCGGAATCGAACCGGCACTCCCGTGAAGGAACCGGATTTTGAATCCGGCGCGTCTACCAGTTCCGCCACCCCGGCACACAGGCGCGCATGATACAGCCAATGGGGCGTTTGCGGCAAGGCGGCCGGGGATGCTTTTTGCTACACTCGCGCGCCATGCGACGCACCGACTTTCATTTCGACTTGCCCGACGAACTCATTGCCCAGCACCCTGCTGCGGAGCGCACGGCCAGTGCGCTGCTGTGCCTGGACGGCGATAGCGGTGCACTGGCCGACCGCCAGTTCCGTGACCTGCCACAGCTGCTGCATCCGGGTGACCTGCTGGTGTTCAATGATACCCGCGTGATTCCGGCCCGTCTGTTTGGTCAGAAAGAAACGGGTGGCCAGGTCGAAGTGCTGGTGGAACGGGTGCTGGATGAACGCCGCGTGCTGGCCCATGTGCGTGCCAGCAAATCGCCTAAGACAGGCAGCCGCCTGCGCCTGGAGGGCAATATCGCGGTGGAGATGCTGGGCCGGCAGGGTGAGTTGTTCGAGTTGGCGTTGTCGAGTGGCGGTAATGAATCGAGGGCCACCGGCGAATCGGTGCTGGATCTGCTCGATGCC
>DRKN01000130.1 GCA_011051755.1 Gammaproteobacteria bacterium
ATGCCCCGACTCTGGTCATCCTCAACAATGTGCAACGCTGCCAGGGGCTTTATGAAAAACTGGCAAAACAACTCAAAGGTCAGACGAATGCGCCGGAGTTGCTGCTCGTGCATTCCCGCTTTCGCCAGGCCGAACGCACGGCCATCAACCGACGTATCCTGAGTATTCTCCCAGACGACGATGTGATCGTCATCGCCACCCAGGCGATTGAGGCAGGTGTGGATATTTCCTCGCGCGTGATGTTTAGCGAACTGGCGCCCTGGTCTTCGATGGTGCAGCGTTTCGGTCGTTGCAATCGTGCGGGCGAATATGATGAAGCAAAGGTCTATTGGCTTGATATCGTGTCAGGGAAAAAGCTGTCTTCACCTTATACCGATGATGAACTCGATGATGCCCGAGGCATCCTCAGCAAGCTTGAATCCGTCACAGCCGCTGATCTGCCTGCGGTCGAAAATACCTTGCCGCTGTATCAGGTAATACGGCGCAAGGACTTTCTCGAACTGTTCAATACCGACCCCGACCTGTCCGGTTTTGATATCGATATATCACCCTGGATCAGGGATGGCGGTACACCGCCGGTGCAGGTCTTCTGGCGCGATTTTGACGAGCAACCCGGTGAGCAGAATGCACCGGCGCGAGATGAGTTGTGCCCGGTATCCATTGGCCAGATCAAGGCCCACCTCAAAAAGCTCGAAAAAAAGAGTGGCCTGGCCGCCTTTGACTGGGATGCACTCGGTCGCCAATGGAACCCCGTTTCCGCAGACAATGTGCGCCCGGGCATGACGCTGATGTTGCGTTGTATGGAAGGAGGGTATGACCCTGCGCGGGGCTTTATGGCCGGCTTCCTCAACAAGAAACAGCCGCTGGCCGCACTGGAAACCGTGACTGAAAAGCAGGTGGCTTATGACGATGACCGTCGAAGTCTTCCCGGTTGTGCGGTAACACTGGCGCAGCACCTCACCGATGTACGATCCGAGGTGGAAAATCTCTGTAATGCCGTTGGTGAGTCTAAAGGCCGATCCTGTGTGAGCCGGGCCTCGCAATGGCATGACGTGGGCAAGGCCCATCGCGCCTTTCAAACTATGCTGCTGAATAATGATGAAAAGGCCGCAGAAAAGGAATCTGAATTCTGGGCTAAGGGGGAGGCAAAAGGGCGTAGCTGTTATGCCGTCTGTGGTGGGGCTAGCGGGTTTACCGAACGCCGTCATTTTCGCCACGAACTGGCATCCCTGCTGGCCTGGCTGGAGCATGGAGAAAAAGATGAACACCACGACCTGATCGCCTACCTGATCGCCGCTCATCACGGCAAGGTACGCATGGGGCTGCGCGCATTGCCGGATGAGCAGGGGCCGGGGAATACGCGTCGTTTTGCACGGGGCGTGTGGGAGGGGGACAGCCTGCCCGCACTGAGCTTTGGTGGTGAGCAACTCCCTGAAACCCTGCTTCGCCTGGATATCATGGAACTGGGGGATGGGGCTATGGGGCCATCATGGAGCACGCGTACGCAGCGTTTGTTGCAAGACCACGGGCCCTTTCGACTGGCCTGGCTGGAAACCCTGGTGCGGTTGGCTGACTGGCGTGCTTCGGCATGCTATACCAAAGAGGATTCCGCGTGAAACTCCAGACGCTTGAGGCCATTTTTCGCACCCTTAACGAAGCCGGTGTGCGTTACCTGGTGGTTGGCGGGTTAGCGGTCAACGTCCACGGTTACCAGCGCCTGACCAATGATCTGGATCTTGTTATACAGCTCGGCAGAGACAATATACTGGCGGCATTTCAGGCGTTGTCTTCATTGGGTTATCAGACGTCGGTACCGATTACCCCCGAGCAGTTTGCCTGTGCCGAGAACCGACAAAAGTGGCAAGCGGAAAAAAACATGCAGGTGCTCTGTCTGGTCAGCAACCAGCACCCGGAAACACCGCTGGATATTTTCATCACCGAGCCTTTCGATTTCGACAGGGAATACGCAGCCGCATTGCGTGGTGGCATCGCCAAAGGGCTGGAAGTCCGCTTTGTCACCATTCCCACCCTCATCGCCATGAAGGAATCTGCAGGTCGGGAGCGGGACAGGGATGATATCCAACACCTGCGCTGGATTCTTGAGGAGCTTGAGAAAAATGACTGACAAGCCAAAAGACCCGGAATGGGAATCCGGTACATGGGAAGGCAGTCGCAGGGCGCAGCTACGAGCAGCACTTCGCCTGACAGTACGCCAGCGGCTGGAATCACTGGAATCACTCACCCAGACCAATCGCCATTTTGCCCAGATGCGACGTGCCGGAAAATTTCACTATGGGGATCACGTCATGCATGAGCAGCCTGCCATCACGGCAAAAGTGGGTGAAGCCGGTAGCGACTACACACCGATGCCCGATGCTGGCAAATACAGACTACACCTGTATGGCTGTACGCCAACCCCACTGGCGAGCTACCTCAAGGCGCTGGCTATCCTGCGCCTGGTTGCCGAGCAAAAAGATGCCGAGGCCAGAGGCTGGTGGGAGGGTGAGCATTTTGTGCTGGAAAGTGTGCTGGATGAGGTAGGATTGAAAGCGTTTTTTTTGGAAGAGTACAAACCGACATCGATCATCGCACCGTGGAATGGTGGGAGTGGGTTTTATCCAAATGACAATAAAGACGGTATTTCCGCGCTGGAAAAATCTGATGATTTACGATTTCGGGATTACCTGGAATCGATATCCATTGGAAGGCAGAGTGTTAAATCAATGGAGTTATCAGAAAGTCCTAAAGATAAGGCAGTAAAGTCCAATCTTCTTATTTTATTGCGCTCACAATTACCTGATGAAGCATTAGCCTGGATGGATGCGGCGCTTATGCTGACCAGTGACGATGTACGTTTCCCCCCATTGCTGGGTACAGGCGGAAACGATGGGCGTCTCGATTTCACCAATAACTTCATGCAACGCCTGAATGATGTATTTGGTCTATCAGGTAGGAATGATGAACAGGTAAGTAATGCATGGCTGGACGAAAGCGTATACCAGCATCCCAAACCTTTTTTGACAAGTAAAAAAGCTATTGGCCAATTTTCGCCAGGACAATCTGGTGGGCCCAATGCCGGCACTGGCTACGAGGCTGAATCGCTTATCAACCCCTGGGATTTCATCTTTATGATTGAGGGCGCGCTGCTGTTCGCCGCAGCGGCAACCCGTCGATTGGGGAGTGAAGATCGGGGAGCCTTAACCTTTCCTTTTACGGTGCGTCCCAAGGGTAGCGGTCAGGGCGGTTTGAGTATGGGGGATGAGTCCCCCGCACGGGCAGAAATATGGTTGCCGCTGTGGGAAAGGCCAACCTCGTTAATGGCTCTCAAGGGTCTGTTTTCGGAAGGCCGCGTTACTTTGGGTCGCCGTAGTGTAAAGGATGGGTTGGACTTTGCCAGAGCCATCAGCCTGTTGGCCGTCAACCGGGGTATTAATAGCTTTCAGCGATATGCATTCATGATGCGGTCAGGTAAGGCGTATCTTGCTACGCCGTTGACCCGCTTTCGCGTCCCACGGGAGCCTCAGCAGGATTTAATCGGCGAGCTGGATCATTGGTTGTGGCGTTTTCAGGCCTGGGCGCGCGGAGACAATACGCCAAACCGGGTCAAGAGCCTTGCGCAACGCTTGGACAATGCCTTGTTTGATCTGACTCGGCAGAGAGGCGACAGGTACGATGCCGTACAAAAAACACTAATCCTCCTCGGCGTAATTCAGCGCTATGCAGGCACCAGCCCGGCGACGCAGGAAAAGGTGCCATCCGTGCCGATTTTGAGTGAGCGCTGGTTCGCGGCGGCAAGGGATAACAGTATTGAATTCCGTATTGCCGCCGCACTGGCCGGACTGCAAGGCGCCAAAGAACATCCGCTTCCCATGCGGGTGCACCTTTCACCATTAGACCCTAACCATAAATACTCCGACTGGTTGCCGGATGGGGCACGAAATCACTACCGTACCTGGCACCATGGCGGGCTGGAGAAAAATCTGATTGCCGTGCTGGAGAAACGTCTGTTGCTGGCACAGAAAGGCGGGTTCACAGACAAACCTCTGAACGGCTGGCCAGGAGCGGATCTGGCATCAATGACCGTCTTCCTTGCTGGTGGAACAGATGACAATCGTATCGCTCAATTGGTAGCGGGGCTGGCTCATTGCAGAGCACCCAGACATATCGAATGGGAAGCTGTCGAAGATTCCTATGCCATCCCTGTTGCGTATACCTTGCTCAAATTGGTAATGACACCTGACCGACAGCTTCGGCGCTGCGGCCTGCTGACGGAAAACGAGCGTCTGCCCGCGCCTGCTGGTTTGGTGCGATTGCTCGCGGCAGACCGTATTGATGATGCCGTCAGACTCGCTCAGCGGCGGCTTCGTATCGCGGGCATATCGCCTCTGCCAGGATCGCCGGGCAGCGCCGGGCTGAGCGGTTCCCGATTGGCGGCGGCCTTGCTGATCCCTCTCGACGATGCGTCGGTTCGACACCTGTATCGCGCTATTTTCCAACAAGACAACAAACAAGCCTCTTGAATATTGGCAAGCCAAGGAGAAATACCCATGACACTGACTCTTGATGCGCTAAAGGACAGCCCGCGACTACTGATTGAAGCCAAGCTCAAGCCCGTGCAGGGCACGCGTTTTCAGCCCACCGGCTTCCCGGAGATCGGTGCGGCGGAATACGATGGGCCGGATGGTGAAAAAATGCTACTGGTGGAATCGGCGCAGAGTATGGCCAATCGTCTGGAGGCTGTTTGTTGGGATGATGTCCAGGATACGTGGCAGCCGCCATTGTCTGGTTTGCCTTTTATTCGGGTGTTAAATGATAAAGGGGATATCCTGACAAGCTCTGTGCTGGAATCTCACCGCATCAATTCACCTTATATTCTTGAAGGACAAGACAAGACCGTCTTTAACCGACTAAAAGAAGAACTGGCGGATATGAATGAAGGTATTGTTGATATCAAAAAGCTGGCAAGGACGTTGCTGAGCCTGGATGCCAATGCCTTGCTACATGGCGTATTTCTCGCTAAAAAAGATCTTGCCGGTGGACGTTTGCGTCTGCCACGAGCACTGTCTTCATTTATCGAAGCAGAACAAATCAAAGTGGCTGCAAGTGGTGGTGTAAAAAATGATGCGGTTAACCCATCGGGTGATACGGGAAAGGGGTTTGGCAATGTGCCTTTTGCCCGTGATGAATATGTTTCACCAAAGATCACCGCATACTTCAATATTGACTTGGCACAGCTGCGTGGTTACGGGTTCAGTGACATGGTCACTGAATTGCTGATTGCACTCTCTCTGTTCAAGGTTCGACGTTTCCTAGAATGTGGACTGCGCCTGAGAACAGCCTGTGATCTGGATGTGGATATGATTACCGTCACCCGTCCCAACGGCTTCGAAATACCGGAAACTGCCGATCTGGAAAAGGCATTGCCAGATTTGATAACAGCCGCAAGCAGGGAAGGCGTGTTCGCCGATCCCGTCATCACCGAAGTTACCTACAGGAAGTGACGTCATGCTGGCGATTGGATTCCGTTTTCTTGCTGGTCGTTATCATGCCAACCCCTGGGGGCGCCACGTCAATGAGGCTGATATCGAATGGCCACCAGCGCCGTGGCGTATCTGTCGCGCCCTGATTTCCACCTGGTATCACAAGGCTGATCATCAACAATTTACCTTCGGGCAACTGGAAATATTGATTGATGTTTTGAGTGAAACGCAGCCTGTCTATGAATTACCCCCAGCCGTGCATGCACACACCCGACACTATATGCCACAGTGGAAGGGTAATACTTCCCTGGTATTTGACGCCTTCGCCCGAGTGGACCCACAGGCTGAACTGGTGATGGCCTGGCCAGAACTGGAATTGACTAATGACGCTAGCATGTTGCTGGATGATTTACTGCACAAGCTGGGTTATCTGGGCAGAGCCGAAAGCTGGGTCGAGGCTCGTCGTCTACCAGATGAAGAACTTCCCGAAACATTTCAATGCCAGCCGGGCGAAAACCCGGTGGATACCGATACCGGAGAAATTGTGGGAGAGGTGGTGCGGCTACTTGCTCCACAATCTCATCAAACTTATCAGCGATGGCGGCAGGGATTTGTTGACGCTGAAATTTCTGAACAGAAAGGAAAAAAGAAGAAATTACTGCAACAAACATCCCCGGAGAGTTTAACCAGGGCGCTGTGTCTGGATACCTCTGAATTGCAGAAAGCGGGCTGGAGTCAGCCGCCCGCCGGGATATTCGTTAATTATCTGCGCCCCGTGGACTGCCTGCGGCCAAAGTTGGCGAGGCCCAAAACGCGCACCCGGCCAGTGACCACCGCTCGCTTCATGTTAGTGGGTAAGCCCCTGCCACGCATTGAAGATGCCATTCGTATCGGAGAACGATTTCGTGCCGCGCTGATGGGAAAAGCCAAATACGTGTTAGGCGGCGAGGGCAACATTCCGCCGGAATTGTCCGGGCATGATCTTGGCCAGGGCAACCGTCATGGTCATGCCTTCTTTCTGCCCGAAGATGTGGATGCCGATGGGCGTATTGACCATCTTCTGTTGCACGCGCCCAATGGGTTATCAGCACAGGCACAGAAAGTATTGGCCCGTTTTAAGCTGCTTCGTGGTAAACAAGGCCAGGAATGGCGAGTGGTGCTGGAAGGTTGTGGCAACGTGAATGACTTCATAGCGGACAGTTATTATGCCGGAGAGAGTCTTGTTTGGCAGACCGTTACACCATACCTCCGGCCTTGGCACTTGAAAAAGAAACCGCCTGAACGCGAGCAGATTGAATTGTTTGTTCGCAAGGAATGTCGCCTGCGTGGTTTACCTGAACCGGAGCGAATTGAGTTTCAGACAGAAATTACTGTCCATGGAAAATCACGTCGTGCGATCCACTTCCATCGCTTTCGCAACAAGCGCGGCCTTGCTCAGCCGGACACCCGGGGCTGTTTCTTGAGACTGCATTTTGCCCAGCCGCTCAACGGCCCGCTAGCGCTGGGTTTTGGCTGTCACTTTGGATTGGGCTTGTTTTGCAGGACTACAGGTACAGGGTAGGGGGTTATGGTTAACATGACGCTCTACCTCGATGTGCCCACGCGAGAAGAACTGCTCAAGGCCATCGAGGGTTGGGAAGAATCGGTCAGATGGATCGCTCATGGCTGGGATTGCGAGGACGAGTACCGGAACGATCTCGGCTACCGCGAAACCCTTGCCAGGGTTGCCGATTGCTACACTAGCCTGACACCGCTTTCGAAAACGCTGCGCAGGCGCATCGAACGTGCGGACGACAGATTCAGAAAGGCCACTGTGGCATCACGGCTCTGTGTGTGGGACACCGCGGCAAAGATCGGCGCAAGGATCGGACCGGTCACGTTTGCCTGCGATAAATACGACCCCGAATGCTACTGGTATTACTATCGCTGGCCGCCTGGTGCGCCCGATGTGTATCGAAAGTACGATGTCTACGAGTTGCAGAAAAATTGTTATGGCCTGGATTTCAAGCATGCGACAGAGCAGGAATTGAAGAGGGTGGCACGGGAACTCGTCGATGAAATCCACACCGTAACGGGGTGCCGGTCCCAGGAATCGCAGCCGGGCGAGGCAGGGGGCACCGTCTCAGCCGAGCCGAAGAAGTAAGTATCGGAGGAAAACATGGCAAAGAAAACCCTGAACGACGACATCATTGACCTGTCGGATCGCCGGGCCATGGAAGGCCTGATGAATCGCGTGGCAGGCGCGGATGTTGGGCTGGCTGTCGATGAGGCGCAGGAACTCATGTACCAGGCCTGGGAATCGAATGATCCTATCGAGCGCATTGAACTGGCCGAACAGGCACTGCAAAAATCGGCGGATTGTGCCGATGCCTGGGTATTGCTCGCGGAAGAAAGCGCCGACAGCCTGTCGCAGGCGCTAACGTATTTTCAAAAGGGCGTTGAGGCAGGTGAGCGGGCGCTTGGCAAGCAGGCATTCGAGCAAGACAAGGGGTATTTCTGGGGGCTGCTGGAAACCCGTCCCTACATGCGGGCCCGCTTCGGACTGGCAGAATGCTTATGGGATAACGGTGACCGGGATGCCGCCATCGGACATTACCAATCGATGCTGGAGCTGAACCCCAACGACAACCAAGGCGTTCGTCACGTCTTGTTAGGCTGTCTGCTGGATGAGAAACGGCACGAAGAAGCAGAAAAGCTGATTCAGGCATATTCAGAGGACTGGAGTGCCGTCATGAGATATTCCCAGGCATTACTTGCTTTTCGCCGTGAGCAGGATACGGATAACAGCCGCGGCTACCGGAAGCAGGCGCTGGAGAGTAACAAGCACGTTCCGGCCTATCTTTCCGGAAGGCGCAAAATGCCCAAATATCTGCCGGACTACGTGGGTATAGGCGACAAGATCGAGGCGGTTGCCTATGTATTTGACAACCGGCAGGCTTGGCTGGATACGCCCGGCGCCATTCCCTGGCTGCTGAAAGGCAAGCGATAACCCCACAACTCCACCATGCCAATGGATACGAGCCATCACAGCCAGGTGCAGGGTGAACTCCCCCTGCCATTTCCCGAACTTTCCGGCGACCTGCCCCTGCTTCCCGCACGCATGGTCAACGAATATGAATACTGCCCGCGTCTGGCTTACCTGGAATGGGTGCAGGGAGAGTGGGCCGACTCGGGCGACACCGTGCAGGGTCGGCATATTCACCGTCGGGTGGACAAGCCATCGGGTGATCTTCCCGAGCCGCAGGCGGAGGAAGAAAACGAACGCTTCCACGCCCGCTCCATCACCCTGTCTTCCAACCGCCTTGGCCTGATCGCCAAACTGGATTTAGTGGAAGGGGAGGGCGACAGCGTCACCCCGGTGGACTACAAACGTGGCAAACGGCCACATGTCGCCAAGGGTGCCTATGAGCCTGAACGGGTACAGGTCTGCCTGCAAGGCATGTTGCTGGAAGAGCACGGCTATCAGTGCGAACAAGGCTTGCTGTATTTTGCCGGTTCCAAAGAACGGGTCAACGTCGTGTTCGATGAAGAGCTACGCAATCGAACGCTCTCGGCCATCAATGGCCTGCGTCTCATTGCTGTCGGCGGGCAGATGCCACCGCCTCTGGACGACAGCCCCAAGTGCAACGGTTGTTCACTGGTCGGCATCTGTTTGCCCGATGAAGTCAATTTCTTGCGTGAGGGGGGTGTCAACCCCCGGCCACTGAGCGTAGGGCGGGATGAGTCGCTACCGCTTTATGTGCAGGCCCATCGTGCAAAAGTGGCAAAAAAAGGTGAGCGGATAGAAGTCAGCATCGAAGACAAGATCGTCACAAAAGTGCGCCTCATTGATGTCTCTCAACTGGTACTGATGGGCAATGTCTACGTTACCACCCCCTGCCTCAATGAACTGATGCGTCGGGAGATACCCATTACCTGGCACTCATACGGTGGCTGGTTTTTTGGCCACAGCATAGGCACAGGCCATAAGAATGTTGAACTGCGAACCGCTCAGTACAAGGCGAGTTTCGACGAACAAACAAGCCTGCGCATCGCCAAAATCCTGGTGCACACAAAAATATTGAACAGCCGCACCCTGCTGCGCCGCAACTGGCGTGGAGAAGAAAAGCCGCGTGAAATCCTCGAAGGTCTGAAGCGGGACGCCACACAGGCGCTGCGCGCCTCATCACAGCAAACCTTACTAGGCATTGAAGGCGCTGCCGCCGCTCGGTATTTTTCCGCCTTTGGCGAAACCATTAAGCGTGAAAGCGATGACAAGAGTCTTGCCTTTGATTTCAAGCTTCGCAAACGCAGGCCGCCGCCAGATCCGGTAAACGCGCTACTGTCCTACGCATACAGCCTGTTGGTGAGAACCTGGACCGTTACCCTGACGGCGGTTGGATTCGACCCCTACCGGGGGTTTTATCACCAGCCCCGCTATGGGCGTCCCTCCCTGTCCCTGGACATGATGGAGCCTTTTCGCCCGCTTATTGCGGAATCCAGTGTTCTGTCAGCCATTAATAATGGCGAAGTGAGGCCCAGTGACTTTATCTTTGTTGCGGGTAGCGTTGCGTTGACCAATGACGGTCGCAAGCGTTTTATCGCCGCATTCGAGCGCCGCCTCAGTCAGGAAATTACCCACCCCTTGTTTGGCTACAGGGCCAGTTACCGGCGTATTCTGGAAATACAGGCTCGCCTGCTGTCACGCTATCTTCTGGGCGACATCAATGACTTTCCCGGATTTACCACACGGTAGAAATAGCGATGGAAGAAAGACTATACATCGTTACCTATGACATCGCTGATCAGCGGCGCTGGCGTTCTGTCTTCAAGCTCATGAATGGTTATGGTGAGTGGTTGCAACTGTCTGTTTTTCAATGCCGTCTCAGCCGTAAGCGTCATGCCGAGATGCTTGCGACCCTTGATGAGCTTATTCACCACGGCGAAGACCATGTCCTGTTGCTCGACTTGGGAATCGCCGAACGTGTAGCCCCCCGTGTTGTCAGTCTCGGCAAGGCCTTCGAGACGGTGAAACGTGAGCCCGTCATCGTTTAGGGGATGATGTTTTTCACGCGCATACTTTTGCCCAATACCTGCGAGCGCTCGGATGATGACCGTTTCCCCGGGCAGTGCTCGCAAATGGCTAGCTCTTTGAAAATTAGGGAAAAAATCAGAGCCTGTCTGTGGTGGACAGGCAATGGGTTGCACGAGGTATAATCAGGATGCATTACCGCTCGCAAAACATGGCCCTAGCGCAGAAAAGCTGCGGCCCCTGAAGGGGGCTGTTATCCGTGGCAAATCGCCACGGCCTCATTGAAGCCGGTGTTGTTGTACTGCTCGGCCTTCAGCGCCCACGTTATCCGTGGCAAATCGCCACGGCCTCATTGAAGCACCATGAATCCAATGAGCAGCGCTGATCCAATGTCGGTTATCCGTGGCAAATCGCCACGGCCTCATTGAAGCTCCGGTATCGTCAGGCTTGGCATCGACTACCGTCAGTTATCCGTGGCAAATCGCCACGGCCTCATTGAAGCAGATTGATCTCGCGCTCATCGTCGGCACTGATCCCCGTTATCCGTGGCAAATCGCCACGGCCTCATTGAAGCATGGAGCTGCCAGCTGCAAAAGCGCGAACGTTCGCGCGTTATCCGTGGCAAATCGCCACGGCCTCATTGAAGCGATGGATGCGAGGGCGAGAGAGAACAGCTCGGAAAGTTATCCGTGGCAAATCGCCACGGCCTCATTGAAGCCAACCGGTATTGATCCCGCTGCGACGCTCACCGTAGGGTTATCCGTGGCAAATCGCCACGGCCTCATTGAAGCTGAATCCAGCGTTTCACTCGCCATCGGCAGTGTCGGGTTATCCGTGGCAAATCGCCACGGCCTCATTGAAGCGGTGAGGATTTCGGGCGTGTGGGCGATCTCACCGTGCGTTATCCGTGGCAAATCGCCACGGCCTCATTGAAGCACTGATAATTTTGAAATCACAAGGGTGCCCGGTGGATGTTATCCGTGGCAAATCGCCACGGCCTCATTGAAGCATAGGGCTGTCCACTAATTTAAAATTCACAATAACAGTTATCCGTGGCAAATCGCCACGGCCTCATTGAAGCGCTGGCGGTGAAATGATCCATCCGAAGATCAAGCCATGTTATCCGTGGCAAATCGCCACGGCCTCATTGAAGCAGTGCTTTCATAGTCCCGCCCTCCTCAGTGCCTCAGTTATCCGTGGCAAATCGCCACGGCCTCATTGAAGC
>DRKN01000131.1 GCA_011051755.1 Gammaproteobacteria bacterium
AGGCTAAACATTCAGACAGACAGCGCTTCATCCACCGCCGCCGCCAACTGCCGGGTCAACTCGACCACCTGCGTGCCGTCTTCACCCTCGATCATTACCCGCACCAGAGGCTCGGTGCCCGAAGGACGTAAAAGCACTCTCCCTCGGCTTCCCAATTGCGCTTCGGTTTCGCTGACCGCAGCCTGAATCGGTGCAGAACCGGCCAGATCCACTTTACCATTGACCCGCACATTGATCATGTGCTGGGGGTATTTGGTCATGCCTGTCTTCAGTTCATGCAGTGGCAGGCCGGAGCGAACCATGGCGTACAGCACCTGCAATGCAGACACGATACCATCGCCTGTCGTCGTGCGATCCAGACAGATAATGTGCCCGGACGATTCGCCACCCAGCATCCACCCATCCCGCATCAGCAGTTCCATGACATGGCGATCACCGACACTGGCGCGCTGAAAATCGATACCATCGCGATCAAATGCGACTTCCAGTCCCAGGTTGCTCATGACAGTGCCCACGACCCCTCCCTCAAGCCGCCCTTCGCTCATGCGCGAGCGGGCGATAATGTAAAGGATTTCATCACCATCGAGGACACCACCCTGCTGATCCACCATGATCAAGCGGTCACCATCACCATCGAGGGCGATACCTACATCAGCCTGATGCTCAAGCACGGCCTGTTGCAGTGCCTCGGGATGCGTCGAACCACATTTTTCGTTGATATTCAGCCCATCGGGGCCAACCCCGATACTGATGACCCTGGCCCCCAACTCGTCAAACACACTCGGAGCAACATGGTAGGTGGCGCCGTGGGCGCAATCGACAATGATCGTCATGCCTTTCAAGTTGATGCTGGAGGGAATGGTGCTCTTGCAAAATTCAATGTAACGCCCACCAGCATCACCGATGCGCTCTGCCTTGCCCAACAACGCAGAATCCACGCACAGCAGTGTCTTGTCCAGCTCGGCCTCGATGGCCAACTCGGTCTCATCGGAGAGTTTGGTGCCATCGGCCGAGAAAAACTTGATGCCGTTATCGTGAAATGGATTGTGCGATGCGCTGATGACAATGCCGGCATCGGCGTGCAGGGTCCGGGTCAGATAGGCAATTGCCGGGGTCGGCATGGGACCCAGCAGCAGACTGTCAATGCCCGCCGCCGTCAAACCGGCTTCCAGTGCCGATTCAAACATGTAACCGGAAATACGCGTATCCTTACCGATCACCACCTTGCCGGCATTATTGCCGGCCAGCACCCGGCCCACGGCCCAGCCCAGCTTGAGCATGAATTCCGGGTTGATAGCGCCCTCGCCCACCCGACCACGAATGCCGTCAGTGCCAAAATGCAGTTTTTCCATAATGCGAATGGTTCCTTATTGATGGTGACTGATTTAACCTGAACCCCCGGATTCAGGTTAGGTTATCCTACGATACGGTTCTCACCGCATGCCACATTTTCACGGCATCAACGGTCGCCGCGACATCGTGCGCACGAATAATCTGTGCGCCTTGCTGGCAGGCCATCGTGGCCAGAGCCAGGCTGCCCGGCAAGCGTTCGTGCGCGGCACGATCCAGCACCGCGCCAATCATCGACTTGCGTGACACGCCGATCAACAGAGGCTTGCCCAGTGCTAGAAATTCGCGCAGGCGCTGCATGATCAGAAGATTGTGCGTCACGCGCTTGCCAAAACCAAAACCGGGGTCGAGCAACAGGCGCGAAGCAGGGATACCAGCGGCTTCACAGGCCCGGATGCGCCCGCGCAAAAAAAGCGTGATGTCATCCACCACATCCACATAATGCGGATCCTCCTGCATGGAACGTGGATCATCACCCGCCATGTGCATCAGACACACCGGCACACCGGCATCGCTTGCCGCCTGTAGCGCACCCGGCTCACGCAAGGCGCGCACATCGTTGATCAGGCCTGCACCCAGCGCCACCGCCTCGGTCATCACCGCCGCCTTGCTGGTGTCCACCGAGACGATCACCGGCGGCAGCTCACGCGCAATGGCTTCGACCACCGGCGCCACGCGATCCAGCTCCTCCTGCACGGAAACGGCAGTGGCGCCGGGACGGGTCGATTCCCCGCCAACGTCAATAATGGCCGCTCCCTGCGCGACCATTCGCCGTGTCTGCATCAATGCGGCATCCACGGAAACAAACAAACCCCCGTCCGAGAAGGAGTCGGGGGTTACGTTGAGGATGCCCATGACCTGCGGGCAGCGCAGATCCAACGGTCTGTCAGCACATTGCAATACTTGCGACATGGGAATTCACTGTTGAGAAAACGGTGCAGCGGGGAAAAAGGTTCCCCCGCTGCACGATCAGGTCTGCGAATCAGTGCTCGCCGGCCGGCCCGCCAATGGTGGAGTCCGCGCCTTTCGACTCTTTCCCCGCGGCCGCATTGCCACTGTCCGTGGGCGTATCAGAACCCTGGTCATTGTCAGACCAGTCTTCCGGTGGCTGTGGCTCTTTCCCGTCCATGATGTCATCGATCTGCGAACGGTCGATGGTTTCGAACTTCATCAGGGCATCCGACATCATGTTCAGCTTGTCGCGCTGCTCCCTGAGGATCTGCTCCGCACGTGCATAGTTGCGATCGATGATAACGCGAATTTCCTCATCGATAATGTGCGCGGTCTCGTCGGAGACATGCTTGTTCTGCGCCACGGAATGGCCAAGAAACACCTCACCCTCTTCTTCCATATAGGTCAGTGGGCCAAGCTTGTCCGACAGGCCCCACTTGGTGACCATATTGCGGGCGATCTCCGTTGCACGCTGGATATCGTTAGAGGCACCGGTGGTGACATGCTCCGGGCCAAACACCAGCTCTTCCGCGATACGCCCGCCGAACATGCTGGCGATCTGACTTTCCAGCCGCTCCTTGCTGTAACTGTAACGATCCTCTTCGGGCAGGAACATCGTCACACCCAGGGCGCGGCCACGCGGGATAATCGATACCTTGTACACGGGGTCATGCGCCGGCACAGTCAGACCGACAATGGCGTGCCCCGCCTCGTGATAGGCGGTGAGACGTTTTTCATCCTCGCTCATCACCATGGATTTGCGCTCGGCGCCCATCATGATCTTGTCCTTGGCGCGCTCGAAGTCATTCATGGTAACCAGCGTTTCGTTGGCCCGCGCAGCGAACAAGGCAGCCTCGTTGACCAGATTGGCCAGATCCGCGCCGGAGAAGCCGGGCGTGCCACGGGCGATGATGCCGGGTTTCACATCGCCGGCCAGCGGCACCTTACGCATGTGCACCTTGAGGATTTGCTCGCGGCCACGTACATCCGGCAGGGGCACCACCACCTGACGATCAAAGCGGCCAGGGCGCAGCAGCGCGGGATCCAATACGTCCGGACGGTTGGTGGCGGCAATCACGATGACGCCCTCGTTACCTTCGAAACCATCCATTTCCACCAACAACTGGTTCAGGGTCTGTTCGCGTTCGTCGTGACCACCACCCAGGCCGGCGCCGCGATGGCGGCCAACAGCATCGATTTCGTCGATGAAGATGATGCACGGCGCATGTTTCTTGGCCTGCTCGAACATGTCACGCACGCGCGAGGCGCCCACGCCGACGAACATCTCGACGAAATCAGAGCCGGAAATGGTGAAGAACGGCACCCTGGCCTCACCGGCAATGGCCTTGGCCAGCAGGGTTTTACCCGTGCCCGGCGAGCCCACCATCAAGACACCCCGGGGAATCTTGCCGCCGAGTTTCTGGAATTTGCCCGGGTCACGCAGGAATTCCACCAGTTCCGATACCTCATCCTTGGCCTCTTCCACACCGGCGACATCGGCAAAGGTCACTTTGACCTGATCCTCGCCCAGCATGCGGGCCTTGCTCTTGCCGAAGGACATGGCGCCACGACCACCGGCACCGCCCTGCATCTGGCGCATGAAGAACACCCATACGGCAATCAGCAGCAGCATGGGGAACCAGGAAATAAATACCTGCATCAGCAACCCCTGCTGTTCCGGCGGCTTGGCATCGATCACCACACCGTTATTCAGCAGATCGGCGATCAGACCGGGGTCGTCCGGGGTGTAGGTCGTGAAATGTTCACCAGAGGCGGTCACGCCGTGAACGGTACGACCCATGATTTCCACCTTGGTCACTACGCCCTCTTTGACGGCGCTGATGAAGGAGGAGTATTCCATGGGTTTGGTGGCATTTGGCTGTGGTCCAAAATTATTGAATACAGACACCAACACAATGGCTATGACAACCCATAGGATCAGGTTCTTTGATAAATCACTCAAACTAGCTTGCCTCTCGTAATTATGAATCAGGTCTCGATCAAGCATATCGAGACAATATTACTCCATCAAGGTCATAAATCGGGGTGCAGCGTTTCTGCGCGGTTCCGCAGCAAGGCGCAGTGCTTGCAAAGTGCTACGGCCTTCGCTGCGAGGAGTGCCTCGCCTAAAGCGCCTACTGTTGACGCCCTGAACGCTGGCAGACCAACCACATCCTGATTGATGACCTTGGAGTAATAACGTTTAGGTACAGTAAACCGGGTGCAAATACAAGCACGCCACTCAGGCACCCACCTCTTTTTTCGCCTCTTTTTTCATGTCCATCGCCAACAGATACACCTCGCGGGACTTCGGTCGAGATGCCCCGGGCTTGCGGATAACGACTTTCTTGAATGCGTCCCGAGCATCTTTCAGGTACTCATCAAAGCCCTCACCCTGAAACACTTTAACCAGAAAATCACCGCCGGGTTTCAGCACCCCACGGGCAAAATCCAGCGCCAGTTCCGCCAGATACATGGCGCGCGGTTGATCAACGGCCTTGAGACCACTGATATTGGGCGCCATATCCGACATTACAAGGTCTACCACGCGTCCATTTATCGCCATCAGCAACTGTTCATGCACATCCTGTTCCGCAAAATTGCCCTGGATGAAGGTAACCCCCTCGATGGACTCGATGGGCAAAATGTCCAGCGCAATGATCGCCCCTTTTTTGCCGACCAGCGGCACAGCGGCCTGTGCCCAGCCACCGGGCGCGGCGCCCAGATCGACGACGACCTGACCAGGCTTGATAATGCGCCTTTTTTCCTGAATTTCCAGTAGCTTGAATACGGCACGCGAGCGATAGCCAGCCTTTTGCGCCTGCTTTACATAGGGGTCGTCAAAGTGGCGCTTCAACCAGTTCTGGCTACTTTTGCTGCGTTTCATGGGTTTCGTCCCGCTGTTCGCCCACCTGCTTGTCGGTCATCTTGCCGCCCTTCTGACTGAGCTGATTGAGAGTACGACGGGTTCGAAACACCAGCCAGAGGGCGCCCGTTCCACCAAACACGGCGAGAATCAGCAACTGGTTTGCAAAATCGGCTGTGATAGAATCCACCGCCAGCCACAGCAGCAGTCCGACAACGAGGATAATTCCCAATTCCAGCTTGACGCTGTTGAGGGGGCTGGCGGCGACACCAAAACCCTTCCTCGCCGATTGGCGATCATTTTCCTGTGGAACCTGTTGATTCATATGTCCCTGACTTCTAAACAAAAACGTCACTTACGCGCCCTGGCGCACACACTCAAGCCGGTGGTCATGGTTGGCAATGCCGGCATTACCGACGGCGTGATCAGCGAGATCGACGGCCGTTTACTGCACCATGAGCTGATCAAGATCCGCCTCGGTGGCATGACGCGTGATGACCGTGCAGCGGCCATTGACGCAATCTGCCGGAAAACCCACAGCGAGCTGGTTAACAACATCGGCCACATCGGCGTCTTCTATCGCGCCAGCCAACAGAAGCTCATTGTCCTGCCAAAGGCCTGACGCCATCAGCGCGAGGCACGCATTCCCGCACCCACCAGCAGCAGACCAAGAACGCTGTTGATCAAAAACAGCGCCGACGACACGCCGTGCAGACGCCCGAACGCAATGGCCTGCACACTCCCCGGCCCGATTCCCTGTACCTTCAGCAGCTGCATCTGCGGCTGCAAGGCAAACAGTCCGATGGCCACGATGGCCAGCATCGCCGCCAACACCCAGAGACGCCACGCCATCAGGCTCCGGCTGCGTTCGCGTAGCAGCACACCGGCGAACAGCAAGCCGCCACAGGCCAGACCAACCCAGCTCATTGCGCTGAATACGTTTCCCGCCAGTTCTCCGGCGAGCATACGGTTGTCCAGTGAGGCGAACAACGCCGGCACGACCAGATAGCCGGTGATCCACAGCCCACCCACCCACAGGGTCAGCAGGAGGCGCTCGAAAACACTCAGGAGGTGCGTCACTCAGATGTAACGCACGCCGACGACGTCGTATTCCTTGATGCCGCCCGGGGCCTGCACCTCGGCGATATCGCCCTCTTCCTTACCAATCAATGCACGGGCAATGGGTGACGTAATAGAGATCATGCCCTGGGCGATATCGGCCTCATCTTCGCCAACGATCTGATAAGTCACTTCCTTGCCGGTCTCTTCGTCGATCAAATCCACGGTGGCGCCGAACACGACCTTGCCGCCCGGATTCAGGGTGGTCACGTCGATGATTTGTGCATTACCCAGCTTGCCGTTGATCTCGCCAATACGGCCTTCGATAAAACTCTGCTGCTCGCGGGCGGCATGATATTCGGCGTTCTCTTTCAAATCGCCGTGTTCACGCGCCTCGGCGATGGCCTGGATGACCTTTGGCCGCTCGACGCTCTTCAGGTGCTGCAGTTCCTTACGCAACATCTCCGCACCGCGCGCAGTAATGGGTACCTTGCCCGTCATTTCGAAATCTCCTCATGAAGATCCTGCAATCTATTGATTTCACTAAAATCACCCTGCTGCATCGCCATGCACATCGCATCGGCGCCGGCCAGTGTGGTGGAATAATTCACCTTACGTTGCAGGGCGTTGCTGCGAATCGCGCCCGAATCCGCAACGGCTTTTTTACCCTCAGTGGTGTTAATGATCAAGTCGATCTCGTCATTCTTGATCATGTCGACAATGTTGGGACGCCCCCCCGTCACCTTGTTCACTCGCTCGCAGGCGATGCCGGCTTCGACCAGCAGGGCGGCCGTACCCTCGGTGGCGACGATATCAAAACCCAGCGCCACGACTTTCTGCACCACGGGCAGCAGGCGTTTTTTGTCGGCATCACGGACGCTGACGAAGGCGCGTCCCCCCTTGGGAAAAATAACGCCCGCGCCCAGCTGAGCCTTGGCGTAGGCCTCGGCAAAACTGCGTCCCACACCCATTACCTCGCCGGTAGATTTCATTTCCGGGCCAAGAATGGGATCGATGCCCGGGAACTTGTTAAACGGAAACACCGCCTCTTTCACCGAATAATAGTCGGGAATCACCTCAGCACCGATGCCCTGTGCCTTCAGACTCTTGCCCGCCATGCAGCGTGCCGCTACCTTGGCCAACGGCACGCCGGTGGCCTTCGAGACATAGGGCACGGTGCGCGAACCACGCGGATTCACCTCGATAATATAGATGTCGTCGTCCTTGATGGCGAACTGGACATTCATCAGGCCCACCACGTTCAACTCAAGGGCCAGCTTGCGCGCCTGTTCACGCAGACGCACCTGCACATCCTGCGACAAACTGTACGGCGGCAGCGAACAGGCGGAGTCACCCGAATGCACCCCCGCCTGCTCGATATGCTCCATGATGGCGCCCACCAGCACGTCTGTGCCGTCACAGATGGCGTCCACGTCCACCTCGATGGCATCGTCGAGGAAGCGGTCGAGCAGCACCGGCGAATCGTTGGACACCTTCACCGCCTCGCGCATATACCGCTGCAACTCGGACTCCTTGTAGACGATCTCCATGGCGCGGCCACCCAGCACATAGGACGGGCGCACCACCAGCGGGTAACCGATGTCCGCAGCCAGATCGATGGCCTCCCCGGCGGAGCGCGCGGTGCGGTTCGGCGGTTGTTTTAGATTGAGCTTCTGCACCAACCGCTGGAAGCGCTCACGATCCTCGGCCAGATCGATGGAGTCGGGCGAAGTGCCGATAATGGGCGCGCCCGCAGCCTCCAGCGCTCGCGCCAGCTTGAGCGGGGTCTGCCCGCCGTACTGCACGATAACGCCCTTGGGGTTTTCCAGATCCACCAGTTCCAGCACGTCTTCCAGGGTCAGCGGCTCGAAATAGAGGCGATCCGAGGTGTCGTAATCCGTGGACACGGTCTCCGGATTGCAGTTGACCATGATGGTCTCGAAGCCGTCGTCACGCAGGGCGAAGGCGGCGTGCACGCAGCAATAATCGAACTCGATACCCTGACCGATGCGGTTGGGCCCACCGCCCAGCACCATGATCTTGTCACGGCCCGAGGGATTGGCCTCGCATTCTTCCTCGTAGGTGGAGTACATGTAGGCGGTATCGGTGGCGAACTCGGCGGCGCAGGTGTCGACGCGCTTGTACACCGGGCGCACACCCAGGGCGTGGCGGTGGGCACGAAGTTCGCCTTCGCTGACGCCCAGCAGTTTCGCCAGACGGCTGTCGGCGAAACCCTTGCGTTTGAGCTGGCGCATACGCTTCTCGTCCAGTGCCGCCATGCCCTGCTCACGCACCTCGCCTTCGAGGCGGATCAACTCCTCGATCTGCACCAGAAACCAGGAATCGATGAAGGTCAGGTCGAACACGTCCCGCAAACTCATGCCGGCGCGGAAGGCGTCACCCACGTACCACAGACGATCCGGCCCCGCCGCCTTCAGCTCCTGCTTGAGGGTGTCCATGGCATCCTCGGCGTCGAGATCGAGGATCTCGGTGAAACCGTCGACGCCCGTCTCCAGTCCACGCATGGCCTTTTGCAACGACTCCTGCTGAGTACGGCCCATGGCCATCACCTCACCCACGGATTTCATCTGCGTGGTCAGACGCGAATCGGCCTGGGGAAATTTTTCGAAGGTGAAACGCGGAATCTTGGTCACCACGTAGTCGATGGCCGGCTCGAAAGAGGCCGGGGTGGCGCCACCAGTGATCTCGTTCTTCAGTTCGTCCAGGGTATAACCCACAGCCAGCTTGGCCGCCACCTTGGCGATGGGAAAACCGGTAGCCTTGGAGGCCAGCGCCGAAGAACGCGATACGCGCGGATTCATCTCGATGATGATCATGCGGCCGTTTTCGGGGTTGATGGAAAACTGCACGTTGGAACCGCCGGTGTCCACGCCGATCTCGCGCAGCACCGCCAATGAGGCGTCGCGCATGATCTGGTATTCCTTGTCGGTCAGGGTCTGCGCCGGGGCCACGGTGATGGAGTCACCGGTGTGGATGCCCATGGGGTCGAGATTTTCGATGGAACAGATGATGATGCAGTTGTCTTTGTGGTCGCGCACCACCTCCATCTCGTACTCTTTCCAGCCGAGAATGGACTCCTCGACCAGCAGCTCCTTGGTGGGCGACAGATCCAGCCCGCGCTCGCAAATTTCAACGAATTCTTCCTTGTTATAGGCAACGCCACCGCCCGAGCCCCCCATGGTGAAAGACGGCCGGATGACGGTCGGATAACCCACCTGAGCCTGTACCTGAAAGGCCTCTTCCAGGCTGTGCGCCACGGCCGACTTGGGCATGTCGAGGCCGATCTTCAGCATCGCCTGACGGAAGCGTTCGCGGTCTTCGGCCTTGTCGATGGCGTCGCGAGTGGCGCCGATCATCTCTACGCCGAATTTTTCCAGCACGCCTTCGCGGGCCAGATCCAGGGCGCAGTTGAGCGCGGTCTGGCCGCCCATGGTGGGCAGGATGGCGTCGGGGCGTTCACGCTCGACGATCTTCGCCAGCGTCTGCCAGGTAATGGGTTCGATGTAGGTGGCGTCGGCCATTTCCGGGTCGGTCATGATGGTGGCCGGGTTGGAATTCACCAGGATGACGCGATAACCCTCCTCGCGCAGGGCTTTGCAGGCCTGGGCGCCGGAATAATCGAATTCACAGGCCTGACCGATGATGATAGGGCCGGCGCCGATGATCAGGATGCTTTTTAGATCGGTTCTTTTTGGCATATGCTCGGTTCTGGTTTTTTCCACAGAGGTGCGGAGAACACAGAGTGAATCCCTTTTCGCTCTGTGAACTCTGTGTCTCTGTGGCTAATTCTTGCTTTCGTCCATCAGCTCGATAAAGTGATCGAACAGCGGCGCCACATCGCGCGGCCCCGGGCTGGCCTCGGGGTGGCCCTGAAAACTGAAGGCTGGCCGGTCGGTGCGCGCCACGCCCTGCAACGAGCCATCGAACAGCGACTTGTGGGTGGCTCGCAGGTTGTCCGGCAGGCTGGCCTCATCCACGGAAAATCCGTGGTTCTGACTGGTGATCATCACCTGCCCGCCGTCGACGGCCTGCACCGGGTGATTGGCGCCGTGGTGGCCGAACTTCATCTTCTGCGTCTTCGCACCACTGGCCAGCGACAGCAACTGGTGACCGAGGCAGATGCCGAACACCGGCAAGCCGGTGTCGACGATCTCGGCAATGGCGGTCAGCGCATAGTCGCAGGGCTCGGGGTCGCCAGGGCCGTTGGACAGGAACACGCCGTCAGGGTTCATCGCCAACACCTCGCCGGCCGGGGTCTGCGCCGGCACCACCGTCAGGCGGCAGCCACGATCCACCAACATGCGCAGGATGTTGTGTTTGACGCCGTAGTCGTAGGCCACCACATGACGCGGCAGCTTTTCGGCGATGGGATGCGGCGCACCGGGCAGGCCACCTTCCAGCGTCCAGCTACCCTGCGCCCACTCATAGGCTGCCTTGGTGGTGACTTCCTTGGCCAGATCCATGCCCTTGAGGCCGGGAAAGGCCTTGGCAGCCGCGATGGCGGCCTCGGCGTCGATAGTGTCACCGGCAACGATACAAGCGCCCTGCGCACCCTTTTCGCGCAACACGCGGGTCAGACGGCGGGTATCGATCTCGGCAATGGCGATCACCTCGTTCTGCGCCAGATATTCCTCCAGCGTGAACTCACAGCGCCAGCTGCTGGGCAGCAGTGGCACGTCGCGCACCACCAGACCACTGGCCCAGACAAAACCGGACTCGGCGTCCTCATGATTGGTGCCGACGTTGCCGATGTGGGGATACGTCAGAGTAACGATCTGTTTGCTATAGGAGGGATCCGTGAGGATTTCCTGATAACCGGTCATGGCCGTGTTGAAAACGACCTCGCCGATGGTCTGGCCATCCACGCCAATGGATTCCCCCCAAAAGAGTGTCCCGTCTTCCAGGGCCAATAACGCCGGTTTTCTCAAGCTGACCTCCGCCTTAAATCTCGGTTGATACGCCACTTTAGATGCGCAAAGCGGGAGGGACGATGGCTCGTCCTTCCCGCTCACGTTCAATGCCGACTTGAACCCGCCTAGTCTACTCGATTGCCCTCTCGGGCGTCTATATCGAGCAACAACATCCGGTGACGATTGTTGGACAGCACGAGATCATAATCCAGAACCCTCAGGGCGCCATCCTGTCGTTGATCACCTACGTGTAAAACACAGCCGATTTCGGCGTTGGCGCATGGTCATGATTTCAGATTTGATCATGCGCCCCCCGTCATGGAGCAGCGTCCATACCCAGAGGCCATCGTGCGCATGGCGCACGCTACGGACGGTGGTATGAGTTGCGGGCACAACGCTTGCTTTGGACTCGGAATAAACATCTGGCACACACTGCAAGCAAGTTGCAGTGTGCATGGAATGAACCCGTCCCAACCTGTTGCATATGCACATACGTACCTTATATGCCCACTGGATACGGACTGAAAACAGACACCCCCTAGTGTGGTGTAACGTATAAAGTGTAACTATCAGCGTGGTGGGAAGCCGTTAGCTGCAAGGCGCGTCTCGCCGGGAATGGCGTGCCCTTTTCAAGAGACGCAACGCCGCAGATGACGGCTTCCCGCCGCGCCCGGAGGGAGGCCCGCAAATGCCCCAATCCTGCGTTCCAG
>DRKN01000132.1 GCA_011051755.1 Gammaproteobacteria bacterium
AAACGCCGCTTCATGCTGGGATGAAAACGGCTGAATCGCAACAGCCGGGTTTTCTCGGGCGCCATTTCGAGTCCGAATCTCTCCAGCCTCTTCGGCAGCGCCCTAAAGAAACGCTCTGCGTCCTCCCGGTAGCGGAAGGCGCAGGGTAACAAAACCCATGCAAGACAGTGTTTTCGCTCCAACCTTGCAATTTACTCACTGCCAACCCCTATGAACAGGCTAAGAATGCCCTGAAGCTTCCTTGTGGGTCGCAATAACGTGAGTGGAAACAACGGGGGTTATTTCGTATCGGCCAAGCGGGCCGGCAGGTTATTCTATTCTCGGCAATGTGACGCGAAGCACTACAGGATGTGTGACACCGCAGAGCGGTGTCACAAGGTCATCGGGCATTATTCTCTGTGCCCTCTGTGTCTCTGAAAGAAAATTCGCAAGAGTCAACCGGAGCCCGTTGTTTCACCCCGCTTCACCCGCACCCACAGGGCCTCCCAGTGATCGAGGTCCAGCCTGTCCAGCGCCACACCCTCGGCGGCGGCCAGCGTCTCCATGGCGGCGAAGCGGCGCTCGAACTTGGCATTGGCACGGCGCAACGCCACTTCCGGATCCACACCGGCCTTGCGCGCCAGATTGCTGGCGACGAACAACACATCGCCCATTTCGTCTTCGACACGATCCATGTCGATGCTCCCCTGCCCCACCTCATGATGCAGTTCATCCAGCTCTTCCCGCATTTTGTCAAATACGGGCGGTAGATCGGGCCAGTCAAAACCAACCCGGGCGGCACGCTTGGTCAGTTTGGCTGCGCGGCTCAACGCCGGCAGGGCCCGGGCAACACCGGCCAGGACACCCTCGCCATGCTTGTCACGCCGCTCGCGGGCCTTGTGCACTTCCCAAGCGGTGGTCTGCGCCTCCGCATCGGTGATATCCGCACCGGCAAAAACATGGGGATGACGGCGAATCAGTTTGTCACAGATGGCCTGCACCACGTCAGCGAAGGCGAAATCGCCCTGCTCCTCGGTGATGCGAGCATAGAACACCACCTGAAACAGCAGGTCGCCCAGTTCGTCACGCAGCTCGCCCATATCACCACGGGCAATGGCATCGGCGACCTCGTAGGCCTCTTCGAGGGTGTGCGGGATGAGGCTCGCCAGGGTCTGTTCACGATCCCAGGGACAGCCGGTCTCCGGGTCGCGCAGTCTGGCCATTATCTCCAACAGGGCTTTGATATCACTCACTTTTCGACTCTCGTGATCGTGTATGCCTCAGAATAACCCGGCAGGTGGGTCGGCGTAGCACCGATAAGGCATGGCGATAGTATCCGAAGCATCCGGGAGATCGCAAAGGGCGATGCGGCACAGAAGAAATCAAGGAAGGGATATTAGCTTGGCTTACTGCGCCGACTGGCTGAGTATGGCCAACGCTGCTGCTGTCTGGCGAATGCGCTGATGATCGTCGGCTTGCAGGGCGGCCAGGTACAGACTGGCACGCGGGTCACCGTCCCGGCTGGCCATACGCAACAATGCCAGACCACGTATAGAATTACCCTGTTGCAAAGCCATGATGCCCTCAGAATAAGAACAGGCCCCTGCCAACAACGGGCTGCTGAAACCCACTAGAAAGAGTAGTGGCAGAAGCACAAGAAACGCTCGCGAACGGAACATGACATTTTCTCCGGTAACTTATTCAATGATAAGGGTCTGTTGACGGGTTCAGTGGGTCTGTCAGCATTCAGGGCACCAACAGTGAGCGCTTTTAGGCGAGGCGCGCCTCGCAGCGAATGGCCTTTGGGGTGTTGCGCTGCGGCGTTACAGTGCTTGACAAGGACGATGGCCATTGCCTGCGCACTGTGCCTTGCTGCGCAACACCACGGGAACGCTGAACCCGTCAATATAACCTTGGCGGAGTACGACCTGAATCCGAGGGTTCAGGGCGGATACAGAGTGCACGATATTGATTTCACAGCGGCATCAAAAATCTTAGCTTCACCCATCGGTTAGCGAAGTGTATCCCGCGGATAAGCGGGTATTTTTTGCACCGCTGTGGAATCAAGCGTTCGCCGAAGAACGCCTACTTCTGGTGTGCGATGTGCCGTCATGAACCCTCGGATTCAGGTACTAGTAAGGCAGTTGGTTTTATCCATGTCAAACAGAATACGGGTGATTTGGCGAGCTGTTGGTTAGAATGCGGCGCTTATTCCATCAGACAAAACCCCAAGGACACACACCATGACACAACTGCTTCTGGCCTCGACCTCACCGTTTCGCAAGGCTCTGCTGGAACGACTCGGTCAGCCGTTTTCAACCGTCAGCCCCAACACCGATGAAACACGACGGCCCGGTGAAACGGCGCATGCGCTGGTCAAACGACTGTCGGAAGACAAGGCCCGGGCCGTGGCCAGCCAGTTCCCCAATGCCCTCATTATTGGTTCCGACCAGGCGGCCGTTTTGGGTGAGGAGATTCTGGGCAAGCCGGGAACACATGAAAAAGCGATCAAGCAACTCTCCGCCGCCAGCGGGAACGAGGTGTTGTTCCTTACCGGGCTGTGCCTGCTGAATAGCGCAACCGGACAGGTACAAGTAGAGGTGGTGCCGTTTACGGTGAAATTCCGCCCATTGACGACCCGGAAAATCGAGAACTATCTGCGCCGGGAACAACCGTACAATTGCGCGGGCAGCTTCAAATCAGAAGGACTGGGCATTGCCCTGTTTGAGGCCATGACGGGCGAAGATCCTAACGCTCTGGTCGGCCTGCCCTTGATTCGTCTCATTACCCTGTTGAGCAATGAGGGAGTGGATGTTCTTGGCCATCAGTGACTGCGCCGCTCCACCAGCTCCCGCACCAATGGCGTGCAAATCACATCCATGGCCTGCGACATCTGGCTGCCCGGAATAAACATCGTATTCGGGCGCGACATGCGGGCGCCCTCGATCAGACACATCAGGCGTGGAAAATCATAGCGCTTCGGATCACGGAAACGAATGACAACGATACATTCGTTGGCACTGGGGATCTCACTGGCGACAAAGGGATTGGAGGTATCGACCACCGGCACACGCTGGAAATTGATATCGGTCACTGAAAACTGTGGCACGATGAAATGGATATAGTCCTGCATGCGTTCAATAATGTGTGCCGTCGTTGCCTCGCAAGAAAAACCCTTCACCTTTTGATCCCGGTGAATTTTCTGGATCCATTCCAGATTGACCACAGGCACCACACCAACCAACAAGTCCACATATTGCGCGGCATCCACACCATTTCTGCGCTCACTGTCCCGTCGCTCACGAATAACCCGGGGGTTGTGTGACGGGCTCATGTTGCGGCGCGTCCAGTGATCCGCAACCACACCACCATGCAACCCCTCATAAAAAAGCAGGTCGCTACTCTCCGGAGTCTGTTCCCAGGGGGTGAATGTGCCGGGCTTTACCCCCGAGGCCTCGGCGGTCTCGCCATTGAGGTACTGACGCATCATGCCCCTGCCGTCTCCAGAATAGTCCCGGAACAACGACTCCAGCTTGTCGAACAGATTGACATCCGGGCCGTAGGGAGAAAGAACCTGGCCTTCGGCGGCCTTCTCGCGCAACAGTTTTTGCATTTCCTCGCGGTCATATCGACGAAAGCTGTTGCCCTCGACAAAAACTGCATTGATGGATTCACGCAGAAATATATCGCTGAATGCCTTCTGAACCACACTGGTGCCCGCGCCCGAGGCACCAGTGACCGCGACAATGGGATACTTGTACGACATGCATATCCTCCCAAACCTTTCCGCCAAGTCCCCGTTTTTACACGAAAGAACAAATGACGGCAAGTTGGGCGAGGCACACCCACAGTCAATACCACTAAGCCAGCAAATAAACCCGATAACAATGTTTATTCATCAGGTATTCATCAACCGATTAAGCTCTCACTCAACAATCATTCGCTGAAGTGAGAGGGTTAGAGGTGTTCTCAATGATTAAGACCGTACTGCCGGGATTTCGTGTAGAGCCGCATCGGTCGAGAACGGTGACACCGGCAATCACTTTAAATAATACGCGAACGATGCGGTTCCTACCGCTCACCAGCATCCTGCATCGACGACCGAAATAACTTGCCTTTACACACCAGCACCAACCCATGCGACACGCAGTGCGGATAAGGCCAACCGCCTAAAGGCGGTGGTTTTATCCCTTGATCGGAACGCATACGGTACCTATCGTAGCGATGCATTGCCCAGGCCCAGCTTCTCGCCGATGACAGTAGCCATTACCGCACCAAGACGGTCGGCAAAGCGCTCGAAATAGTCAGGCCGAGCGGTAAAATCGACGATTTTGTCGACACCAATGACTTCCCGTGCGACATAACTGCTGCTGCCCAACCCATCGACCAAGCCAAGTTTTACACCTTCTTCGCCATTCCAGAACAGACCACTAAAAAGATCCGGGTTATCGGTGAGGCGATCCCCGCGACCCGCCTTTACCGCATCGATAAACTGCTGGTGAATACCATCGAGCAACCCCTGTACATGGCGGACTTCGTGACTTTTCAGCGGCGAAAAGGGATCGAGAATCCCCTTGTGTTCACCGGCGGTCATCAGACGCCGCTCGACACCGACTTTTTCCAGGGTATCGACAAAACCGAAGCCATCCATCAGCACACCGATAGAACCGACGATACTGGCCTTGTCGGCGTAGATCTCGTCGGCCGCGGCGGCAATGTAGTAGCCGCCGGAGGCACAAATATCCGTAACCACCGCATACAGCTTGACCTGTGGATACTTGCCCCGCAAACGCTTGATTTCATCGTGCACATAGCCGGCCTGCACAGGACTGCCACCCGGGCTGTTGATGCGCAGAATGATGCCAGCGGTATCTTCGTCTTTAAAGGCCCGCCGCAAGCTACTGACCAAATTATCGGCACTGGCGGGCGTATTGGCGGCAATCACGCCATCGAGTTCAACCAGTGCGGTATGTTTTCCGGTGGAGATGGTGGTGTCATCCCACTTCATTGTCATTGGCACATAAAAAAGCAGCGCGAACAGGTAGATGAAGAACAGGGACTTGAAAAACACACCCCAGCGGCGCGCCCGGCGTTGCTCATTGAGGGCGGCAAAGGCCAGTCTGTTGACGACATCCCGCTCCCAGCCCTGATCACCGGGGCCGGCCTTTTTGTCCTTTTTCGCATCGGGTTGGGCGACAATTTCCGGGCCGCTGATCCTCGCGCCAGCCGGTTTTTGAGGCCCTGCGGGAGAGTCGGAAGAACCGGACGGGGGCTTGGGGGGATCCTGGTCGCTCATGGTATACCTTGTTCAGAATTTGAAAATCGGACAATCTATCGGCAAATCGTAGACGGGCTGAGACCGCTTGTCAGCTTCCAGGTTCAACGGCCGCCAGCCATGCGGGCAGCTCGCGGATGGTATCGAGACAGCCTTGGGGCTTGTGCTGATGCAGACGTTCCACCGCATGCACCCCGTAACTCACGGCCAGCGGCACGGCGCCGGCATTGTTCGCCATCTGCAAATCATATTCAGTATCACCGATCATCAGGGTGCGGGACGGCTCGACGTCCAGCACCACCATGATCTCCTGCAACATCTGCGGGTGCGGCTTGGAGCGCGTCTCGTCGGAACAGCGAGTGATGTCAAACAGCGGGCGGAATCCACTGCTGTCCAACACCCGGTCGAGGCCCCGCCGCCCCTTGCCGGTGGCGACGGCCATCAGATAACCCTGCCGGCTCAACTCCCGCAGCACCTCTTCCGCGCCGTCGAAAGGCTCACAGGGGTCATCAGCGAGAAAATGATAGCGGTAGCGGTCGGCAATCTGTTCCCGCAAACCGGCCTCGATGCCGGGAAACAGGCGCTCGATGGCCTCGGCCAGACCCAGGCCGATAACGTCACTCATCTCGGCATGCGGCAGTTCCGGCAGATCCACATCGACGATGGCAGCCTTCATACTGGTGACGATATGCGCCTCGGAATCCATCAAGGTACCGTCCCAGTCGAACACCAGTAGTTCAAAAGGTTTGTTCACTTCCCGCTTTTCTCCAGTTTGTTCAGTAACACCAGCAGTTCGTCGCCCAGCGGCGCGGTGACACGGATTTCATCATCAATCCCCGGCAGGCGAAAGGCCAGGGAGTGGGCGTGCAAAAACAGGCGTTTCAGCCCCTGCCGGCGCAGGGTCGCGCTGAACGCGGCATCGCCATATTTTTCGTCACCGGCAATGGGCTGACCGATACTCGCCGCGTGCACACGGATCTGGTGGGTACGACCGGTCTTCAGCACCACTTCGGCCAGGGTCGCATCGCGATAGCGGGTCACGGGCCGGAACAGGCTCAGGGCCTGCTTGCCCTCGACCGGGTCGACCACCACCACACGCTCGCCGGAACGCAGGGTATTTTTGCGCAGGGCGGCCGTCACCCGACGTTCACCACCCCGCCACGGCCCCTTGAGCAGGGCCAGATAGCGCTTGTCCATGCCATCTTCACGCAGCTGCCGGTGCAGCTCACGCAGCACGCTGCGACGCTTGGCGATGAGCAGGCAACCGGAAGTATCACGATCGAGACGGTGCACCAGCTCCAGATACGGCGCCTGTGGGCGCGAGGCACGCAGGGCCTCGATCACCCCGTAGTTGAGCCCGCTACCGCCGTGCACGGCTATCCCCGCAGGCTTGTTCAGGATCAGAAAGCCCTTTTCCTCCAGCAGGATAGCGGACTCGATACGTTGCAGCACCCACTCACTGGGGCTGACCCTGTCCCCCGCCTCCGCCACGCGCACTGGTGGAATACGCACTGAATCCCCCGCCACCAGCCGATAGGTGGCCTTTACGCGGCCCTTATTGACGCGTACCTCGCCCTTGCGCAGCATACGGTAGACACGGCTCTTCGGCACCCCTTTGAGAGTGGTCACCAGGTAATTGTCGATGCGCTGACCGGCCCGTTCCGGACTGATTTCAACAAAGCGCACCCTGGGGGTATCCACGCCGGCATCCGGCGCTCGCCCCCCCTCCTGACTGAATTCCTGACTCATTTGCCTATGGTACCACCTTGGCGCGATGGCCCGTGACCCAGTGGGCCTTCGGCTGTGGATTTCCTCGCAGGGAAAAATCAGAGGGAAAAGAAAAGTCCAGCCACAGCCCATGCAGGATGCTGGTGAGCGGTAGCGAACCGCATCAGTCAAGAGCGACACCCCCCTGCACCAAAACCTGGTAATACGCGACCGATACCATTGCAGCATCACCACGTCACACCCATTCTGCCTTGCTGAGCAAGAACAGAGGCCCGGCGGTACGGCCCTAATTGACTGGGAACGAGCCCTATCTTTTGGGGGGAAGACGACATATTGTCCAATGATAAAGAGTCTGATAGAGAGGATGGTTTGCCGCCATGGCACAAGACTGTTATAGTTTCCAGCCTGTTGCGGGATCGCATTGATTTTACGCCACATTTCTACTCATCCCCGGCTTCTCCGCCAAGCAATTATCGCGAGGGGCGCGCGGACACGAGGGATGGCGAAAACCGAGCTGAATTTTCAACATCCGCGTCATGACGGATGTCACTTACACTTAGGAACCCCTGGTTGAGTCTGGGCGAACAAGATTGAGAGTCAAAATGTTCGAATTCAAAGCGCAAATCTTCTGCACTAACTAGCTGTTACGAAGATTTGTAACGAAGAGGCTGGACATTCTGGACTCAGGATTTTCGTGCATCACTGAATCAGAGGCGCCTTAATTGATTAGCGCGCTCCCATGTTCGCAAGGCGTTCATGACGAGCTACCAACAACGGCTATTCCCGCCTGCCTGCTGCCTGCAATGGCCACCAGGGGAACGGGTAACCACTGTGACGTATTCCGCCCGCAACCGCAGTGGACATGGTTGAGCGCGCTGGAAATAACAATATGAAACGTATGCTGTTTAACGCAACTCAGTCAGAAGAGTTGCGTGTCGCGCTGGTTGACGGCCAGCGCATGTATGATCTCGACATCGAAACCGCTGGCCGCGAGCAGAAAAAGGCCAACATCTACAAGGGTCGCATCACCCGCGTCGAGCCCAGCCTCGAAGCCGCCTTTGTCGACTATGGCGCCAATCGCCACGGCTTCCTTCCCCTCAAAGATATCTCCCGCACCTACTTCAATCCTGCCGTCGAACTGGGCGCTGGCCGCGTCAACATCAAGGAAGTGATGCGTGAAGGCCAGGAAATTCTCGTCCAGGTGGACAAAGAAGAGCGTGGTAACAAAGGCGCGGCGCTGACCACCTTTATCAGCCTCGCCGGCCGCTACCTGGTGCTGATGCCCAACAACCCACGTGCCGGTGGCGTGTCGCGCCGCATCATGGGTGACGAACGCAATCAGATCCGTGATGCCCTCACAGCACTGGAAGTGCCGGAAAACATGGGCCTCATCGTGCGCACCGCTGGCGTCGGCAAAAACCCCGAAGAGCTACAGTGGGATCTCAACTACCTGTTGCAATTGTGGGAGGCCATCGACAAGGCTGCGCAGGAGAGTTCCGCGCCCTTCCTCGTCTACCAGGAAAGCAATGTCGTCATCCGCGCCATTCGCGATTATCTGCGCAAGGATATCAGTGAAATCCTCATCGACGACAAAGAGACCTATGAACAGGCGGTTGAATTTGTACAGATGGTGATGCCGCACAACCTCGGCAAGCTCAAGTTCTACGAAGACAAGGTGCCGCTGTTCACGCGCTACCAGATCGAAAGCCAGATCGAGACCGCCTTCCAGCGCGAAGTACGCCTGCCCTCCGGCGGCGCCATCGTCATCGATCACACCGAGGCCCTGGTCTCCATCGACATCAACTCGGCACGCGCCACCAAGGGCAGCGACATCGAGGAAACGGCGCTCAACACCAACCGCGAGGCGGCGGAAGAAATCGCCCGCCAACTGCGTCTGCGCGACCTCGGTGGCCTGATCGTCATTGACTTCATCGATATGAACTCCTCACGTAACCAGCGCGAAGTGGAAAACACCCTGCGCGACGCGTTAAAAATGGATCGTGCCCGTGTACAGGTGGGCCGCATCTCGCGCTTCGGCCTGCTGGAGATGTCGCGCCAACGCCTGCGCCCCTCGCTGGGCGAGTCCAGCCAGATCGTCTGCCCCCGCTGCAAGGGCCAGGGCACCATTCGTGGCACAGAGTCGCTGGCCCTGTCGATCCTGCGCATCATCGAAGAAGATGCCATGAAGGAGCAGACGGCACGCATCGTGGTGCAGGCACCGGTCAACGTCGCCACCTTCCTGCTCAACGAAAAACGCACGGCAATCAATGACATCGAGGCACGCCAGGGCGTCAAGATCGTGCTGGTGCCCAACACTCATTTTGAGACCCCACACTACGAGATTCAGCGCGAACGTATCAGCGACCAGGGACGCCGTGGCCAGGCCAGCTACGATCTCGCCGTGGAACGCGAAGAAGTCTCCGAGTCTCTGCAAGGCGACAAACCCAAGATCAAGACGGAAGAGCCCGCCGTCAAAAGTGTCGTACCGGCATCACCTGTACCACAGCAAACCACGTCACAGGAAACACCCCGCCAGGGTGGTTTCATCAAACGCCTATGGTCAAACCTCATCGGCGGCGACACCAGCGAAAAAACCACCACCGACGGGAATACCCGTGCCGCCGGCAGTGCGAGTAAAGGTGCCAGCGGCAAGACCACTGGCGAGTCACGTGGCCACCAACGCCGCGGTCGCGGCAATGCCCGCAGCGGGAGCAGCAACGGGCGCCGTCGCCAACCACCGCGCAAAACCGACGCCGAGCAGGCTCCTGATACAACACGCAGCACCGCACAGGCTGGCACAGCGGCCGAACCGCGCCAGAAACCACCCCGCAGGGAACGTCAGCCAAATCGTGACAGCGCGACACGAAAACCCACCTCGGCAAAGACAGCTAATGCCCAGCCGGCGAACACGACCAAGACAACACCGGCAACGCCACCGTCTGCGGCTGGCAACGATGAAAACCGCCAGGAGCCGCGTGATGGACAGCGTTCCCGCCGGGGTCGTCGCGGTGGCCGTCGCCGACGTCGCGAACCCGACGCCAGTACCAAGGCCAACAGCGAATCCGCTAACGAAGGCAATAACGAAAAAACAGCCAGCGAAACCCCGCCGGTCACCAACACGCGCACCGAAGCCACGCGGGAGACTCCACCGCCAGCCAACGCCGACAAGCCGCGTGCCGCAAGAACTCCCAAGCCCGTCGAAAAAGAGGCTGCAACAAGCACCGCCGTGAAGAACGAAAGCACGGCGAGCAAACCGACACCCGTTACCCCGGAAGCATCGCCTAAGCCTCAAGGCAAGACACCGGCAGCAGACAACACCGAGGCAGCGGGCAGTGAAAAGACAAGGAGCAAGCGGACGTCACCGGCCAAACCCTCGACAGAAAGGCCGGGCACAGAGCCCGCTTCTGTGGACAAGGGTGGCAACGGCGGGATAGCGGCCCCAAAACCCACTACCGAGACCACCGCAAGCAAAAAACCGCAAGCACAGGCCACTGAAAAACCTGTGCGAAAGAGCGTGGAAAAGAATCTGGAAAAGAAGTCGGTCGAAAAAACCAAATCAGCGGTGCAGAAACCCGTCCAGAAGGCCGCAGAAAAAACCCGGAAAGAGTCACCTTCTGCGCTTGGCAGAAAACCTGTCGGCGAGAAACCAACAGGTGAAAAGCCGCTCAGCAAAACCCCGGCCACCGAAAAACCGCCGCTTGCCGAAAAAACTGAAAGAACTGAAAAAAAGGAAAGAATGCCCAGACAGGCCGACCTGCTCAAGCCCATCGAGGCCAAACCGGCCGAAACCAGGCCCATAGCGGCCCAGGTCTCGCCGGCGCCTGCCGCACCGTCTGCAAAAAGCGAAAAACCAGTGACAAAGGAAGCGCCCCCTGCCCCCAAGGCTGCTGCCAAGTCCCCGGATAACGGCGAGGGCTAAGCCCTGGGCCTGCCAACCCATCGAAAAAAGGACGCCCGAAGCTTCGGGCGTCCTTTTTTTGATTACAGCATTCTCTGTACCGTGTGGACGAACCGTTAGTTACAAATGCCGTTTGCGGACTTCTTCCAGCAAACCCTCGGCCGCCACCTCGATCATGTCCAGCACCCGGTCAAACCCGGCCGGCCCGCCATAATAGGGATCGGGGACTTCATCGATATCCAGCTCGGGGGCATAACGGAGAAACAACTGTAATTTGTGCTCCGCACCCTCGGGACAAATTGCCTGTAGACGCTCGTAGTTGTCCCGATCCATGGCCAACACATAATCGAACTCCTCAAAATCCTCCGCCACCGCCTTGCGCGCGCGCAAGCGGCTGAGATCCACGTTCCGGCTTGCCGCCGTGCGCTGTGCGCGGGGATCGGGCGGCTCACCGACATGGTAGGCATGGGTGCCGGCGGAATCGATGTCCACCCGTTTCACCAGTCCGGCATCGGCAACACGCTTGGCAAACACCCCCTCCGCCGTGGGTGAACGGCAGATATTGCCCATGCAAACAAACAGCACACTGATGTCTTTTTTCATTTTTCTCCGCCGGCGTCGTTGAAGGAATACGGAGATTCTAGCAAAAATGGGCATCAGGGCACCTCTAATAACTATTTCCACGAGGAACTGCCTTTATTCTCACTTGAAGCACCCATTTTGCCATAAAAATGGAATTTTCAAGTCAAAAAAATTCACGTTTGTGGCAACGGTGTGTGATGTGCCAGACGTGCTCCGGCATGAAGGTAAAAGGAAGGAGATAAGATAAAAAAAAGCAAAAGAGCAAAAGAAGAGCAAAAGGGTCAAAGCAAAAGGGTCAGGTTCATTGTATCATCGTTAAGAAGAGCAAAAGGGTCAGAAGAGCAAAAGGGTCAGGTTCATTGTATCATCGTTAAAATACGCTGAATGTTTCGTCTAAACTCCCCTTTCTCAGACAACAAGCGCCGAATTTCCGTCAATGCGTTACTGACACTCCCTACATGCCCTACCTCGAAAGTTTCCGCAATGGTTTGCAATCGCATGTCACAAGCCTGTTGACATAGGTACATCGCAACCTTTCGCGGAAGATTGCGATGCTGGCGGCCTTTTTGCACAGCAACTATTCTCGCTTCGGGAACACTAAATATCTGCGCGGTTGCCTTTATTATCTGCTTTGCGGTTGGTCGAATCAGCACCTTCTTTTTGTGATGACATTCTGCGCCTACCTCGTTTCTTTTAAGGGCCTGCTGCCGAAACTTCTTGTCGCCCAGCACCGCTGCCTGGTTACCTTTGCTGTAAAAGGCCACCAATTCTTCATCAACACCGAGTTCAACATAGCGCCGGTGGGCCTGATATTTCTGGCGCTTACCTAGTACGCCATACACCTGCTCTTTCATCAGCCAGGGCGGAGCAAATTCGCGACCGATATAGGCGGGGTAACTGGACCACGTATAATCCTCAAGTTGTTTCACTAAGGATCTCTTGGTTTCAATGGGATTGCGATGGATGTATCGGCTAAGGGGTAATAAATACGAGTCTCTGTCAACCAATATCGCTTTATAACGGCCACGAAATAAGGGGCCATCGGTATGTTTGAGTCGATTGTAACGTTGAGTGTAGACCCCGTTAATGTGGCGCATTATACGCCCAAGATTCGCTTCGGGAGTTTCTATCAATAAATGATAGTGGTTGCCCATCAAACAATACGCATGAATAACGGCATTAAATCGGTGATGTGCTTCGGCCAGGGTATCCAGGAAGGCCAAGTAATACATTCTATCGTGAAAAATAACCTGGCGCCCTCGTCCACGATTCATGACGTGGTAGTAGGCTCCTTCATATTCTAGGCGTAGCGGTCGCGGCATACGAGAAGTTTATCCAATCTTTGGAAATGATTCAATATACCCGACCCCTTTAGCTCTCGCGACCCCTTTAGCTCTTTTGGAAATGATTCAATATACCCGACCCCTTTAGCTCTCAGTCGATTCGCCTGACCCAGCTCGATGTCGCCACCTGAGGCGATCATCAGGCCATTGGCCGAAACCAGGCCGCCGGGACTGGTGACGCTGCCACCGGCATTGATGTCAACGGCGCCCACGCCGGTCATCCCCGCTATCCTCA
>DRKN01000133.1 GCA_011051755.1 Gammaproteobacteria bacterium
CGCCCGGAGGGAGGCCCGCAAATGCCCCAATCCTGCGTTCCAGTCCTTGTTAAGGGAGGGGGCCATTAACGGCGGACTGCGCCTTGTCTTGGGGCATTTGCGGGCCTCTGATAGGTGCACTTTATACGTTACACCACACTAGTGTGGTGTAACGTACCCCTCATCCTAACCTTAATTCTTCTTGAAAGGGAGAAGGGGCTTGGTCGCTGCCTGCCGCCGGGAGTTGTTTCGGGTAGAATGCCGCATTCATTATTCTGGATGGCGATATGTGCGGCATTTGCGGTGAATTGCGTTTCGATGGCCAGCCCTCCGAGGCGGCGACTATCGCGACTATGAACGGGAAACTGGCCCGGCGCGGCCCGGATGACGAGGGCATGCACTTTAGTGGGCCGTTGGGGCTGGGCCATCGGCGGCTGTCGGTGATCGATCTTTCCGCGCGTTCGCACCAGCCCATGGTCGATGAAGAGCTGGGTCTGTCGCTGGTGTTCAACGGCGCCATCTACAACTACAAGGCCCTGCGGGCGGAGTTGCAGGCGGTGGGCTACCACTTCTTCTCCGACGGCGATAGCGAGGTGATTCTTAAAGCCTACCATCACTGGGGCGAACGCTGTGTCGAGGAGCTGCACGGCATGTTCGCCTTCGCCATCTGGGATCAAGCCCGGCGGTGTCTGTTCGCGGCGCGCGACCGCCTGGGCATCAAACCCTTCTATTATTCACAGGTGGAGAGCGGCTTTCGTTTTGCCTCCGATACGCAGGCGTTGTTGGCTGCCGGCGGGGTGGATAAGACCATCGACCCGGTGGGCCTGCACCACCAGCTCACCCTGCATGCGGTGATCCCCGCGCCGCATACTATTCTCAAAGGTGTGCGCAAGCTGGCCCCCGGCCACACGCTTACCATTACCCCCGATGGGCAGATACAGCCCCGACAATATTGGTGCCTGAACGCCACTCGCCCCGCTGAACCGAAGTCCGAACAGGCGTGGGTTCAGCTGATTCACGATGCCCTGCGCAGGGCTGTGGAGCGCCGCCTGACGGTGGCCGATGTGCCGGTGGGTGTGTTGCTTTCGGGTGGCCTGGACTCCAGTCTGCTGGTGGGCTTGTTGGCCGAGGCAGGGGTGGAGGATCTGCGCACCTTCTCCATCGGTTTCGAGGACGTGGCCGATGAGGCCGGTAGTGAGTTCGTGTATTCCGATGCGGTAGTGGAGCGTTTTGGCACGTGCCACACCAAGTACCATATCCCAAACAGTGAGGTGTTGCCGAATCTGCCGAATGCCATCGACAACATGGCCGAGCCCATGGTCGGGCAGGATGCAGTGGCCTTTTATCTGCTCGCCGAGCGTGTTTCGCAGGACGTGAAAGTGGTGCAGAGCGGTCAGGGTGCGGATGAGGTGTTCGGTGGTTATTTTTGGTATCCGCAAATGAATGCTGACCAGGGCTCCAACCTCGAGCGTTTTGCGCGACACTATTTCGACCGCCCGCACAGCGAGTTCCTCGAGACCGTCACCGAGCCTTACCGCGGCAGCGATTCGACCTCCCGGCTGGTGCGCGAGCGTCTGGCCGAGGCGGGTGCCGACACCTTTATTGATCGCGTGCTGCGCTTCGATGTTACCACCCTGATTGTCGATGATCCGGTCAAGCGCGTCGACAACATGACCATGGCCTGGGGTCTGGAGGCGCGTGTGCCCTTCCTCGATCACGAACTGGTGGAACTGGCCATGCGCATGCCGCCGGAGCTGAAGCTCATGTCCGGCGGCAAGCATGTGCTCAAGCGCATCGCCCGCGGACTGATTCCGGACTCGGTCATTGATCGGCCCAAGGGCTATTTTCCCATGCCGGCGCTGAAATACGTGCGCGGTGACTTTCTTGAATTCATGCGTGATATCCTCGACTCTGAAGCTTGCCGTCGGCGCGGAGTGTTCGAGCGTCACTACGTGGAAAAGCTGCTGGCGGCGCCGGATCAATATTTCACCAAACTGCAGGGTAGCAAGTTGTGGCATCTGGCCCTGCTGGAGCTGTGGTTGCAGCGTAATGTGGATACAGCACCGGAATAGCTTGCCGGATTAAATCCTGATTTCATTGCTCGGAAATAATCGGGTAGACTTATGAATCTCCTTTAAAACGCTGCACGGAGACCCCATGTAGCAAACTGAATTGAATTATTGAAGAGAGGCTGAGCAAGATGGACGTATTGGAACGCATCAAAGAACAGGTCGAGAGTCACCCTGTCGTGCTTTACATGAAGGGCACACCACAATTGCCGCAGTGTGGGTTTTCCTCTCGTACCGCCGAAGCCCTGGGTGCCTGTGGCGAAGAGTTTTCCTATGTGAACGTGCTGTCGGATCCGGAAGTCTTCGAGAACCTGCCGCGCTTTGCCGACTGGCCCACTTTCCCCCAGTTGTACATCAATGGCGAGTTGATTGGCGGTTGTGACATCACCCTGGAGTTGTATCAGCAGGGTGATCTGCAAAAGATGGTCAAGGAAGCCATGGCTGGCGGAAAAAAAGCAGACGCCTGAGACAGTCCGCCGGGAGGGTATCCTGTGCCCGGCAACAGGAGTCGCTGTTTGTTTTAATCCTGTCGAAAGTAGGTCTTTGGGGAGCGAAACAACATTCATCGAAGGCGCAGCCGTAGACATTGCCCACCGATGCAGGTTTCCAGTGTTCACGAAAATGGTGGGCAGTGCCCACCCTCTGCCATCAGTGGCAAGTGTGGCTGAGTTCGTTCCCCAGCCTGGTTGTTCATATTTTGTGCGCACCATTGCACAATGGACTTTGGGTGAAGAGATAAGAAACAAAACAGGGGCAGGCTTGCATTTTTGCATTATCAGTCTTGGGGAAGCACAATTAATCCAAGCCTAATTCTGTACGGGCATCCTGCACTTTCTGCCCTGCCAGTCCGGCATCGATGATGATGGCGCCATAGGCGCTCACCCGGGCGATTTTCAGGAGGCTCTTCAGGCGCCAGACATCACGGCTGCCGGTCAGGTCGATGCTGTGCTGGCGGCTGCGC
>DRKN01000134.1 GCA_011051755.1 Gammaproteobacteria bacterium
GAAAGATGGCGGGAATAATCATGGAATCCATTGACAGTCGCATCGAAGAGTTTTTTATGCGCTCGCTCCAGCTAGATGCATTTACGCTAGAAATGGAATTCAGGTAGCGGTGCAAAATGGGCGGATTTGAACTCCGAAACTTGAGTTATAGAATAAGGGGACGCTACCCTTTACCACTTTCCTCTTTCTTTGGCCGCCCCTGTGGCCGATACTGAAGTGTCCGCCCCGCCATTTTTTCTAACCGCATAACAAATCGATCCGAACCACACGGCAAGCCTTTGTCAGCATTTCGCCGTAAGGTGCTGATATGTTCAGATTCGTCCCCCTCGGCCAACCAAGCCGACCAATCGACAACTTGTTTCAACTGGCGCTGCCAAGCAGCTTTTCGGCTGAGAAGCCCATCCTCTCGCAAGCCGCAATGCGCTGCCGCGCTTGACCACGAATATCTTTCGGCTTTTCTAACCATCTCTGCTCGCACAGGATTACGCTCAGTATAGCGAATTGCGGCCCAAAGATAGGCCTCATCGAGTGGCGAGGAAAAATATCGCCCTTGCCAAACATGCCCTTTCCAGCCTTGCTCTCGATTAAACCGCTGGGCATATCGCATATGCAATGGCTTGAGCACTGCCTGAAGTCCGCTCTCTGTCTTAGGAATCAAGATAAGATGGACATGGTTAGTCATTAGGCAATAGGCGATGACCTCTACCCGATATTTCTCGCAGTATTCTTTTAGCCAGCTGAGATAAACCTGCCGATCTTCATTGGTATAAAAAACATCCTCACCACGATTACCCCGCTGGGTGATATGATGGGGTATCCCTGCAAATACAGTTCTCGCTACTCTCGGCATGCCGAGAGAATACCACGCTCCAAACTAAAAGGGTAGCGTCCCCTTTTTGTTTTTGTTTTTGCTCCTTGCTCCTTTTTGCTTAAAAGGGTAGCGTCCCCTTTTTGTAAAAGGGTAGCGTCCCCTTTTTGGAAAACCACACGCGGCTTTCCATCGCTACGGTTATAGGCGGCACCGCTGCCTTTCAACCGTCTCGCAAACCCTCTCGTGCGGGAGTCACTGCCTGCTTTTGCAGATAGCACAGCAAATCTGACAGCGGTATGGGCCGGCCAAAATAATAGCCCTGCACCCAGTCGCAGCCGTGTTCACGCAGAAAATCCTGCTGCGCCGCGGTCTCCACGCCTTCGGCAATCACACGCAGATTCAAACGGTGCGCCATAGCGATAATAGTGTCAATAATCGCCGCGTCGTCATCATCTTTAGGCACATCGGCAACGAAGGATCGATCAATCTTCAGCACATCCAGCGGGAAACGCTTCAGATAGCTGAGCGAAGAGTAACCCGTGCCAAAATCATCGATGGCAATACGGATACCCCGTTCGTGGCAGGCCTGAAGGGTCTGCATCGCAAACTCCGGATCATCCATGACGCTGCTTTCAGTGATTTCCAGCTCCAGCAGGTGCGGATCCGTACCGCTTTCCTCCAGCACCCTATCGATCATGTGTACCAAATCCCGGTTGCGGAACTGGCGTGGCGACAGATTGACCGCAACCGGCACCGGCCTGCCGCCTCCCGCCAGCCATGTTTGCTGATCCCGACAGGCACGCCTTAATACCCATTCGCCTACCGTGATAATTAATCCGGTATCCTCCAGAAGGGGGATAAAACGACCCGGCATCACCATGCCATCATCGCATCGCTCCCAACGCAACAAAGCCTCGACACCAATGACATCGCCCGTCGACAAATCCACCTGGGGTTGATAGTGCAGGCGAAACTCATCGCGCTCCAGCGCCCGCCGCAAGGCACTTTCCATGTTCAGGCGTTCATCGGCATCGGTATTCATAGCACTGTGGTAGAACTGATAGCTCTCCCCCAACCGCTTTGCATATTGCAGAGCCGTCTCGGCATAGCAAGCCAGCTCGTCATAACTACTGGCATCATCCGGGTACATGACCACCCCCATACTGGGCACGAGGAATATCTCCCTTTTCGCGATGCAAAAAGGTTCGGCGAAGACATCGATGATCTTCTCCAGGAAATCCTCCACCTCGGCACGCGTCATCAGCGCCGGCACGGCCATGGCAAAATCGTCACCACCCAGGCGCGCGACGAAATCCATCGGGCGAATAATCTTGGATAACCTCTGCCCCACCTGCAGCAATAACTGGTCACCCACGGCATGCCCCAGGGTATCGTTGACCTTGATAAAACGATCAAGATCCAGATGGATGAAGGCCGTATGATCGTTGGAACGCCGAGTCCGCAGCATGCAGTGCTGAAAGCGGTCGCGGAACAGCGCACGGTTGGGAAGGTTGGTCAGTGCATCGTAGTACATCAGATGCTGGATATGCTCCTCAGCCTGCTTTTGCTGGCTCAGGTCGGTAAAACCACCAATATAATGCGTGACTTGGCCCGACTCATCACTGACCGCACTAATCGTCAGCCATTCGGGATAAATCTCACCATTTTTACGCCGGTTCCAGATCTCACCCTGCCAGGAACCCGTTTCGGTCAATGATGCCCACATATGGCGGAAAAAGGCCTCATCATGACGGCCGGACTGCAGCATGCGGGGCCTCTGGCCGATAGCCTCATCTTCACCATAACCGGTGATATCCAGGAAGGCCTGATTGATACGCAGAATACGGCCGTTCTTGTCCGTGATCAGGATGCCTTCGACACTCCCCTCGAAGACCTTGGCGGCCAGCCGTAAATCCGCCTCCGCCACCCGGCGCGCACGGCGTTCACCGGCCTCGCGCAGCTCACGCTCAATGGCCGGCGCCAGCCGCGCCAAATTACCTTTCATAATGTAATCGTGCGCCCCGGCACGCATCAACTCGACAGCAATTTCCTCACCAATCGCCCCGGAAACGATGACAAAGGGGATATCCAACCCCGTCGCCTGCAGCAATTTCAACGCTGCAGAGCCACTAAAGCCTGGCATGTGATAATCGGAAATCACCACATCCCAACTGTGTGCATCCAGCGCAGCCAGCATGAGCCTGGCACTATCGACCCGCTCGCAATGAAGCTCGAAACCTGCCTGCGACAGCTGGCGCCGGGTCAGGATGGCATCATCCTCAGAGTCTTCCACCAGCAGCACGTTCAGCGGCTCAGACACCCCTTGAAGCCCTCACATTGATTTCCCATGTATTGCTCGTGTGGCAATCCGTATCCGTGAAATCCACCGACACACCTCGCTCATAAAACGGCACTCATTGAAAAAGCATCGGCTTAAAGCGCATAATTCTTTAGGGGTTTCTCTATTCTGGCGGTGACAAAGCGGGGATAAAAGACCTGCACACCAACTCCCGTATTTGCTACCCTTGGCCGTTTGATCACAGATGTAACCACCATGATTGTTCTTCGCAGCGCCGTCCTGTTTCTAGTCACCCTCTCGCTCGCCAGTGCGATGGAAATCGCCCCTCCTCAGACGGAGCAGACACTCCATCAGTTGCTCGCAGACATCAATGAACAGGAGCAGCATAACGACAGACAACGAGCGGCCTTGCAGCGAATAGAACGCCAGATGGAGTGCAACTGGGCTCTGATCCGCAGTTATGAGACATGTTCCCAGCGATATCAGGATGAGCCGCGGAACCACTTGGCCTGCGTGAACACGGCGAAAGCAAGCACCACACGCTGCCTCACCAGCACAACCAACCCGCCCTATGGGGAAGAGTAACACGCGGCCACTCCCGCGTGCCGGCAAAGAAAAAGGGGGCTAAAAAGCCCCCTTCATCCCGATCAGGATTACCGCAGACGATCAGGCGGCCTGTTCATCCACCGAAAACAGATGCACATCCGTCTGCGGATAGGGAATCGAAATTCCAGCCTCGTCAAAGGTGATCTTTATATTCTCCAACATCGCGGCACGCACGTTCCAATAATCCGCAGACATCACCCATGGCCGTACCGCCAGATTGACGCTGCTATCGGCCAGCTCTGCAACCATCACCACTGCGGCCGGATCCTTCAGGATACGTTCATCAGCCGCCATCACTTCCTCAATCAACTGCTTGGCCTGACGGATGTCATCGTCATAACCGATGCCGAATATCAGATCAATGCGGCGTGTATCACGGGCACTGAAATTGACGATGGTGCCCCCATAAATCTGTCCGTTGGGCACCGTAATCTCGCGATTGTCCCCGGTTTTCAACAGCGTGCTGAAAATACGGATCGATTCCACCACCCCCGTCACACCACCCGCTTCGATAAAATCGCCGAGCTTGAAGGGCTTGAACAGCACCAGCATCACCCCCGCCGCCAAATTGCCCAGTGAATCTTTCAATGCCAACCCGACAGCCAGACCCGCAGTCGCGAAAATAGCCATCACTGACGTCGTATCCACACCCAGTTGATCCAGCGCCGCGATGATAACCACGACCAACAGCGCGGCAAAAATCAAATTGCCGAGAAAATCAACCAGGGACTCATCCATGCCGCCCTTTTTCATCAGGCGACCCACCGCGTTGGTCACCGCTCGTGCAATCCAACGCCCGATAATGAAAATAACCAATGCCAAAACAAGATTAATGGCCCAGGGAATAATATAGGCGCCAAGATAATCTACATCGGAATTAAGCAATACATCCATAGGAAGAAACCTCTTATTATCTTATTGAAAATGATGTCAGAACGATTAAAGAAAACCCACAAACATCAAAATGTGAAATATCCCCGCGAATAGTAGCATTTCATGCCGCGCAAAATAACAGAAAAACCAAATAATTAAAGCGCCAAGCCTGTAGGAGAAACTTTCGTGAAAAAATCCACAAAATGTCAGAAATGACGCATTGGTTTTTTTCATATCTAACTGAATGTATGGAATAGAAACAGGAATCCTATCAATCGTCAGAAGTACGGTGGCTTTTGGTAAGTGGAGTTTACATGCACCCTGCCAGCGAACCGCAAAGACAGGCATGGGAGAAAAAACCTGTCAACAAAGCATTCAGAGTATACAACAAAGAGAGAGGGATTATTCAAGCCACCAGGGGGTAGCGACACCCCTGATGCACGTACTGTGCGCCACAACAGCCAAGCACGGGGTTATCATCATGACGCCTGCCGACCATAGCTGCCATCTATAAGCAGGCCAACCCGGGCAATCAAGCTCGGTAACCTGCGATCAGGCGGCTTGACAAGGGGTATCATGACGCCTCCGGCAACCGCAACAACCATTCCACACAATGTGAACCATGCCTGGAAGCCCCGAATTCGAGGTATATTTGTTGCTAACTTGGCCAGTCTACGCTTCCTTGCCGGGAATTAATGGCTTGGCTTGCAGTTCAATGAGGTTTATGTCGATATCAGAGGGTTACAGCAAAGAATTTCGTGGAATGGCGGAGAGGGAGGGATTCGAACCCTCGGAACGCTCGCGCGTTCACTTGATTTCGAGTCAAGCCCATTCGGCCTCTCTGGCACCTCTCCAAACAACACGCGTAGGATACGCGCTATCGATTTCGTGCTCAACACATGGCACACCAACCATCGATTTGGCTTCCAGGCCAGACCGTGAGTTGCGATGCCCTGACGGCCTTACCCAATACTTCCGCCAGACTCGTCGTTAACCCACAGAAACAGGATCCCGCGCCCTCCTGCCCTTGCGTAGTCGCTGCATCCGTGGCCTCAGGGTGAATGCAAAGTGCCAGATATCCGCATGAAAAAAGCCGCTGGCACTCGGCGTCACTCCCCCGATATTTTACGCCGTGCGCGAAAAAACTGCCGCAGCATGTCGCTGCATGCTGCGGCCAACACTCCGCCCTGCACCTGCACTTGGTGATTCAGCGGTGTATTTTCCAATAGTGAAAATACACTCCCGGCGGCGCCGGCACGCGGATCCGTGGCGGCATATACCACCCGAGCAACCCGGGCGTGGACAATGGCGCCGGCGCACATCACACAGGGCTCCAGGGTCACGTACAAAGTGGTGCCGGTGAGGCGATAATTGGCGGCGCTCAGCCCCCCCGCACGCAGGGCCATGATCTCGGCATGGGCGGTCGGGTCGTGTGCGCCAATGGGCTGATTCCAGCCTTCGGCCAGCAGGCTGTTGTCGCGCACGATAACGGCACCCACCGGCACCTCGCCCGCAACCTCGGCACGTTGCGCCAACGCCATGGCATGGCGCATCCACTGTTGGTCACGCGGCGTGCCGTTGGTGAAATTCTGACGGGAGGAAATCATCTGGCCCTCCAAGACCGCTCGCCCTACGCCCACTCGATTGCAAACGCACCAGAAAATCCAGTATTGCCACAGATTTTATGGTGGTTATAAGTGTCGATACCGTGAAAAATGCCATTGTCAGCAACTGTCAATGCAAGACATCAAGATCGATGTACAGCAAAGGACAGCCCGTTTCGTCACGCTTGCTGGATGTAGCCTTTTCCGCCGACGTGTTCAGCAAACACACCCTCATCGGCCAGTGCACTCAGGGGAACGGCCACAATCTGTTCGTTGAACCGGAACCGCTGGCGACCAGGATACACCACCACTGCTGTCCCGTTAACGGTTTGATAAACTGTTTTGCATCTCCTCCAGAACCACGACCAGCACCCAGAATATGTGCTTGCTTTGGCAGTAACGGCAAAAATCGTTGGTAGAGTGGCTGCATATCGACCAAGCGGGTCGATTCACAATAAAGGCCACGGCGTTATTGTCGTAGTAGCTCATTCCTCAACGTGGTGCTAAGGCCGCTTTAGTGGAATTGAATAACATCATGACTTCCTTTCACCCAGGGGGTGTTCTCAATCATTTCGAGAAATCACTGTTTCAAGTTCATCCCTCCGTCACCCAGGGCAGCATACAACTCTTGTTTTAATCCGGGGTCAATCGTCGATGACGATGCACCCACTGGCGCCTTTAGCCATTATAGTTGGATCCTCACAACAACCTGCATGGTATGTAACATAGCGTATCTTACACCTGAACCCTCGAATTCAGGTTACATGCATAGAGCACCCTGAAGATAGGCAATTTCATATTAATAATCAACAAGTTATATTAGCATCAAACAAGCATTAGCGGCATCTGCACCCTGGCGTCTGAGTCCAGGCAACGGGAGTCTGAGTTGGCCCTCCCTCGCCGGCATGGTAACGTTCGCCGGATAATCGGGACGCATCCAACAAACAGGCAAAAACAAACCCATGTCGACCCCCTTTAAAACCGTCGGAATCATCGGTAAGCACGGCGCCTCCTCGGCCAGCGACACCGTCAAACAGCTGATCAGCTGCTTGCGGAAACAGCAGCTGGAAGTCCTCCTCGACCGAGACTCCCTCGATCTCAGCAAAACCCCCGGCAACGACATCACTCTGGTGGATCGCCGCGAACTGGGCCAGCGCTGTGACCTCGCCATCGTCGTCGGGGGCGACGGCACCCTGCTCAATGCCGCGCGTGAGCTGGTGGATCATGACGTCCCCCTGCTCGGTATCAACCTCGGCCGCCTGGGTTTTCTCACGGACATCCCGCCCACCGACCTGAGCACCAACCTGAGTCGCATTTTTGCGGGTGAATACAAGGAAGAGTCACGCAATATGCTGCATGCACAGGTGATCCGCAATGGCGAAACAGTCAGCAACAGCACCGCCTTCAACGACGTGGTGGTACACAAGTTCAATGCCGCGCGCATGATCGAATACGAAACCTTCATCGACGATCAATTCGTCAACACCACACGCTCCGATGGCCTCATCGTCTCCACTCCTACCGGCTCCACCGCCTATGCCCTGTCCAGTGGTGGGCCCATCGTCCATCCTTCGCTGAATGCCCTGGTATTGGTGCCTATCTGCCCGCATACCATGAGCTACCGGCCCATTGTAGTCGACGGCAACAGCCGCGTGGACATCATCGTGCACGACCTCACGCATACCAGCGCCCGGGTTACCTGCGATGGCCAGATCAGTCTCGCCCTCAGCGACGGCGACCGCGTCAGCATCCAGAAAAAGCCCCGGCCGATCCGTCTTATTCACCCGTCGGCATACAATTACTTCAGCATCCTGCGCGCCAAGCTGCACTGGGGAAAACGCCTGTAACCGGGAAAAACATCCGCAAATGTTACGCAACATCCACATTCGCCACCTCGCCGTGGTCGATGAACTGAACCTCGACCTGCAACCCGGCATGACCGTACTGACCGGCGAAACCGGCGCCGGCAAGTCCATCCTCATCGATGCCCTCAGTCTCGCCCTCGGCGACCGCGCCGACAGCGGCGTGATCCGCGCCGGCCAGGCTCGCGCCGAAATCAGCGCCGACTTCGACCTCGACGGCCTTACTGCCATCAACGACTGGCTCAACGAGCAAGAACTGGACGACGACGGCCAGTGCCTGATCCGGCGCACCATTAGCCGTGACGCCCCCTCCCGGGGCTACATCAACGGTCGCCTGGTGCCCATGCAGTCGCTGCGTGAGTTGGGCGAAATGCTGGTGGACATCCACGGCCAGCACGCTCATCAGTCCCTGCTGCGCCGCGATGCCCAACGACAGGCGCTGGACGCCTACGCCGGCCACCAGAAATTGATCGACGGCGTCGCCGGCCAATACCGCCAATGGCACAGCCTGCGCGAACGGCTCGACGAACTCACCACCAACCGCAGCCAACGCGAAGACCGGCTGGAGTTGCTGCGCTATCAGGTGCAGGAACTGCAAGAACTGGCGCTCAAGGAAGACGAACTCACCGCACTGGAAGAAGAACACGACCGCCTCGCCAACCTCAATCAACTGCGCGAAGGCAGCCAACAGGTATTGCAGTTGCTGATCGAAAATGAGGACAACGCCCTCGCCGATACCCTCGAGCGAGCCGCCAGTGATCTGGAACGCCTGCAGAGCTTCGACGCCCGTCTCGGCAATATCATGCAGACCGTGCGCGACGCCGCCATCCAGACCAGCGAAGCCGGTCACGAACTGCGCGACTATCTCGAAGGCCTCAGCCTCGATCCCGAACGTCTGCGGGAAATCGACCAGCGCCTTGGCCTGATCCACGACCTGTCACGCAAGCATCAGGTGTCCGTCGCAGAACTGCCGGCCTTGCAACAACAGCTGGAAGACGAGCTGGCCACCCTGGAAGACGCCGACGTGGCGCTGGATGCCACCGCCCGCGAATTGGCAGCCACCGAGACGGCCTACCGCATCGCGGCAAACAAGCTGCAAGCCAGCCGCCGGCGCGCGGCGAAAAAACTCGCCAAGGCCGTTAGCGACAACATGCACCAGCTGGGCATGAAAGAAGGCTGCTTTGAGATTGCACTGGAGACACGAGAACACTATGCCGCTTACGGCCTGGAGCGCGTGGAATTCCTTGTCAGCGCCAATCCCGGCCAGCCACCGCAGCCCCTGGCCAAAATCGCCTCCGGTGGTGAGCTGGCACGCATCAGTCTCGCCATCCAGGTCATCACCGTCGGCACTGGCAGCATCCCCACCCTCATTTTTGACGAAGTCGATGTCGGCATCGGCGGCGGTATCGCCGAGATCGTCGGCCGCCTGCTGCGCAATCTCGGCCACGAGCGGCAAGTCCTCTGTGTCACCCATCAACCACAGGTCGCGTCCCTCGCCCACCAGCATTTGCAGGTACACAAACAAAGCAATAAAAAGACCACCATCACCGACGTGTCACCGCTGACAGCGGAGGCACGGGTCGACGAGATCGCCCGCATGCTGGGCGGATTGGAGATTACTGAACAGACCCTCTCACACGCCCGTGAAATGATCGAGCGGGGGCAACGAACTTCAGTCTAAACGATACTTAATAAGTATATGCGTTCACAAACGGAGCCAGTGATTATCTTAAATCAGCGAGGTAACCCCCCGGCTCTGCCGAGGAATGCCCAAAAGTTTGCACGATATTAATAGTTGCGTAAATATTCGCAGTCGTTCCTCCTTGTTACATGGGGAAAGCACTTGTTTTCATGCGAGAACATACACAACTGTCAATATATCTGCATGTGGTGCGGGACACCCCCTAGTGTGGTGTAACGTATAAAGTGTACCTATCAGCGTGGTGGGAAGCCGTTAGCTGCAAGGCGCGTCTCGCCGGGAATGGCGTGCCCTTTCCAAGAGACGCA
>DRKN01000135.1 GCA_011051755.1 Gammaproteobacteria bacterium
ACAATCATGGAAGCTGATATCATTTTGTTGTCTATTTTGTTACCAATTGTCATCGCATGACCGATATCAAGCGAATGCAAATATTTACGCTGGTCGTGGATACCGGCAGTTTTTCCAAGGCGGCGAAACGGCTGGGAATAGCGCGGTCGGCCATCAGCAGGCATATCACGGCCCTGGAACGGACTCATGGAGTTCGGCTGCTCAACCGAACAACCCGCCATCTCAGCCTGACGGAAGCAGGCCGAATCTACTATGAGAGTTGCACCCGTATTGCCGCGGAAGCTGATGCTCTGAGCCAGCGTTTGCACCAACTACGGGAACAGCCCACAGGCACTCTGAGAGTCGCCGGTCCCACAAGCTTTGCAACCCAACTGGCCGCCCTCGTACAGGCATTTCAAAAACAGCACCCCGGCGTCACCGTGGAATTACGACTTGATGATCGGGTCATCGATATGGTGGATGAAGGGATTGACGTCAGCGTGAGAATCGGATGGCTGGAAGACTCGCGGCTGATTGCCCGCCGCATATGTGATGCTCCCAGGATAATCTGCGCGGCACCCGGTTATCTCGAACGACGAGGCCGCCCAAAGACGCCCGCCCAACTGACCGGGCATGAATGCATCATTTTTACACTGCTTCCAACCCCCTACCAATGGCACTTTTCCCACCGCGGGCAACACGAAACCATCCATGTCAAGGGACATCTTCTCACCAACAGCACCATCGCCTTGCGCGAACTGGTCAAGGGTGGGGCAGGCATCGCCCCGCTCTCACGTTTTATGGTCAGTGAAGATATTCGCGCAGGCCGCCTGGAGCCTCTTCTGGAGAAATACGACTGCGGCAGCGCAGGCATCTATGCGGTTTACCAGGATCGGCGTTACCAACAGCCCAAGGTTCGTCTTTTTATCGAGTGTCTCATGAAACGACTTCCGCCGCTGGTATAGTGACAGCAATTCCATTCGGGCTGCATGGACTCGCCCATATTCCATAACAGCAAGACGCCCTTGCCTTCACCCCAGGCTTGACTTGACCGACCGGTCTAGTATAGCGTAACCCCATGAAGTCTGCTTCAGATACCAAAACACGCATTGTCCAGGTAGCACGCGAGCTTTTTCACACACGCAGCTACGCTGACGTGGGCATCAAGGAGATCTGCGATCTTGCCAAGGTTCAAAAAGGCAGTTTCTACCATTTCTTTCCTTCCAAGCGGGATTTGGCCATGGCGGTCGTCGACGACATGGCCGAAGACTGGGCACACGGCTTTGTCGCCGAAGCCTTTGACCGGGATTTACCCCCCCTGGAACGACTGGATTTTTTGATCGACGCGGCTTACTACTGGCAAAACGCGGCAAAAGAGCTGGAAGGCCGTATGCCCGGCTGTTTGTTCGGGAACCTGGCGCTGGAGATCAGCACCCGGGACGAAGTGCTGCGAGCCAAACTCAACGCGGTCTTTTCAAAGGCCAGTTCACACTTTCGGGAAACGTTGGAAGAGGCTGTCGAACTTGGGCTGATTCCGCCGCTGGATGCCGACGCAACCGCAGGAGCCATGCTGGCTTATATGGAAGGAATAATACTGCTGGCCAAGACGCGCAATGACCCGGAGCTTATTCGCACCCTCGGACCGGCTATCAAAACCCTGAGAATCGAATTGAAAGCAAAAAATTGAGGTTTTTTTGAAATAGAAACTAGACCGACCGGTCATCTACTTAGTAATTCCCAACACGGCAAATCAAGGAGAGCATTATGAGTAGCGCAATCCCCGTTGACCCCTCTATGGACGAACTGAATGCCTGGTTCGACCAACGATTCGAAGAAAAAATGAAGCAGCAGAATGCTGCGCACACGCCTGCAATGACCCTTATCGCCACCAAAGGCACCCTGGATATGGCCTACCCTCCATTCATTCTCGCTTCCACAGCTGCGGCTCTTGGTTGGGATGTCTCAGTCTTTTTCACCTTCTATGGCTTATCCCTGCTGAAGAAGGAGCTGGATCTAAAAGTCACGCCCCTGGGCAACCCCGCAATGCCCATGAAACTTCCCGAAGGGCCGAACTGGATACAGGGCAAGGAATTGCCTGTCCCAACCTCGGTCATGTCTCTCATACCCGGATTTCAGAGCATGGCCACCAGCATGATGCGAAAGACCATGGACAAGAAAGGCGTGGCCCGTATTGATGAATTGCGCGAGTTGTGCATCGAAGCCGGGGTCAAGCTGATTGCCTGCCAGATGACGGTGGATCTATTCGACTACGGGAAGGATGATTTCATTCCGGAGATCGAGGAATGGGTAGGCGCGGCAAGTTTCCTTCCAAGGGCCTTGGAGGCAGACGTAAATCTGTTCGTCTGAACCCCTTGATGACGACGGTGCTGTCGAGGACATGACGAGGATTCCAAACGAATATATGTATTAACACGGCGACCAAATATGTCGCCCTCAGTGCTTCAAACAGGGCGCGTATCAAGGCGCGGCTTGCAGGCACCCCCCCAGGGGGCCTTCTCTCGCTACGCGATTCACCTTGTGGCAAGCCCTTGTCAAAAGCCGCAAAGCTTCCGCTCCTGCTCACGCCCCTGACCTACATCCATGTAGGCCACGCAGAGAGGCGCCCTGTTTGAAGCA
>DRKN01000136.1 GCA_011051755.1 Gammaproteobacteria bacterium
CTGCGCTTCGGCCTGCAATACCGCCAGCTGCCCCTGTTCGCGGGCTTTTGCTACCAGTTTCATGGCCTTGTCGGTTTTGCCTTCCTTGTGCAGCTTTTCAGCCTTTTTCAGCAGCTTGCGACTGTCGCGCCACTCGTAGTTAACGGCTTTTGCCTTGTCGATCTCCAGGCTGGCCTGTTTGTAGGCTTCGTCGAATGTGCTGGCCTGGACGCCCAGCGGCGCAAGCAGGCCTAGTGAGAAGGTGGCAATCAATGCGTGGTATTTCATGTTTTTTTCATCCTCTTTGCTGGTTTTATTGTTGTTATGGGTCGTAAATGCGCTGTTATAACGTATACGGCGTATAGACGTCCAGTGATCTGAAATATTCCGTTAATGGCGTTTACATGGCGATGTCTGTGAGCCCCTGGTTTAAAACCGGTTTTTTTCCGGTATTTGCTGTGAATCGGCGTCGCTAATCTTGTTACTGAAGCCGCTGGGGCTTATAATGAGCGGCTTTTTACCAGTAGTCCCAAGGTAACGAACCGAGGGGGCAGCCAAAAGCGGGAACAGATATGCGAATAATCGAAGAAGCCTTAACCTTTGATGATGTTTTACTGGTTCCTGCGCATTCCACGGTGATGCCCAAAGACGTGTCGCTGCAGACCAAAGTTACCCGCGATATTACCCTGAATATCCCCCTGTTGTCCGCCGCCATGGACACGGTCACCGAATCCCGCCTGGCGATTGCCCTGGCGCAGGAAGGTGGTCTGGGTATTGTTCACAAAAACCTCACACCGGCCGAGCAGGCTGCCGAGGTCAATACCGTGAAGAAATACGAAAGCGGTGTGATTACCGAGCCGGTGACGGTACCGCCGGACATGAAAATCCGCGAGGTCATGGCGCTGCGTGAGAAATACCATATTTCCGGCATGCCGGTGGTCGATGGTGATGACCTGGTCGGTCTGATTACCAGTCGTGATGTGCGCTTTGAAACCGGCATGGACAAGAGCGTGGCGGAAGTGATGACGCCGAAAGACAAGCTGGTCACGGTAAAAGAGGGCGCCAGCAAGAACGAGGTGCTGGCCCTGCTGCACGAACACCGTATCGAGCGCGTGCTGGTGGTCAATGACAGCTTCCAGCTGCGCGGGATGATTACCGTCAAGGATATCCAGAAATCAACCGACTATCCCAATGCCGCCAAGGATGATGCCGGTCGTCTGCGCGTGGGTGCGGCGGTGGGTACCGGCGCCGGTACCGAAGAGCGCGTCGAGGCGCTGGTCAATGCCGGTGTTGACGTTATCGTGGTCGATACCGCCCACGGTCATTCCCAGGGCGTGCTCGATCGCGTCGCCTGGGTGAAAAAGAATTATGACGTGCAGGTGATCGGCGGCAATATCGCCACCGGTGCGGCGGCCAGGGCGCTGGTTGATGCCGGCGCCGATGGCGTCAAGGTGGGTATCGGTCCCGGTTCCATCTGTACCACCCGCATCGTTGCCGGCGTCGGCGTGCCGCAGATTACCGCCGTTTCCAATGTGGCCAAGGCCCTTGAAGGCACGGGCGTACCGCTGATTGCCGACGGCGGTATCCGCTATTCCGGTGACATGGCCAAGGCCATTGTTGCCGGCGGTTACTGCATTATGGTCGGTGGCATGCTGGCCGGCACCGAGGAAGCCCCGGGCGATGTGATTTTGTATCAGGGCCGCTCCTATAAATCCTATCGCGGCATGGGCTCCATTGGTGCCATGAAGCAGGGCTCCAGCGACCGTTATTTCCAGGACGCCTCCGAAGGCAGCGAAAAGCTGGTTCCCGAAGGTATCGAAGGCCGTGTCGCCTACAAGGGTCCGATGGGGGCCATTGTGCACCAGATGATGGGTGGCCTGCGTTCCTCCATGGGCTATGTGGGTTGCAGCACCATCGAAGAAATGCGCACTCGCCCCGAGTTTGTCCGTATCTCCGGCGCCGGCATGTCCGAGTCACATGTGCATGATGTAACCATTACCAAAGAAGCGCCGAATTACCGGTCTTCTTAAAAAATATTTCACCACAGAGAGCACAGAGGTCACAGAGAAAAGCTATTGTTTGTTTTTTTTACTGTCATTGCTTCGCTACGCTCGCAATGACAGTCACGAAAAATAAAAACTCTGTGTCCTCTGTGCTCTCTGTGGTGAAAAGCTTTTAAAAAAATACAACTATGCATGATATTCATTCCGACCGGATTTTAATCCTCGACTTTGGCTCGCAGTACACCCAGCTTATCGCCCGCCGTGTGCGCGAGGCGGGGGTGTATTCCGAGGTCCATCATACCGGTATGACGGAAGAGGAAATCCGCGAATTTGCGCCCAAAGGCATTATCCTTTCCGGCGGACCGGAGTCGGTCACTGCGGGTGATACCCTGGTTGCACCACAGGTGGTGTTTGAGCTGGGTGTGCCGGTGCTGGGCATCTGCTACGGCATGCAGACCATGGCGGCGCAGCTCGGCGGCAAGGTCAGCAGTGCCGAGCATCACGAATACGGCTATGCCCAGGTGCGCGCGCGTAATCACAGCGCGCTGCTGAAAGATATTGAAGATCATGTCAGTGACGAGGGCTACGGTCTGCTCGATGTATGGATGTCACACGGCGACCGTGTCGATGAACTGCCAGAGGGTTTCGTCTGTATCGCCAGTACCGACAACGCACCCCTGGCCGGCATGGCCGATGAAACACGCCATTTCTACGGCCTGCAGTTTCATCCGGAAGTTACCCACACCAAACAGGGGCAGCGCATTATCGAGCGTTTTGTGCACGGCATCTGCGGCTGCGCCTCGGACTGGACGCCGGGCAATATTATCAAGGACAATATCGAGAAAGTGCGCCAGCAGGTGGGTGATGACGAAGTTATTCTCGGCCTCTCCGGTGGCGTCGATTCTTCTGTTGTTGCGGCATTGCTGCACCAGGCCATTGGCGACCAGCTGACCTGCGTGTTTGTCGACAACGGTCTGCTGCGCTATCGCGAAGGTGACCAGGTGATGGCCACCTTTGCCGAGAATATGGGCGTGAAAGTGATTCGCGTCGATGCAGAGCAGCGTTTTCTCGATGAGCTCAAGGGTGTTAACGATCCTGAACAGAAGCGCAAGATTATCGGCCGCGTGTTTATCGAAATCTTCCAGGAAGAGGCGGGCAAGCTGACCACCGCCAACTGGCTGGCGCAGGGCACGATCTACCCCGATGTGATCGAATCGGCCGGCAGCAAGAATTCGCACCTGATCAAATCCCACCACAATGTCGGCGGCCTGCCCGATGACATGCACCTGAAACTGGTCGAGCCGCTGCGTGAACTGTTCAAGGACGAGGTGCGCAAGATCGGCGTCGAGCTGGGCCTGCCCGCCGACATGGTCTACCGCCACCCGTTCCCCGGCCCCGGCCTGGGCGTGCGCATTCTTGGTGAAGTCAAAAAAGAATACGCCGACCTGCTGCGCCTGGCCGATCATATCTTTATCGAAGAGTTGTACAAAAACGATCTCTACGACAAGGTCAGCCAGGCCTTTACCGTCTTCATCCCGGTGAAATCCGTCGGCGTGATGGGTGACGGCCGTCGTTATGATTATGTCGTCGCCCTGCGCGCCGTCGAAACCATCGACTTTATGACCGCCCGCTGGGCGCACCTGCCTTATGACTTCCTCGGCCATGTCTCCACCCGCATTATCAACGAGGTTGATGGCATCTCCCGCGTAACCTACGACATCTCCGGAAAGCCGCCTGCTACGATTGAGTGGGAGTGACCGGTACTCTCAGACAATGTCTGGCACTGGCCGGCATCTGCAGTCATTCAGTCCGTCATCAGGCTGTATACTATTGTGGCGTTTTAAATAAGGCTCGTTACCTCGGGTCGGTAACATTATCGATGTCCACAAGGTCCCATCGGCCACTGTTACGATACAACCGTTTCTTCTGATCTGGATAGTCGGCCACGTCTTGCTCCAGGCGCTGCCCCATAACCAGAAAGACGAGTGTTTCCGACCCGGTGTTTTTCAGGGAATGTGCAGCAGTATTGGCAGGGAAGCCAACGAAGTCGCCTGTTTCAAACGGGAAAGACTCGCCTTCAATGATCAGTGTTCCCGAACCGGAGAGTACATAGATGCATTCTTCTTCGTAGTAGTGCTTGTGATACTCGGTGGTATCCTTGCCGGGTTCAACACTGATCAGATGGACGCCAATGTTGTTCAGTCCGACAGCGTCACCCAGCGATTTTCTTGTTCTATCGGCATTTGGGTTCAGGAAATGGATTCTCCTTTCACCTGCCATCGCTTCGATGTCCTTGGCTTTGAGAATGAGGCTGCGAGGTTGCATGTTGTAGTCTCCGTGATTATTGATCAATAAAAAGGCAGGGGGATGTGTTCCCCTGCTAGCTCAGTCCGTCACGATCAGAAAACTGCCTGCAATGATCATGCAAACAGCCGCAATGCGTTTTAGAATAGTCGTCACCGTCTGATTCAGGTATGTCCTGGCAATTTTCGTCGCCAGGACGGCGTAGCTGATCTTTACACTGCCAACAGCCATTATAGTGATTGTAAGAATGATACCAATGTTTGTCAGGTCAACGGATTTGTTGTCTATGAATAACGGGAACAGACTGATATAAAAGACGATTGCTTTCACGTCGCCCATTGTCAGAAACAGTCCCGCCAGGAAGCTGCCCACCAGGCTGCCCAAGGGGCGTTGTTTGAGCGTCATGCTGGCTTTGTTCTGGCTTGGCCACAGAGTGATCCCTGTCCATATCAGATAGGCGCCGCCCAGGTATTTGATTGTCAGGAACAGATTGCCCAGGGTTTTGGCAATAACGGACAGGCCAAGAAGCGCCAGTAAAACAAATACCAGATCACCGACAACAATGCCGGAGGCGACGGCAATGCCGTCTGCGATGCCAATAGTTGCGGATCGTGTGATAACCAGCGCCACGCTGGTGCCGGGCAAAGCGGCCAGTGTGGCCAGGGTAACAAACAGTATTACTGAGTCATAGATGTTCATGTTTCAGGCGGCCGCTTCCCGGTTTGCAATCGCAGCTATTGTTCCGTCATATTGACGATTTCGATACCCGGCATCCACATCATGTCGGTGACGCCGAAGTCGTAATCAAGCTGGGATAGCAGTGTGGTGATTTGACCGCGGTGATGGGTCTGGTGGTGAAAGAAATGTGTCAGTGCATCGGCCAGCCGGAAGCGATGCGTTTGTTGCGTGACTACCGCCTGGAAGGCTATGATTCGGTCAAGGTCGTTTTCAGTCAACGCATCGATCCATGAATGGATGACAGTATCTGTTTCATTTCTTGCTTCCCATAGCGCCTTGAAGTCGCTGTAAAGCTCCTGGTCGAGCGATTCAACCGGGAACGCCCTGCCGGTGAAACGTCCCATCCAGATCCGGTCGCCCAGTAGCAGATGGTTGAGTGTGCCATGGATGGAATGAAAGAAAGCCCCCATGTCCTTTTTGCGCGTCTCGTCGGGAACATCTTTGCACACGGTATAGAGTTTCTGGTTCATCCATTGATTGTATTGACTCTGAATAACGAATTGTGATTTTCGTGCCGGCTTCAGGTTATGGCTCATGATAAGGTCTCCTTTGGTTTGCAGTGAAGTGGTTGGCATGCGTCGGCCACCTGTTCCTGAAAGGCGCTGGCCAATGCTGAAAATACCGGTCCAGGGCAGTGGTGCAGGGGGCGACCGCCTACTTCACGCACCGGGATGAGTTCCGCACCGGTACCGCTGAGGAAACATTCATCGGCGGTGTACAGGTCGTAAGGCGTGAGTGGCGCTTCCCGGACAGGGATGCCCAGCTCTGCAGCCAGTTCCAGGATGACGCCACGGGTGATGCCTGCCAGAGCGCCATCCACCGGTCGCGGCGTGGCGAGCTGGCCGTTATGCACGATAAAGATGTTTTCTGCGCTGCCTTCGGCGACCCGGCCCTGCGTATTCAGCAGCACAGCCTCCTGGGCGCCGGCCTGGGTCGCCTCCATACGTGCGAGGATGTGGTTGAGGTAATTAAGGCTCTTGATTCGAGGATCAAGCCCGTCAGCCGGTAGCCGCCGGGTACTGGCGATGATGAGGCGGATGCCCTCACTGCGCAGTTCCGGATGAACCATCTCCAGTCGGGTGGCGATCAGAATGACACTGGCTTGTTTGCATCCCGCCGGGTCCAGTCCCATGGGGCCCGATCCACGGGTCACCATGAGTCGCAGATAACCGTTCTCTTCCGGGAAGGCTGCGACAATTTCGTCCACGGCGTCTGTCAGTTGCGCCAGGGTGTAGGGCAAGGCCAGCCGGATGGCTTTGCAGGAATCGGCCAGGCGTTGCAAATGGGCGGACAGCCGAAAGGGGGTGCGATGATAGAAGCGGATGCCTTCGAAAACGCCATCCCCATAGAGCAGCCCGTGATCGCTCACCGGAATCACAGCTTCGCGTTCCGGCAGTAACCGGCCATTGATCCAGAAGCAGGTTGACTCAGGCATGGAGTTCTCCGCAAAAAATGGTGACTGCCTGGCCACCGAGGCGAACCCGGTCGTCCTGCAGGCCGACCTTGATGACGCCGCCCCGCCTTGATGCCTGATAGGCGGTCATGGATGATTTGCCCAGGCGCGGCGCCCACCAGGGGGCCAGGGTGCAATGGGCGGAACCGGTGACCGGATCTTCATCGATGCCTGCTGCGGGTGCGAAGAAGCGGGAGATGAAATCGTAAGCCGGATCATCGGAACGTGCCGTGACCATAATGCCGCGCGCCTCAATCTGCCCAAGGGCGGAGAAGTCAGGCTGCAGGGTGCGTACTGCGGGTTCATTTTCGACCGCCACCAGATAGTCGAAGCGGCTGCGGTAGATGTCACCCTTGTTGAGGCCCAGCGAGGTTAGCAGCCCGGGTGGCGCCGGGGCCGGCTGTGCTGGTGTGGCCGGAAAATCCAGTTCGATCATCCCGTTGTTGTGCGTGGCGCGCAACAATCCGCTGCGGGTGTGGAAGCAGGCATCTGTTTCGGGCGCCAGCAGACCTTGTTCCCACAGCACGTGCGCCGCGGCCA
>DRKN01000137.1 GCA_011051755.1 Gammaproteobacteria bacterium
AAGCATGCGGCCAGGTTGAACGCTACAAATAATAATATTGCTATTACTTTAATTTTCATAGGATCACGACTACTGCCATGCCTCAATCCAACCTGACGTATATTTAACATTCTTTGCGACGGCAATCTTGGTAAAATAATGAGACAAGCCATCAGGCAACTTTAAAATAAAATCTTTAGCGAGCGGTATTTCAGCAGGCTTCCAGTGTTCACGAAAAGAGTGGGCAGCGCCCACCCTACATTCCGCTGTTAGCGTAGACCAGTACAGCAAGCAGTTCCGGGCAATTAACCGTACATCAAAATCATTTAATTTCAATCTCTTAGTGAGTATTAGGTCGATTGAAAATAAACCCCGAAACTTGAGTTTGATCGATATGCAAATGCCAACATAACCACTACAGTCATTGGATAGAACTCCGCTCTCAAGGGCAATATACTGACGTGTTCACAAGAAACCCCGTGGCCGCTCCCCCATGATCGCCTAATTCGTTGCATTTACTCAAGTTTCAATGCACTGACCGCAAGGTGTAAATATCACCATTAACAACAGCCGAAATTCACTTAACAACAACAGGGGTACTTATCCATAACCACCCTTCTCGCTTAATGTTGCAGCCGGTCGGTATCCAGCCGGCGAATACTCAGCACCAGAAAGGTACCGATGAGCAGCAGGTAATAGGCGATGTCGGTACTACTGAAGATACCACGCAACAGAGGCTGAAAATGGCTCATCAACGACAGGTAATCGAGCAGGCCCTTGTCGTCCGCGCCAGCGCTGGCGAGATTGAGAATCCACAGCAACAGCAGCAGGCCGAAAGTGCTCACCGCCGCCACCACCGGCTGCGCGGTCAGTGTGGACAGGTACAGACCGATACTGCAAAAGCTGGCCAGCAGCAATAGCAGGCCCAACACACCGGCGGCCCACAGGCCCAGATCCAGTGTGCCGCCGGCCAGCAGGCTGAGCGGCATGGCGGCGATCAACAACAGCATCACCAGCACGAAACCCAGCACGCCGAGGAACTTGCCGAGCACGATCTCGGTCATGGACACTGGCGCCGACAGCAGCAGCGGCAGGGTCTGTGCACGACGCTCCTCGCTGATCAGGCGCATGGTCAGCAGTGGTGCCACCAGTAACAATACCGTGGCGGCCGTGCTGAACAACGGCGCGACGACAATGTCGGCAGCACCCGGCCCACCGGGAACGGTGGCCAAACGCGGCTGGATCTGTAGGAAAAAGTCCAGGTAGGCGAGAAAAAACCAGGCACAGATGCCACAGACCACGGCGAGGATGGCCCAGGCCATGGGGGACAGGAACAACGAGCGCAGCTCGCGCCCGGCGATGATGAAAGCCATCATGTGGCGGTCTCCGTGTCGCTGCTGCTGTTAACATCTCCCGTCGTGATATCGACGAAGATCTGCTCCAGCGAACGCCGTTCCGGGCTCAGCTCCCGCAGGCCCCAACCTTGCTCCACGACAATCTGCGCCATCTGCTCAGCCGTCGAGCCGGCGTTTGCGCCACCGTCGGCAAGACGCAACAGAAAGGCGCCGTCATCGCGCTCCTCCACCTGAGCAATGCCGGGAATGCAGGTGCGGATCTCCTCCGCCTGTGGCGGTCGCGCCAGACGCAGCAGCAGAGCGGCGGTTTCGCTGCGGCGGGTCAGGGCCTCGATACTGTCGTTCATCACCAGTCGGCCACGATTGATGATCTGCACCCGGTCACAGGTGGCCTGCACCTCCGGCAGAATATGGGTGGAAAGGATCACGCTGTGTTCACCGCCCAGCTCACGGATCAGGTGGCGGATCTCGCGAATCTGGATCGGATCGAGACCCACGGTGGGTTCGTCCAGCACCACCACCGTTGGAGCATGGATGATCGCCTGGGCAATGCCGACGCGCTGCTGGTAGCCCTTGGACAGATTGCCGATGAGGCGCGCCCCCACCTCGCCGAGGCCACAGCGCTCCTTGGCCGAGGCCATCGCCTGCGCCACCCGGGCGCGCGCGATACGATTGAGGCGTGCACAGAAGCGCAGGTATTCGTCCACCGTCAGTTCGCGATAAACCGGCGGCTGTTCCGGTAGATAGCCGATTTCCGCCTTGGCGGCCTTGGGCTGGTCGAGGATATCGAAACCGTTGATGGTCACCCGTCCCGCACTGGGCGCGAGATTGCCGGTGATCATGCGCATGGTGGTGGTCTTGCCGGCACCATTGGGGCCGAGAAAGCCCAACACTTCACCACGCCGCACCTCGAAGTCAACGCTGTCGACAACCGCGTGGGCACCGAACCGGCGTGTCAGTTGCTCTACCTTGACCAGGGTTTCTCCGGGCGACGTTTGTGGCGTGGGTGCTCGTTGCGGCATCGGGTTTGGTAAGCCTCGTAACGGTTTGGCGTATGATATAGTTGATCGAGGAAAGTTCAACGTTAGAGCACCTCACGTTCATGGCTCAGCCCTACTGCGAGAAGTTTGGTTTCGATGATGACAGAATTCATCAGCGCCTGCGCTGGCTGGATTTCTCCGTAGAAGATCACGTCCTCGCCCGGCGCCTGCAAACAGAGGTTATCCGTCCTAACATCACCGCTATCGTCAATGACTTCTACGACTGGCTGGATAGCGTCGACGAAGTACAGGAGATGCTCAGCGGCGGCTTCGATATCGAACGTCTGAAAGCCACCCAGACAAACTATGTGCGCAGCCTGGGCATGGAATTCGACACCCCGGAATACTTCGAGGCACGTCTGCGCGTTGGCCAGGCCCACGCCTGGGTTGGCCTCAGCCTGAGTCTCTACAACTGCGCCTATTACTGGCTCAGCCAATTCATCATCACCCGCATCCCGGATCACCTGCGGACGGCGGACGGCGATGGCCGGAGAATCGAATCCTTTCTGCACAAGATCATCTGCCTGGATATCTCCCTGGCCATCGAGACCTACCACGTCGCACAGGTCACCTCGCTGGAAGAAAGTCTGGCCCGCACTCAGCAACAAAAAGACCGCCTGCGCGTGGCTGCCAGTACCGACTCCCTCACTGGGCTGGCCAACCACGACGCCATCATCGCCGAGTTGGAGCTGGCCCTGGCCGAGGTCGCCCAGGGCGAACACACGGTGGCGGTGGTGATGGCGGATCTGGATCACTTCAAGGCTGTCAACGACACCTACGGCCATCTGGTGGGTGACAAGGTATTAATGGAAGTTTCACGCCGTCTGCGCGCCGCCCTGCGCGGATTCGACCGTGTCGGTCGTTACGGCGGCGAGGAATTCCTGCTCATTCTGCACAACGCCACCCCCACCTCCATGAAACACGTCACCGAGCGGGTACGCAAGCGCATTACCGATAACCCGGTCAAACTGCCGGATTTGAGCCTCAAGGTCACCATGAGCATGGGCGTCACCATGGTCCGCTCCGACGAGACGGCGGAAGACGCCATCGCCCGAGCCGATACCGCGCTCTACGCGGCCAAAAAGGCGGGGCGCGACCGCGTCGTCGTCGCCTGAAGCCCCGTCGCCCGCCCATGCCTGCCTGCATTCTTGGCGTCGATACCGGTGGCACCTTCACAGACTTTGTTCTTCTGCGTGACTCCCTGCTGCACATACACAAAGTGCTGTCGACACCGGACGCCCCGGAGCGCGCCATCCTGCAAGGCATCCATGAACTGGATCTGGACAACAGCGAACTGTTGCTGATCCATGGCTCCACCGTGGCCACCAACGCGGTGCTCGAAGGCAAAGGCGTGCGCACCGTTTATATCACAAATCGCGGCCTGCGCGACACCCTGACCATTGGCCGTCAGGCCCGACGTGAATTATACAACCTCACCCCGTCCCTCAAGGCCCCACCGGTGCCGCGCGAGCTGTGTCTGGAAGCAGGCGGGCGTCTCAGCGCCACGGGCGAAGAACTGGAATCGTTGACCGAGACCGACCTCGCGGAATTGCGTGCGGAGGTCGAACGCCTCGCCCCGCAGGCCGTGGCCATCAATTTGCTATTTTCCTGGTTGCAAGCCGGACGCGAGGACAGCATCGAACGGCGCATCGAGGCCGCCATGCCCGCTGGCCTGTTCGTCTCACGCGCATCGAAGGTGCTGCCCGAAATCCGCGAATACGAACGCGGCATCACCACCTGGCTCAACGCCGCCGTGGGGCCGTTGGTGGCGGGCTACCTGCAACGCCTGTGCACAAGCGTACCGCGTGCGCAGGTGTCCGTGATGCAAAGCTCCGGCGGCACCATTAGCGCCGCACAGGCCGGCGAACAGGCCGTGCACATGCTGCTCTCCGGCCCCGCTGGCGGTCTGGCTGGTGCGCGATATATCGGCACGCAAGCCGGATGTGAGCGTTTACTGACTTTCGATATGGGCGGCACCTCCACCGACGTCGCGCTACTCGATGGCGGCGAACTGCGCCTTACCAGCGAAGGTTGCATCGGCGACTACCCGGTCGGTGTACCGATGGTCGACATGCACACCATCGGTGCCGGTGGTGGCTCCATCGCCCGTGTTGACGCAGGCGGCATATTGCAAGTGGGCCCCGAATCCGCCGGCGCCACGCCTGGCCCCGCCTGCTACGGACAGGGCGGAAAAGAACCCACCGTCACCGATGCCAACCTGCTGCTCGGCCGCCTGCGCGCCGATGCCTTTCTCGGCGGCAGCATGAGTTTAGACGTGGACGCCGCCCGCCATGCCGTAAGTCGCGTGGCGGAACCCCTGGGCCTGAGCATCGCAGCCGCCGCCGAAGGCATCATCGCCGTCGCCAACGAACACATGGCGCGAGCCCTGCGCATGATGTCGGTGGCACGCGGTGTCGACCCGCACGAGCTGACCCTGGCCTGTTTCGGCGGCGCCGGCGGCCTGCACGTCTGCGCCCTCGCCGATGCGCTAGGTATGGCGCGCGCACTGGTGCCGGTGCATGCTGGCGTGTTATCCGCTCTCGGCATGCTGGTCGCGCCGCGTGCACGGCATCTGTCGCGCACCCAAACCTGTCTACTGACAGACATCGACGAACACGAACTCAATACCATCTTCGCCGAACTGGCCGCGGAAGGCCATGCCGCACTGCGCGACGAAGGCGTGAATGAAAAAGACATCGAAACCCATCCCAGCGTCGACCTGCGCTACCGTGGCCAGTCCTACGCCATCAACCTCCCTTGGCAAGGAAGCCACGACACCCGCGAAGCTTTCCACCGGCGCCACGAAAGCCTCTACGGCCATCGTCTGCAACAGGCCGTGGAACGAGTCACCCTGCGAGTCAAGGTGCAGGGAAAGCGCTTGCAGATTCCGCTGGGTGGCGAAACCACATTGGAGGGCGTCACCGGCACCGTACATCTTCACGGCTGTGAAACGGAAGTCACCGTCATCTCCCGTATCGGCCTGCAAGCGGAACAAACCCTGCAAGGTCCCGCACTGATTACCGAAACCGTCTCCACCACTTGGCTGGCACCCGGCTGGCAGTGCACAGTAGATAGCACGGGGAATTTGCTGTTATCTCGGGAATAGTAGGCCAAGGGCTATATCACTCCCAGATCGCGGAGTATATTTGGGATTTGGGATTTGGGAGATACCACAGCAAGCGCATTCTGGTGCAATGTTCTTTGGGTGTTGCGCCCTGTGCCGAACCTTCCATTGACCGAATTCCCCCGTGATTCCCCGGCCCATTTGCACGGATCAGGCTCATAAAAATCAGTGGGTTATGACAATGAAGGAATTTCATCGGACGAAAGTGTCCTGTTGCAACAGGACACTTTTGGGGTAAAGTTTTAGTGATCGGTCAAAAGAGATTGCGGAGTAATATTGGGATCAAGCAAATACACAAATCTCTCAAGCCATATTGGTGTTAAGTTCTTTCCGAGAGCTGTCCTTCGTTCGGGCTCTACCAGTGCAAAAGTAGCTAAGGCCACATTTGGAACAATTAGAGCATTTGGAATCATAGGTCGCGCATTGCCCTTTGCTGCTATTGGTCTAGCTGTATATGACATTATTAGCATTGGACAATGTGTTTACGAAAAATAGCAAGGAATATGATAATGTCTGAGGCAAAAGTAACACGGGAAGCGGTTATACAGGATGTGATTGATATTTTCATAGAGACACTAGGTTTTCTAGATGAGGATGAAAAAACATCTATGAATGAAAATACTCATATTATAAACGATTTTAATGTTGTCGATATTGACTCAATGGCTTTTGGTATCGCATTAGTAGAGCATTTTTCAGTAAAACCTGATCTTGAAGAATGGGGACGGGCAGCCCGCATTGGTGAAGTTGCCGATTTATTTATTTATTAATTCTACTTTGTCACACTTATCCTGTTGAAAACAAAAGAAATGCGTTATAATTACCACCATGTTAACGAGGCTCAAACCGGGTAAGGGGATCAGCAGAAGCCCACCCGAAAACAACCACCACTAAG
>DRKN01000138.1 GCA_011051755.1 Gammaproteobacteria bacterium
CCGTTAGCTGCAAGGCGCGTCTCGCCGGGAATGGCGTGCCCTTTTCAAGAGACGCAACGCCGCAGATGACGGCTTCCCGCCGCGCCCGGAGGGAGGCCCGCAAATGCCCCAATCCTGCGTTCCAGTCCTTGTTAAGGGGGGGGGCATTAACGGCGGACTGCGCCTTGTCTTGGGGCATTTGCGGGCCTCTGATAGGTGCACTTTATACGTTACACCACACTAGTGGTGTTATTGCGGTGTTTGTATGTCAATTCCGCGTGGGTAAAAAATGTGCCCACGCTACCTGATTCATCGAAAGTCTCCCGGCAAAGCCGGGAGGGTTTACTTAATTTTCAAGGTAAGTGCCATTTCATCCCTACCTTTTTTCCAACAGCCTACTTTTTTCAACAGCCTATAATACGCCGCATCAGTTTCATTCTCTGGCGAACACAAGCAAGCCATTCGCCGGTATGTGCAGCGAGGCGGATGCTGGCAGTCCATGCAGACTGTTACTGGAGGCATAAACACTTCCGCCATTGCCCGTCACCCTGGGATTCACCCAGTGGTCGTAGACATCGCTGTTGAATACCTCCTGCCAGTGACCGGCTGCGGGAAAACCGATCCGGTAGTCGTGGTGGCTGTTTTCGCTAAGGCTGGCGATGACCACCACATCATGCCCCTCGCCGGGTACCCAGCGCTGGAAAGCCAGCACCCGATTTGCGTTATGCACATGGAATACGTTCAGACCCATCCCGTTCAGGCCGGGCCGATTTCGCCGGAGGGCGATCAGTTCACGTGAGAAACGCAGGAAATCGGCCATGGATCGGTCGTTTGCCAGTCCGTCCCACCAGATCTGGAAAGCACTGCCGGGTTCGTCGTGCCACTGTTTGTCTTCCAGGAACTCCTGGCCCATGAAGATATGCGGAATGCCCGGGGCGGTGAGCGTCAGGGCCAGGGTGATACGGGAACGGCTGCGGGCATACCAGGAACGGCTGTTGTTGCCATCGGCCATGCGGGCGATGCGCTGACCACGGCCGCGATAAACGATGTCGTGGTTCTCGCTACACTGCACGGCGCGCCAGTCGTCCGTCAGCTTAGGGTTACCCAACTCGCGGGCGATGCGATCCATGTCGACAAAGGCGCTACTACCAGCCGCTGCTTCGCGGATGGCGTCACGCAATGCCTCGCGCAGGCCGTCGTTCTGGATGGCGTCGAAACCGCCGCCACCAGCTGCTGTGGGGCGAACGATAGGGTCTTCCACCGGCCAGTGTTCGGCGATGTGGATAGCCTGCGGTTTGATGTAGTGACAGGTGTCGGTGACGTGCTGGCAGAACAAGCGGCCATGTTCACCACCTTCGTTGTAAATAACGCTGACCTCATCGTAGCGGAAGCCGTCCACATGGTACTCGTCGAGGTAGAAGAGGGCATTGTCGATAAGGAACTGTTTCACCTCATTCTTCCAATAGGCAAATACCAGGCCGCCGGCCCAGCCGCGGTCGGTGAAATAGAGACTGTCGTTTTGGTTGCCCCTAGGCTGGCCGTCGAAGAAATACAGCCCCTGATCGGTAAAACTGCCGCCGGCATGGTTGTACACCACATCCAGGATCACAGCGATGCCGTGCAGATGGCAGAGATCCACCAGCAGTCGTAACTGGTTGGCGGTACCCTCGATATCCTGGCGAGTGTAGGGTGTCAGTGACGGATCCACCTGCCGCAACAGTGCGTTGGCGGCTTGCAGGTGCTCGTCTAATGCCGGGTCATCCTTTTGCACGCCGTAGTCGGTCTCGGGCGAGAAATAGTCCACGCCGTTGTAACCGAGGCTGAACATGGTGGGAAATTCCACCACCGGCAGGGGCTGAATGGCATTGATGCCCAGGGATTCAAGATAGGGCAGCTGTTCCATCACGTCGAGGAAAGTGCCTTTGTCTTTATCCTTGGGGATGAACCAGGTGCCGATATGTAATTGATAGATGATCAGTTCGTGATAGGGCGGTGTACGGTAGCCTGCATCGTGCCAAAGGAAGCGGTCCGGGTCACAGAGCAGGCACTGGCAGTCGGGCCAGGCGGGGTTGTCGGTCAGATCCCGGGCATAGGGGTCGCGTTTGACACCTTCGGTGCCGCCCTCGGGGCCCACCACGTAGAACAGATAGCGCTCGCCGGCCGCCACTCCAGGGATAAATCCGCCCCAGTGGCCGCCGTCCAGTTTCTGCAGACGGGCCTCCTGTTGGTGATGCCAGTCACCCGCCGGATTCTGGCTGTAGTCCCAGCGGATACGCACTTCACGGGCCGCCGGCGCCCAGGTCTTGAAGGTGGCACCGCTGCCATCATCGAGTAAATTTGCGCCCTGAGGAGTGGAGCCTGGCAGGCTGTCCAAATGCAGTGTCGCTGTGTCGTCCATAACAATCGCCTACATGTGTGCTGTTGGTTAACGAAGGACTGGGAGGGTGCCGGGTGGTTTTTTTGTGCCACATTGGCGTCACATGAGGAGTCATCCGGAACCACATAAGCAGAGTATAGGTAAGTATTTCAATGAGGGAGACAGTAATGCTTAAATTTATGGCCTGCGTTGGAAGGTGCCTATCTATAGTCTAGCTGCCCGTAGCGTGCGCTATGCGCACGATGACCCACTGGCAAACCATTCTAGATCTGATTAGCCACAACGCTCGGCCATCTTTCATCCATCTCTCATTCAAATAACAGGCGTTGCATTTTGTTTCAGGCTGGGTGCATGATGAAAGCAGTATGGAAACTATGCTCACTTTCTGGCACACGCCCACCGGTTACATCCATTCAGGCCATGATGGAGTGCCCACCCTACATGAGGGAATGGCGTGTTTTGTGGCGATACATGCCTCAAACTGCCAATTGCTCCGGCGTGCAATGTGGCCGGCGTGATAAACAATGGATTTCATGTGAAAAATAAAATGCTTGGCAGTATAGTTACTTCGCTTCTCCTTCTTGTGCTGTTGAGCAGTTTTCTGTATCTGCAACAGCCAAGCATGATTTTTTTCCCTTACCGTGAACTTTCCTCAACGCCGGCGGAATGGGGGCTGGAATACGATGATGTTTCATTTAAGGCCCGGGATGGCACAGGTCTGAATGGCTGGTATATCCCACGTCAGGGATCGGATCAGGTTTTACTTTTTTTTCATGGCAATGCCGGCAATATCTCCCATCGGGGTGAATCGGTGGCTATTTTTCACCGGCTTGGTTTGAACGTATTTATTGTTGATTACCGTGGTTACGGTCACAGTCAGGGCAAGCCCAGTGAGGCGGGTCTTTATGAGGACGCCAGGGCTGCCTGGCATTATCTGACGGTGACGAGAGGCATCGACGAAGCAAATATCATCATATTCGGGCGGTCGTTGGGTACTGTCGTGGCAGCCAAGCTGGCTTCAGAGGTTCAGCCACGGGCGTTGATTCTCGAGTCGGCACTCAGTTCGGCGCGCGATATGGCCAAGGTGGTTTTCCCGATATTGTCATACGTGACCATTTTACGCTTCCGATTCGATACGGTGGATTACATCCAAGATGTGACGAGTCCTCTGCTTGTGCTACACAGTCCCGATGATGAGATTATCCCATTCGAGTTAGGGGAAAAGGTGTATCAGGCGGCGAATCAACCAAAGCAGTTTGTCGCCATAGAGGGGAATCACAATACGGGTTTCTTGCGCAGTCAGCCGGCTTACGAGCGGGCGCTGGGGGCGTTTATTTTCCATCAATTTGCCCCCGTCTTTAGACGGTGACTTTGATGTTTTGACTCATGCGCGTTTATGATTTTAGTCATCAGCACCGAATGCGCTCACCCACCTACTCTAGTGTGGTGTAACGTATAAAGTGCCCCTATCAGAGGCCCGCAAATGCCCCAAGACAAGGCGCAGTCCGCCGTTAATGGCCCCCTCCCTTAACAAGGACTGGAACGCAGGATTGGGGCATTTGCGGGCCTCCCTCCGGGCGCGGCGGGAAGCCGTCATCTGCGGCGTTGC
>DRKN01000139.1 GCA_011051755.1 Gammaproteobacteria bacterium
GGCGAAGAGGGCGGGGAGCCGATCTACGTACAGGCTCGAGGCCTCAGGAGCGGACGGCTTCCCCGGATGGAACACCTCTTCATAAATCCCTTTAATCATCCACCACTATACGTGGCTTAGGAACAGAACATACAAGGAGCGGGCCGTGCCCGCGATGGTTTTTCCTTTCACCACAGAGCTTGTCTCTTTGGATATTGTAGAAGTGGCTTCAGCCGCGAATATTAGCCAATTTTATTCGCGGCTGAGGCCGCTGCACAACGCCAACATTTGCCCGTCTGGAAAAATCGCGGGCATGGCCCGCTCCTTTGTTATTAGCGGCAGTCCTGGTGGTGGCTTGAGTGCCGGTGCATATTCCAGTGTGCGGGCCAGAGCCGGCCCGCCTGCGCTACAATGCGCCCACGCACATCCTCGGAGTCTTCACTTTTGCACTACCTGTTAGCCCGTCTTCTCAGTGCCGCCATCGTTATTTTCGGCGTCATGTGCCTGGTCTTCTTTCTCATCCATCTGGTGCCGGGTGACCCGGTGGAGGTCATGCTGGGCGAATCGGCGCGACCGGCGGATCGCGAGGCCCTGCGCCAGGCCCTGGGCCTGGATCAGCCTATCGGCGTGCAATTTTTGAACTATCTCAACGGCCTGCTGCACCTCGACCTCGGCACTTCACTGCACTCTAAACGCCCGATCAGTGACATCCTGCTGGAGCGCCTGCCGGCTACCCTGGAGCTGGCGCTGGCGGCATTGCTGGTGGCGGTGCTGATCGCCTTTCCGTTGGGCGTGCTGTCGGCTGTGCGCAGGGATTCGGTGTGGGATCACCTCGCCATGGGGGTGTCTCTCGGTGGTGTGGCTATTCCCAATTTTTTGCTCGGCCCGCTGCTGATTCTGGCGTTCTCCCTCTGGCTGGGCTGGTTCCCGGTCAGTGGCCGCGAGGGGCCGGGCTCGCTGGTGCTGCCGGCGCTGACCCTCGGCACCGCCCTGGCCGCGATTCTTTCACGCATGCTGCGCGCCACCCTGCTGGACGTGCTCAACGAAGACTACATCCGCACCGCCCGCGCCAAGGGCCTCACTCCGCGGGTGGTGATTTGGAAACACGCCTTGCGCAACGCCCTGCTGCCGGTGATCACCCTGCTGGGCCTGCAACTGGGCGCCCTGCTGGGTGGCGCGGTGATTACCGAAGTGGTGTTTTCCTGGCCCGGTCTCGGTCAGCTGGTGATCGAGGCCATCCAGCGCCGTGACTATCCGTTGGTGCAGGCCTGTGTGCTGCTCATCAGCCTCACTTACGTGCTCGTCAACACCCTCACCGATGTGGCTTACGCCGTCGTCGATCCACGCATACGCGTGGGGGGCGGGCGGTGATGGCGCGACTGCTCGGTCTGTGGCTGCCGTTGGCGGTGGTGGTGGTGTGGGCGCTGGCCGCAGTGCTTGGCCCCTTTCTGCCGCTCTCGCCCGAGGTGATCCACCTGCCGCAGATACTGGCGCCGCCGGGGGGGCACGCTTTGCTGGGCCATGACGATCTCGGCCGCTCACTGGCGGCGCGGGTGGTCAGCGGCGCGCAGACCTCGTTCCTGGTCGCTGTCTGGGTCGTCGGCATTTCCGCCCTGCTGGGCACGGTGATCGGCGCCGCCAGTGCCTATCTGGGTGGTGTGTGGGATCTGGTCATCGTGCGTATCATCGATATCTTCCTGGCTTTCCCCGGCATCCTGCTCGCCATCGCCCTTGCCGGTATCCTCGGTCCCGGCATCGACAACGTGGTGTTGGCGCTGTCCGCGGTGGGCTGGGTGGGCTATGCCCGCCTGGCCCGCGCCCAGGTGCTGAGCCTCAAACACCGTGAGCACGTGCAGGCTGCGCTGGTGCTGGGCGCGGGGCCGGTGCGGATTCTGCGCTGCCATCTGCTGCCGCTGATCCTCGCCCCGTTGATTGTCGAGGCCAGTTTCGGTGTTGCCGGGGTGGTGATTGCCGAGGCGGGCTTGTCGTTTCTGGGTCTGGGTGTGCAGCCACCGGTCGCCTCGTGGGGGGCGATGATCCGCGATGGCGCGCGTTATCTGTTGGTGGCCCCGCACATGGTGCTGGTGCCGGGGGTGGCGTTGGCGTTGGTGGTGCTGGCGGTGAATCTGTTGGGTGATCGCTTGCGGGATCGCTTGGATGTGCGGCGGGAGCGCTGACAGTCATGCTTTTGTAGAAAGATGGGCGCTGTGCCCACGTACAATCTGCTTATCCCGCTCCGCGTGGGCACAAACAACGTGCCCAACCTACCGGTCTGTAGTGTAACGAAAAGTAGGCGGGGTATTGGGTTGCGGTGAATCTGTTGGGTGATCGCTTGCGGGATCGGTTGGATGTGCGGCGGGAGCGCTGACAATCATGCTTTTGTAGAAGGATGGGCACTGTGCCCACCCTGTCCGGGTTGCCCAGCGGCCTATGCGCCTTTCCACTGTTGAGGCCTGATAGTCACGTCGTGCTCGCCATCAGAAAACCATGCCTCACCCTCCTGAATATTGCACTGTAGCTGCATATTGCGTCGCGCCATGGGTGCCAGGGCAACACCGGCCTCGGTGGGAAAGGCGATGACGTCGAGATTGTCGAAGCGTTGCAGGCGATCACTATTCTGCGACCACCAGATATCGGCACTGCTGCCACTGTAGGGGTGAAGGGTGACGCGATGGGCGCGGCCGCAGGCCTTGCGAATGCGTTTTTCATCGGGCTGGCCGAGTTCGATCCAGTGTTCGATTTCACCACTCAGACTCTGTTGCCAGAGGTCGGGTTCATCGTCGCTGCTGATGCCGCGGGTGAAACCCAATTGCTCGTCGGCGCTGAGGGCAAAGGCCAGCAGACGCAGCATCATGCGCTCGTCGGTCTCCGAAGGATGGCGGGCAATGGTGAGATTGTGGGCGGTGTAATAGTTGCGATCCATGTCGGCTATTTGCAGTTCGGCCTTGAAGATGGTTGCCTTGAGAGCCATGGGGTTCCTTGGGTTGGTGTTTTTCGGTTGCCACAGAGGCACAGAGTATACAGAGGAAAAAGCTGTTGCTTCCCTGCCATGACACGAAGATACAAACGCTCTTGCGTATTTGAGCTGAACGCTCGGCAATTTTACGAGAGCTGACTATTTGTCTTCCCTGTGTCTGCCGTGCCTCTGTCCTGAACCCTCGGATTCAGGTCTGTGGCGAAAACACCCCTAATAAATCTTTCCACGCAGTGCCTTGGTGCGGCCGTGGCGGGTCTTGCTGTCGAGGCGTTTCTGTTGTGAACCGCGCGTCGGTTTGGTGGGGCGGCGTTTTTTCACCACCCGCCCGGCGCTGATGATCATTTCGCGTAAACGCTGCAGTGCTTCGGCGCGGTTTTTTTCCTGGCTGCGATGGCTCTGTGCCTTGATGACAATCACGCCCTCGCCGTTGAGCCGGTGGTCGTGCAGGGCCAGCAGGCGCTGCTTGTAGAAATCGGGCAGTGAAGAACGGGGCACGTCGAAACGCAGGTGTACGGCACTGGAGACTTTATTGACATTCTGCCCGCCGGCCCCCTGCGCGCGGATGGCGCTGAGGGTGATTTCGTGATCGGGAATGGCCACATTGTGGCTGATGCGCAGCATGATGATGAGACGGGCTCAGCCGTACAGGCAAAGATAGGCGCTAGCGGCCAATACGTGCACATCAAAGGCACTGTCGCTTGGCGCGTCGAAGCGCTCGCCGGTGATGCGGAAGGCCAATGATTTGATCTTGGCGTCGAAATATTCGTTGCATTTGAACATGGGGGCTCCGTGTCATTGGGTGATTGGGGATGGATTATAGCCTTACTGTTGGCGGGCCGAGGAAATATTCATTGATACCGTGGGCCGTACCCGTGATGTGTCTTTCTCGGCGGTAAGAACTAACGCAAAGAACGCCAAAGAGCGCAGAGACGCAGAAGTTTTTGAGCAGATTTTTTTGTGTGTCCTCTGCGCCTCTGCGTTTCATCCCATTTTTGACAAGGCTTATCGCGGGCATGGCCCACGCCTACATTTTGTGGGGAGGAATAAATCCCGCAAACGGCGCCGTTTCTGTTATAGTGTCATTTCTGGCACACGTCGGTCTGTGCCTGTTTTTTCCTTCGCGGCCCGTCTGTTGACAAAGCGTCTTGGGCGCATCGCGAACACAATCAGCAAGATTCAGCCTAAGACCGTCCCGTGCCATGTACGCCGGGTAGGCCAATCCCCGGAGTTTATTTCATGTCCTTTGATACCCTCGGTCTGTCGGCCGAAATTTTGCGTGCCATTTCTGAACAGGGCTACACGGATCCCACCCCTGTGCAGGCCCAAGCCATTCCCGCGGTGTTGCTGGGGGGCGATCTGCTGGCCGGTGCACAGACCGGCACGGGCAAGACGGCCGGTTTTACCCTGCCGCTGTTGCAGCGTTTGAGCGGCCCGCCCGCGCCCAAGGGCCGCCGCCCGGTACGCGCCCTGATCCTCACCCCGACCCGTGAACTGGCGGCACAGGTGGCTGAGAGTGTGTCAACCTATGGCAACTATTTACCCCTGCGTTCAGCGGTGATCTTCGGCGGAGTCAAGATTGGCCCGCAGATCAACAAGTTGCGCAGCGGTGTGGATATTCTCATCGCCACCCCCGGGCGCCTGCTCGATCACGTGCAGCAGGGCACCCTCGACCTGTCACAGGTGGAGATCCTGGTGTTGGACGAGGCCGACCGCATGCTCGATATGGGTTTTCTGCGCGACATCCGCAAGATCCTCGCTCTGTTGCCCAAGGGGCGTCAGAACCTGCTGTTCTCGGCTACCTTCTCCAACGAGATCAAGCGTCTCGCCGATGGCCTGCTGAATAAGCCGGCGCTGATCGAAGTGGCGTGTCGCAATACCGCCTCCGAGCGCGTTGCCCAGGTGGTGCATCCAGTGGATCGCGAACGCAAGCGCGAGCTGTTGTCGTATCTCATCGGTAATGGTGACTGGCAGCAAGTGCTGGTGTTCACTCGCACCAAGCATGGCGCCAACCGTCTGACCAAGCAGCTGGAGCAGGACGGCATCAGCGCCGCCGCTATCCACGGCAACAAGAGCCAGGCCGCGCGCACCCGCGCCCTGGCCGACTTCAAGAAGGGTTCGATCCGTGTGCTGGTGGCCACCGATATCGCCGCCCGTGGCCTGGATATCGACCAGCTGCCGCATGTGGTCAACTTCGAGCTGCCCAATGTGCCGGAAGACTATGTGCACCGTATCGGTCGCACCGGCCGCGCCGGCAACGAGGGCGAGGCCATGTCGCTGGTGTGTGTGGACGAGCACAAGCTGCTACGCGACATTGAGCGTCTGCTCAAGCGCGAAATCCCCAAGGACGTGATCGATGGCTTTTCGCCCGATCCGGGCATCAAGGCCGAGCCCATCCCCAATGGACGTAACGGCGCCGGTCGTGGCCGCAGCGGTGGTGGTCAGCGCAACCGCGCGGGTGCCCGCGGGGCCGGTGGTGCGGGTCGTGGTCAGGGCGGCGGACGCCGCCGCAGTGCCGTTCCAGCCTGAGTGGTGGACGCGGCGTTATTTGCGCCGCGGCGAAAAAGGGACGCCCCGGGAGGGGGCGTCCCTTTTTTCTTGCGGTATTTTTTGCGGCCTTTTTTTACCGCCTTAAAACAAAGAGGGGTGACTTTTCCTTCCCAATTCTCTTGCGTAGAATGCCTGTTCTTAATCTTTGTATTTTCCAGGTGTGGCTTCATGAAGCAGATTTTTCGTTTTCAGTGGATGTTGTTGGTCGTGCTGTTGATACCGATGTCGCTGGTGCAGGCTGGTTTTGACGAGGCTGTCGAGGCGGCCAATGCCGGCGATTTCGACACGGCCTTCAAGGAGTTTTCCGTGCTGGCGGAGCAGGGCGACGAGCGCGCCCAGCAGAGTCTGGCCTGGATGTATTTCGAGGGTCAGGGACGCGACGTGGATTATGCCAAGGCGGTCTATTGGTACCGCAAGGCTGCCGGGCAGGGCAACATCACGGCGCAGATCAATCTGGCGCAGATGTATGCCTATGGCCAGGGTGTGGCGCAGGACTTCAGTCAGGCGGCGTACTGGTGGAGGCGCTTGGCGGAGCAGGGTGACGCCCGCTCGCAGACGGCGCTGGGCGGACTCTACTACCAGGGCCAAGGTGTGAAGAAGGACTACGCCAAGGCCGCCGAACTGTGGCGTCAGGCCGCCGAACAGGGTTACATGGAAGCGCAGCTGAATCTGGGCCTGATGTACGGTAAAGGTCAGGGCGTGGAACAGGATGACGTGCGCGCCTATGCCTGGCTGACGGCGGCGACTACGCAGGGTAATGATGTGGCAGACAGCAGTCGTGAGTTCGCCCTGACGCAGTTGGATGAGGCACAGCGCGAGCAGGCCGAGGCATTGGCGAAGGAACTGGTGCGCAAGTACGTCGAGCCGTTTGCCAGTTCGGTCGGTGACGAGAAATTGCTGTAGGCCGGCGAGCGAATATGGCGGTCTCGTTACATGCTTCTGTTCAGGATAGTTGCCGATGAAGTGGATCGACAGCTTGCCACAATGGGCGATATGGCCTTTTCTGCGGAGGGAGAGATTATGATCATGAAGATTGCATCACCCGCCTTTGTCGATGACGGCGAGATACCCCGGCAATACACCTGTGACGGTAAGGATTTTTCGCCAGCCCTGCACTGGGAGGGTGTGCCGATGGGCACGAAGAGCCTGGCGCTGATCGTCGACGATCCCGATGCACCGGATCCCGCCGCGCCGCAGATGACCTGGGTGCACTGGGTGGTCTACAACATTCCACCGTCGGTGGTGGCGTTGGCGGAGGGCGCTGGTGTTGCCGGCCTGCCACCGGGCATGCGCGAGGGCCTCAACGACTGGAAGCGCGAAGGCTGGGGCGGACCCTGCCCGCCAGTGGGCAGGCACCGCTATTTTTTCAAGCTGTACGCGCTGGACACGGCACTGCCCGATTTGGGGCTGGCCACTAAGAACAAGGTGTTGCAGGCCATGCTCGGCCATGTACTGGCTGAGGCACAGCTGATGGGGACTTATCAGCATTGAGGTCAGATAGCCTAGGGGTGTTCTCAATCTTTTGACAGTCCTGTTGCCTCTGAAAAAGCGCCAGACACCAAAAGTAGGCGCTCTTAGGCGAGGCGTGAGGAGAGCGGTTTGGTGGTGCCAAATGAACGATGAACAACGCGGTATGGCGTTTTTTCAGAGGCAGCCCGAAGGGTTGTCAAAATGATTGAGAACACCCCTGGTCATGCCCGCGATGATTTCCCTCAGCATTCTATCTTCTCCCGCGAAAACACCCCGTACAACACCGGCCGCACGAACAGTGTCAGCAGGCCCGGCGAGGCAGGGTGAAACTGGAAATGACATCATGTCAAGGCCTCACCCTTACGGAGTTGAAATAAGGAATTGAAATCAAATAATTATGCCATTAATGGCCCGGAACCGCTGAC
>DRKN01000140.1 GCA_011051755.1 Gammaproteobacteria bacterium
ATCTGCGGCGTTGCGTCTCTTGAAAAGGGCACGCCATTCCCGGCGAGACGCGCCTTGCAGCTAACGGCTTCCCACCACGCTGATAGGTACACTTTATACGTTACACCACACTAGCTTTTATTCCACAGGAAACAGTCTCTCAGTCGCCCGTCATTCCCGCGTAGGCGGGAATGACAGTATTTTTGCCCTTGAGTCAGCGCCATCCTGGTCTGTCTCTACTTGTCCCGGACTCAACTGTGGGAACCTTGGCAAGTAGCCTGATGAGATGGTCTCCCCCCCCCCTGCAAAGCGTGGTATGAACCCCCGGATTCAGGAACCTGTAAAACCCAAGGGCTGTTCGAAGCCGATAGCCTGATTAGGACGATACGCGCGAACTTTATCGAGGTCAGAGGAATAAATATTCCTCACCAACAAGCCGGATATATGAGAGCAATCCTGTCCCTGACATCACTCGTACAAAGTCTTGCAAGATGGGAGGAGACCATGTATGGGTTGAGCGTAGCAAAACCCGGGCGTTTATTGTAGCGCCTCCCCCGGGTTTCGCGGGCTACGTTTCTGTTATTATAATCAATGGCTTACGTGGGGCGGGGCGCAAATATGGGTCAAGTAAACGCCATTCGTGTTTGACGCCTTTTTTCAGCAGTCTGGCCAAACGATTCCCCTCTGTGACGACAAGCACAACATTCACTGGGCAGTCAGCGCATTTCGTCCGAGTTCTGAAAATAAATACCAGTGTGAATAACATATAATTGTGATTGGTTTTTGCATAGTGCATCATTATGGTCTATAGGTTTCAGGGTAATAGCAAAGACGGAGAGCCTCCATGTCGACTCACTATACCCCAGTCCCGCTGCATCCCATTGATGCTGGCACCCCCTATGACCGTCCCGGGTTACCAGCCGCCGGGAAAATTGACAAGGATTCCCCGGCATTCCAGGTGATGACCGATCTGAGAAAGGTTGTTGCGGTCACCACCGGGCCGGATGTCAATATCGACACCGCCAATCAGCAGATGATGAGCAGCGGGGTACGCCTGCTGCTGGTAACGAATGAACGGGGGCAGGTCACCGGTTTGATCACTGCCAACGATATTCTCGGTGAGCGGCCCATGAAACACCTGCAGCGGACGGGTGGCAAGCATGCGGATATCCTGGTTCGGCACATTATGACGCCCAGGGAGCGCTTGGAGGCATTGGATATAAAAGATGTAGCCCATGCCAGAGTGGGTGACATTGTCGCGACCCTGAGCAATGTTGGGCGACAACATGCGCTAGTAATATCCACCATTCCAGGCGGGGAGCAATCCATTTGCGGCATTTTTTCCAGCACTCAAATCGGTCGACAACTGGAGGAATCCATAGAAATAACTGATAAAGCCAAAACGTTTGCCGAGATAGAAGCGGTACTGTCAAAAGGGTAAGAGACTCAACGCTCCTTTCATGATCCTGAACCCTCGGATTCAGGATCATGTCAGTCGCCAGTCTATATTAATGAGTCGTCAGGAGACTGCTACTGCTCATTGCTGGCAACAGCGGTCGTGTTCTGTTCCGATAAAGAGCTAAGGGGTGTAGATCAGCCACTGACAAAAAGCGGCATTAAAAATACCCACACTATTATTTGCAGAAATGGGTCTGCAGAAATGGGTCAGGTTAATTGCATCATTGTTAAAATACGCGGAATATTTTGCTTAAACTCCCTTTTCTCTGATAGCAAGCGACGGATTTCTGTCGTCGCCCCTTTATTTCTTTATATTTTTCTCTCGCCTTTATTTTTCGACCCCTTTCCTTCCAAGGTAAAGCCCACTACTAGCTGTTGCTGGCAATAGTGGCTGTGCGGCCTGTTCTGATAGCGTATATGGTAGCATCGCCGCACGAAGGGCCTGTTCTATACCCTTCTCCAGCCAACGGGTTATATTGGAATGGGGTACCAGCCCCTGGCCGTTCATGACAAATTCCGAACCCTCGAGCAGACGCTGGTAAGGCCCGGATCCATACAGGCGATTTGAGATGATCAACACCCGACCACCGTTCCCGTTTCCCTTTTCAATTTCATCCTTGATCTGTCTCAGGGCCTGCTCCCGTTTGTCCGGCCAGTCCTCGCGCAAGGTCATCGCCTTGATGGCCTTGAACGGGCGGGACAAATCTTGCCGGATACGTTTAATATTGCCATTAATGATGTCAAGCCAGCGCTGGTTTTCCTTATCATCCCCGACCCCATGGGCAAGCAGGATGACGGTTTCGTTTTCCGGTCGTTCGCTGACATCCATAATTCGCTCTCGGAGGATGTCCGCGATAAGAGGGTCTTCTTCATAGCCACCAAAGGTCTTGAAGACCGCACTGCTGCGGATACGCGGCGGGAGATTACCATGATGATGTGCTGGCGGTTCTGAGGAGAGGCCGAGGATATAATCAGTTTTGGCCTTCATGCTCCCCTGCAATGCATACATGCGCACAAAAATGATCCGTGTGATCCCCTCTTGCTCAAGTTTCTGTACGGCTTGAGTCAAGATCAGCGGATCACCCATGCCGGGTGCCACTTCGATTCGGTAGCGCTTGCGCAGTGGCGCGATGACTTTTTCCAGGCCGTCGTTATAGGGCTGAGTGGAGCCGTGGGGCATGATCAGCACACCGACTTGTTCCTTTGACGCCAGCGAATAACGGTTCGCCGTTTGTTTCAGCCAAGTCAGTACATCGGGATGGGGGAATACCGATTCGCCCAATGCAATGTCAAACTCGCTGAACTTGTGTTTCAACCATCCTTCCACGGACATACGTTGATCGAATTTGGCACCGATGGTGAAAGGCACCAGCAGCGTACGGCCGCGTCTGGCGGCGGTGCGGATAATCAGCTCATCAACAGCTTCGTTTTTCTTCTCCTGATCCCTGGCGCCGCGGTTGTAATAGACATGGACAGCGACTTCACGAAAATCGTAGCGGTCGGACACTTCCCGCAGCAGTTTTTCAAGGTCACCTTTGATGCGCTGTTCGCTGGCCTCATCAACCGCACCCGTGCCTAACACGATCAGGTGCTCCTGAGTCGGATCTGTGCTCAAGGTCGACACCCGGTCGAGCAGGATCTGGGCGGTTAGATAGCTTTCCGCCATGGGTGGCGCCCATTGAATCCTGGCACCTCCCTTTGCCCCTTTTATCTGCTTTTTATGTTGGTCGAGGGTGGCATCGGCCCCGGAAAGAAACATCGGAACCGCGACGATATCTTTGACACCCTGTTTCTCCAGATCATTCATTGCCCGTTGGATATAGTCGGCATAGTCGCCTTCGGCTCCCTGGCGGTTCTTGCCGATCAACGCCAAACTGGCGGGCTGTGTTTGCCTGAACTGCTCCATCACTGCAGTAACCTCCTGGTTGCCAAGGAAGCCCCGGTCGGCGGCGACCACCAGGAAGCCGGTTTTCGGTGTTCCGGCCGCCACTTTCTGAGGTATGGAGACAAACATCGAGAACAACATAAAGTAGATGCCTAATCCAATGAGGCCGGTCACTACGAGACTTTGTTTCATCGTCTGTTTCATTAGAAATTTCCTGTAGTGTGATTAAGAAACCGCTTCTCCGACTTTAAGGAAGAGAGGGGGGAGGGTAACTCTCTTCATTAAAGTGCGTTCTCAATTCATTCCTGGCGGATTGTTCATCACGCTTGCACTGCGTACCAGCCTCCATTTTCAGTTCATCCACGATCAATTTGGCGCCACGCCAGAACTCCAACACATGGTTTTCCGCCAAGCCGTAATATTGGCAATCGGCAATGGTGCCCGACACCAGTCGATCCCATTCGCCCACACGCGCTTTTGTCATCATCGGTTACCTCGCTTTTCTTTCCGCTACGTACATCATTGGCCACCCCCCACTTCAACATAAGACATCATGCCTTTGACGGCGTGAGGCAAAATATGGCAGTGAAACAACCAGCCACCCGAATGGCCTCTTAGGTCTCTATCAAGGTCGGCGCTGATAATGGCATCCAGGCCGCCATAGGCGATGGTTTCTTCCTTTGTCCTTTCTGGTGAAACGTCAAAACTGACGGCCACCCTGACCGTTGTGCTGGTTCCGCTTATACCAGGCCGGCGCGGCAGATCGACGGTATCTTTGTTTTCCCGATAGGCCGCCGGGGTTGTTTCAATCAGCCTGCCCCCGGCATCTCTGGTGATGGTCTCCAGCACTTGAAAAAAGAACCCATGTAGGTGAAAGGGATGATCGATAGCCGTAGTATTCACCAGATTCCAGATCTGGGTTTCACCAACTTCGGCATCGGGTGCATCCTGTGGTGTTAGATCGGCAAAGGTCTTTCCATTGATGAGAAAACTGACATTGCCTTGGTCATCGGGCGTGCCGTGGCTGAACTCGAATGTCTGCTCAATCGCGTCGGTAGTATCGATAGCTTTTATGGTACGCAGTGTTTCGGGCAAGGTCAGTGTGTCAACGGGATTTTCTGGAGAGTCACCTTCTGGCTTTTCACCTTCGATAAATATCAGGGTCATCAACGGGAACCGGGCATTGCTCGGGCCGTTATTTTTGCGGTAGACGGTCAACTCACTGCCGGGCTTTCCCACCGGCGTCAATACAATGTCTGCACGCTCACCGGGAACCAGCGTAACGTCGTCAAGGTCGGTGATCGCTTTTTCCAGCAAACCACCATCACCACCCACCCGGATCAATTTGTGTCCCGGCACCTCGATTCGCATATTGCGTTCATTGGCGATATTGACCAGCCGCCAGCGCAACGGCTCACCGGAGACCACTTCCATTTTCGGCAACTCCAAACCGTTAACCAGCCACAAGAGTCTGCCGTCATCTTCCAGGGATATTTCGCCACCCGCTTCGATGCGAATATCATCCAGAATCAAGATATCCTGCTTGATATCGCCGAGCGGTTTCAGGTGTGGCTGCTGCGAAGTATCATTCGACACCAGCAACGCCCCGGCCAGTCCCATCTCCACCTGCACGTCAGTACGCACATGGGGGTGATACCAAAATAGCGAAGGGTCACTGACCATGAATTCATAGCGAAACGATTGCCCCGGTTGTACCGGATGTTGTGACAAGGTCGAGCCATCCATATCCGCCGGTACACGCAGGCCATGCCAGTGTATCGTTGTCGGTTCGGGCAGGTTGTTGGTGAAATGTACGATGAGCGTGTCGCCGATATTGGTTTTGATCACCGGCCCGGGTAGCATGCCGTTATAGGTATAGACCCGCGAGAAAACACCCCGGGCAATTTCAATGGTGCTTTCTTTCGCCTCCAGATTGATTTCCACAATGCGCGGATCCGGGTTGATGTCCCGGGCGACCTGTAAGCTGCGAGCACTTTTTCTCACGACATCCTGCAGTCCTTCATTGCGCGGTTCGTCTTGAGAACATCCCGGCAACAGTATTGACAGCGACGTGATGACACAAAACAGTGCGATGGGTATGTAGTTAAGTAAAGTCATAAAAACACTCTCGGAAACAGGATCCGTGTCCCTCTTTCGCTTGCGTTAATTCGTAAGAAAAGAGGAGGCACGGGTGATTCCAAATCAGTTGGTAACCACCGTAAACGCGACCCGCATTCCTTCACCGTAGTGGGACTCCTGCTCGTCTTCATCCCAAATATTGCAAATCAATACGTAGTTACCGGGTTCGAGATCCATCGAGGTGACATGCACGTCGGTGCCGACCTTTATGCCTTCGATTTCACCGATAATTTCGATGCCTGCACCGTTTTCATCGACCTTCTGCGAATCACTTGGCAGCACATCCGGGGCCAGGCCGGTTTTGATGACGACAAATTCGTGGACATCATCCGGTCCCTTGTTGCTCACACGGAAGTTGATGTTGCCGGTCTTGACGGTGGTTTTATCCAGAGAAACGCTCCACTCTTCCAGGGTGACATTGACCGTTTCGGCGCTAAGCACCGGGGCATAGCGCAGGGTGATGTGGCCGCTGGTTCCGGCGGCATTGTAATAACCGAGAATTTGCGTTTTATACTGCGCCGTGCCGGTATCGATGACGTAGACGCGGTAGTTAGGCCACAGTTTGCTGTTGTCCTGGAGGCCGTAGGCATACCAAGTATTGTCTTTGAAGATGCCGCCTTCGCTGTCCTGTCCGTACATCCCACTAATGTCTGTTCCACCGGGGCTGGCCGTGCCGTTGACATAGCCGGTAACACCTGCGGTGTCAAACGGGCCGAATGCGCCACCACTGCCATCGCCCGATACGCCTCCGTTGATCCAGATGTTCCAGGCCTGCCCGGCAACCTCCACCTTGATATCCCAGTCGGCCGCCGCCGTAGTGCAATCCACTTCCGCTGCCGCATCGATGTCAAAACATTTGCTGCCACCGGCGCTACCAATGGCAGCGATCCATGTCGTTGCTGTCGCTGAAAAGGCACTGTCCGCCGCGCCCTGAATAAAGAGTTCCAGGGTAATATCGCTGCTGGCCTGGACGATATCGGTGACGTGGAATTTGGCGTAGCTATCAGTTGATGCCGACTTGATCAACCACCATTGGTCCGGATTGGCGGAAACGGTGTGATCCGGCGGGCCGCTATAGAGCCACCAACCCTCGCTGCTGCCGTCGCCTTTGATGTAAGGGATATTGCGATCTTCCTCAAAGGAGAGACCATCGGTGCTGACAACGCCATCGAACGCCGCCCGCTCACTTGCCGCCGTCGCATTGAGAAAAACCGAACTATCGGGGTCACCATTACCGTCATAAAAGTCATCTTGAGCATCAGCAACCGCACCCTTGACGCTGGCTGGTCCTGAAACACTCCCATTTAACTTGACGTTCGTACGCTTAAAGGCGACGTGCCAATTCTCAGATACTGCGGCTTCGCTATCGGTTAATTCAACCACCTGACCACTGGCAAGATTGAAATAGGTGTACTTGTTCTTCGGGTCGTCCGGCTCCACACCGAATCCCCCCGCGGTGGCATCGATTTGTACTGATCCCGTGGTATCGGGAGTCGGATTGTTGCGTGGAGTTGGGTCTTTGCCGTCACCGCCACAGCCGGATAATGCGCTCAGCGCCAGCAGTATCAGCAGCCATAACAGCATGGGTAGCTTACGTGATTTCATTTTGCATCCTCTTTTCGTGGTAGTTTTTTTAAACACAGAACGGCATTCCGTCGGGAAAACAGGTTATGGAGAGCGGGATACGGGCCGAGGAGAGAAGTGCGTGTTAGCTTTTCCGCACTCCGCTCTGCATAACTTGTTTGTGAAAAACAGGAATTATGGTCAGAGACCGCGCAACGACCCCAAAGGAGTGAAATACAGGGATGTATTTCATCAGCCATCGAAACGCACCCCCAGATAAACAAAACGGCCCGCCTTAGGGCGGTTGTCATAGTAGTTATCCGGATCACTGTGTTCGTCGGTCAGGTTGTCGACGCCGCCGAACAACTTGAATCCTTTGCCAACCGCCTGAGTCAATTTCAGATCCCAGGTGATCCAGGTGGGAGATTCCTCCGAATTGTCGACATTAGAAAATTCCTTGCTCTGGTAGACACCGCGCAGGGTCAGCGTGGTGCCCAGTGCCTTGTTCTCGTAATCGGCGCCCAACTTGACTTGGTGACGGGGTCGCTCTTTCAGTGTTTTTCCGGTAATGCGATCTTCACTGTCGAGCAGGGTATAACTGCCCTTCATATCGAAGCGGCCCAGATGGAGGTTGCCGTTGAACTCGACCCCCTGGGTCATGGCGCGGGTGAAGTTCTGATAATCGCTAACTTTTACGAGAGAAGTTGATTTGTCGGGATTCTCCCGGGTATCGATGAGGTTTTTGATGCGATTGTGAAACAGGGTGATATCGGCGCGAAAATCACCTGATCTCGCGAACTCGATGCCTAACTGGTAGCTGTCTGAACTCTCCGGCACAAGTTCATTGTTGCCCAAAACCTTGTAACCCAACTGGCTGTGGTCGAATATAAAAAAACGTTCTTTCAGGCTGGGCACCCGGTAGCCACGGCCCACCCCCATGCGTATGTTAGTGACGGTATTGGTGAGCCACCCCGGGGTGAACATGACATTAATCTTGGGAGCGGCGTAAAAACCAAAATCGCTATCGTCCTGCACGCGGATCCCTGGTACGATCTCCCACTGTTCGCCAATAAATATATCGTCCTGCAGGTAGGCCTCAATGTTGTGTTTCTCCTCGCCATCCACTTCGGGTGCACGAATCTGGCCAGCCCCCTGGTATTGATCCATGGTCTCCTCGCCGAGCAGCAGCCCGGAAGTGAAAACCTGGTTCTTACCCACGGGTCTGTCCCACTGCAACTCGGCGTGATAAGTATCGATCTCCGCAGTGCGCTGCTGCTCTATCTCTGCAGTGGCGATCACATCCTGCTGGGTGACATCACGCCAGTTTTCTCGCAGCAGCCAGCCGCGCAACCGGCCGCCGTTATCCAGTTTGCGTTCAACGCCCAGCGTGGTGCCGAAGCGACTGGCGTCTTCATTTTTTTTCTTTTTGAGTTTACCGACACCGGGAATAAAGTCTGAAAGCATATTGTTACTGATCTTCTCCCGGTAATAGCGCGGCGCAATATAGATTTCAATCTGGTCATCCGGCGTCCAGGCCAGGCGCAGGTTGAGATTGGTTTTACTGCCTTCCTCACCTTCTGAACGGAAGGTGTTCGGGTCAAGGGTATAGCCGTCCTTGTCGCGCAGATCAGCGTTGAATTGCAGGTATCCACCGGGTCGTTTCAGCGCCAGATTGGCCGCCAGGCGACGGGAGCTGAGATCGTTGGCATCACCGCTCAGGTTTTTATCACCATAGCTGCCAGCATCCAGACTCAGCTGATAACTCAACGGCTTCGTAGGTTTGCGGGTAATAACATTGATGACACCCCCCATGGCGTTGCTGCCGTAGAGTGCCGAGGTGGCGCCCTTGACGATCTCGATGCGCTCGATATCCATCGTGCCGATCTGGCTGAGATCAACCGAGGAGCCGGTGCTGGGGCTAATGGGCTCACCATCGATGACGACCAGTACCCGGTCGGAATCCAGCCCCTGTAACCAAGCCTGGAAACCGGTTTTTCCGTGGATGGGCTTGATCAGCAGGCCGGGCACGTCCTCCAGGGCCTCTTTCAGATCACGGGCATGGGTCTTTTCGATCTCCTTGCGGTTCACGACCTCGGTGCGCACCGGCGCCTCCAGCACCGGTTTCTCGGTGCGGGTGCCGGTAATAACCACTTCGCGCAGTTCAACAGAGTCACTGGAAGATCTCTCCTTGGAGATCTCATCCGCAGCCACCGGATTGAACCAAACCAGAGTCAACGTCCACATGACCGTGGTGATCAGGGCAAAACGATCCACAAAAAAACCTCCTTAACAAAAGTACCGAACCAAAAAGAATGGCTGGCTACCTTTGCCCGGAGGCTGGGTGGCTGGCTGTTGTGCCGTCTATATATATCTGCCGGGTTTTACACTACCCGGCGCTTCGAGTACTCCATCCTCATTCATCACCTTGATGGAGTACTCGCTACTTAGTGAGAATAAGTTTTCCCCTACTGGTGATACGCAAGCGATACTCCTCTCCCGTATGTTAAATAATCAACTCTCGCGCCCTGTTGAAAAGCTTGTCCGTGGAAATGCGGGGCCCTCTCGACGGTCTTTAGTATCAAGTCCGAAAGTCTATTGAACAATCCGCAGTCCATGCACGCCAGCCACTGCACCGGCGACAGCGAGCAGACTAAGCGTCAGCAGCACTTTGTGCATTTTGTGGATCAGTGCGAAGGCCTTGTCACTATCCCGTGTTGCCTGCTGCATGAACCAACGGTGCAGAATCAGCGGCTCAAGCACAAACAGAACAACGGTAAATACAATCCAGATAAATGTCATCAGGTGCAGCCACCAGAACTGTAGATCCTGATACCATTCCCAGGCATTCATGGACTCCAGCATATAAAACCCGGAGAGCCCCGTAATCAGGGTGGTATTTTTGGCTTGAAATGCGAATTTTCCCTCCAGTTACTCGAATAGCTTCAAGCGTGTTTCGGTATTGGAAATCTGCTTGAGCGATACGAGAAGCACCGTGGTGACAAAACCCACACCACCAATCCAGAGCACTACGCCAACGACGTGAAGTGCACGGGCCAAAACGAAATGAAGTTCTCCATTTCAAGTATCGACAAACTCCTTGAGTCCCCTGGAAAAGGCAGCCAGGCTCGACTTCGGCAATAGCTTCAGGGTCTTGCCGTGCTGCTTGCAGTGATGCACAATCCGCTCGACTGCGCCATGGCTGACGCAGTCCAGCGGACAAAGCACCACATCCGCCCTGGGTAACAGCGCGGCAAGCCGGTGAGCACTTTCCTCTCTCCCGCCATCATGGTGGATGAAACTGCCATTTTGCCGTTCCACAAGTGCGCGGAAATGACTGCACTGCCTATTCCGGCCACCAACGTAGAGGATGCAACGTTTACACAGATCAATATTTTTCTCGTCAAAGCCACCATCACCACAGGGTGAAATTCGGGTTGATAAATGCTGATCCAATGTGTTTTCCAGCGTATCCCGTTCAGCTGCAAGCGCCACGGTCTGCTGTTCGAGAAAGCGGTGACGGATGGCGGACTCATCCACCACCCGTCGCCACTTCTGTGCGCTGGCTTCGGCGCGTTCCGCACGCACGAGCGTTTTGTCCAGCTCGTCGGTTTGCGCTTTTAACCGGCTGCGCAGCTGGCTGAGGGTTTTACCGCTCTCCAGTTCATGCAGGCGCTGCTGTGTTTCACATAGCGTGCGTTCGGTCTCCCGTTGCATGGCGAGACGCTTGTTCAGCGCCTGAATGGTTTTGTCTTTTTTTCGCATCCGGTGCAACAACTCAGCGCGGCTCTCGGCCAACTCATGTTCCAGTACCGGAACACGCTGGCGCAGCCGCTTCAGGGCCTGCATGTCGAGACGAATGGATGCACCCGAAAGATGGGAGAGCATGTGTACCTCTCCGTATACCCGGAAAAGCAATTTTTCCGACGCCAGTGGATGAGTCGCCACTGCCCAGAAAGCACTGGCAATGTTCCCTTGAGAAACCGCTTCATTCCATAAATCGAGCAACGCCTCCGGGCTGTTGGCCGGATCAAAATGTTGAATTGCCGTGCGGTATTTCCGGTCGAGGTATTTGTTCGCCGGACGTGCCGCATGGGCATTTTCAAGGATACCCACAAAGGTGATGTGCAATTCATAGTCGCTGATGGGCCGCTTGATTTTTCCCTGGGCCTTACGGCAAAACCGGCGCAATTCGTCCAGCGTGAGACAAGTCCCTGCAATGCTGCAATGAAAGCGGTGTTCAAGCTCCCAGATTTTCTTGCGCCTTTTTTTGCGCCGTAAACCTGGGAGAATACTGATGGAAGACCCGGAGTCCGCCCCGTTCAGCAATATCGCCTTAGGCGATGAATCTTCGTTTTGCTTGTATCGTCTGATACACATAAAAAAACCACCTCAAAAGTATCCCAACCCTGACGATCCGGCTGGCTACCTTTGCCCGCAGGCTGGGTGGCTGGCGTGGCGCTCCGCGGGAAGCGCCCTTGGAGGGTATTACTTGGTCAAAATCAATTTGTCCTGGCGGGTAATCCGTAACCGGTACGCATGGCCCGCGTGTTCGATCAGGATCTCCTGCTTGCCGCGAAAGAGATCCCGGCTGTCATAGCTTTTTTCCACGGTTTGTTTTGACGGCTCTTCTGGTGACTGGCTTGCTGTCTTCTCTTTCATGCCGCACCTTGTTTCATTGAATTTGTGTATTGCTGCGCTATCGTGGCCGCCGTTGCAATATCCTCTGCACATCCGTCGCAATTCAGGCAAACATCCCCCATATTCCCGGCCTGCGCCCGTTGCGCAAGTGAGATATCCTCGGCACATCCCAGCAGGAAAAGCGTTTTTGTCAGCTGCTGTATTGCCGATTGTTGCCTGTGGGACAACTCTCTCTGTACCGGTTTACCACGTGCGCTGCGGATTTTGCTTAGCCGCCACAGTTGCTGTATCTCGCCAGTCTGTGCGTTCACAATCCCCAGCCGGGGTTCACCCTGCTCCAGCCATGCATTGATCTGATAACTCATATTCGTCGTCGCGTCCCTTAGTGGTTTATGGGTTTCAGGCGAATCCCTCATGCCCATGGATGCAAATGATAGTCATTCTCAATTAAATGTCAATACCAGTCTTAATGGTTGTGATTCTCATTTACATTTAGGTCTGATCCGGTCATAATTCCACACAGCCAGCCAACTCGACCCGCGTGAGTCCAGTAGTAGCCAGCCAGTCAATCCGTCCTTGCTCCAGCTCTTCTTCATTTTTATTAGAGGGTATAGGGCTTCAGCTAAGGCGGCTTCATTGCAAAAATTGAAGCCAGAATCTGTAGTTTTTGGGCTGGCGTAGAGTGTAAGACGTTGATTTAATAGTGAAATTAAGGTCTTCCACCATGCGTCGTCATGATGTTACGGAATCAGGTGAGAACGTAAATTGAGGAAGTGGCAAAGTGAAAAAATATAACGACTTGTTTCGCGGCATATTCACCATCGCTGCACTGGGCATGGCAATACCCGCTGGCGCTGCGGATGATGATAATTCAAGCACCGGTTCGGATGCCAAAATACTGGACAAGGTGATGGTGATCGGCAACCCGGCCAATATCGATGAAATGCCGGGTTCCGCCTATTCGGTCACCACCGAGGACATTCGTGAGCAAAACTACGATGATGTCAACCAGGTGCTGCGCAAAGTGCCGGGGGTTTATGTGCGCCAGGAAGAGGGCTTCGGCTTGTTTTCAAGCATCAGCCTGCGTGGCGTGGACACCACCCGCAGCGCCAAAGTGACGGTGATGGAAGACGGCGTGTTGACTGCGCCGGCGCCCTATTCCGCCCCGGCCGCCTACTACACGCCGACCATGGGTCGGATGAGCGGACTGGAGATCCTCAAGGGCTCCAGCCAGGTCAAATATGGCCCGCAGACCACCGGTGGCGTCATTAACTACCTGTCCACCCCCACCCCACTGCAACGGACCGTCTACTTGAAGTCCTCTTACGGCAGCTTTGGTGATCAGCGTACCCACGGCTATTTTGGTAATACCCTGACGACCAGCGCGGGCCAGGTTGGCTTCTTGTTGGAGGGCTATTTCCGCAACAACGAGGGTTACAAGACCATCGATAAAACCCCCGATTTTCGCGATGGCGACAACACCGGTTTCACCAAGGCCGATCCTATGATCAAGCTCTCCTGGGAGCCGGACACCGCCATGTACCAGCGCCTGGAGTTCAAATACGGCACCTCCGAACTGGATGCCAATGAGACCTACCTGGGTCTGAGCGAGGCCGACTTTTCGGCGGATCCATACCGGCGATATTCGGCCAGCCGTTTCGACAACATCGAGACCAAGGAGAGACGCAGCTACCTGCGTTATGCCCTGGCACCCTCGGACGACCTGGATATCATCACCACTCTGTACCAGAACACCTTTTCGCGGAACTGGTACAAGCTCAAGGATCTGCGCGACGTCAATGGCATCGCTGGCAATAACTATAGTCTTTCCTCCGCCCTGGCTGAAAATGGCGAAGGACTGGACTGCCTGAAGGGCGATGACGTGGCTTGTACCCTGCGCGTGCGCGCCAACAACCGTGATTACGAGACCCAGGGCCTCGACGTGGTGAGCTACTACCGCTTCGGCACCGGTGCGATGCAGCACGAGGTCGCCGCCGGTATCCGTTTCAACCAGGATCAGATAATCCGCTTCCAGTGGGATGACCGCTATTCGCAACTGGCCAACGGCAGCGTCGACGGCATGATTCTCGGCACTCCTGGCCGTGCGGGTGACCGCTTGCAGAAGACCGAGGCGCTTGCCGTATTCCTGCAGGACACCATCAAGGTCGGCGCCTGGGGCTTTACGCCGGGCATCCGTGTTGAGCAACTGGATCAGACCTATATCGAAAACTACGCAGGTGTCAAAGCCCCGTCCGTCACCAGAACCAACACCATGAACCTGTGGGCCGCCAGTCTTGGCGCCACCTACAGATTCAACGACTCCTGGAGCGGTTTCGGTAGTGTCAATCGTGGCTCCTCCCCGCCTAGCCCCAAGAGCGCCACCAGTGGCATCAATGAAGAGACCAGCCTGGCCTATGAGCTGGGTGCGCGTTACACCAATGTCCGGCAGGCCCTGGCGGTGGAGACAGTGGCCTTTTACACCGATTTCAGTGACATGATCGCAATCGACAATATCGGTGGTACCGGCACGGGTGAAACCAGGAATTTCGGTAAGGTGCGCAGCTATGGCCTGGAATTCTCCAGTCAGTATGACGCCGGCATTGCCAATGGCTGGAAGGTCAAAAACCCCTGGTATTTGACTGCGACCTACACCAATGCCACCCAGCAGAATGCGGCGTACTCCGATGATCCAGAATCTATTTTTAGCGATGGAAAGGCTGGCAACCAGGTGCCCTATATCCCAGAATGGGTTTTCAGTCTGGGTACCGGTGTGGATGCGGCGCGCTGGGGCAGCCACATCAGCGGCAGCTATGTCAGCGAGACCTTTACTACCGCCAACAACGTCAATGACCAAGTCAACGGTGAGGGCAAACGTGATGCCCGCTTCGGCACCACCGATGCCTATTTTGTCGCCGACATCTCGGTTTACTATCGGATTGTGGATGGGGTGACGTTCTTCGGCGGCATCCAGAACGTGGCGGATGCGCGCTATAACGTGTCACGCCAACCGGAAGGGCCACGCCCGGGTATGCCCCTGTTCGCTTACGCGGGTCTGGAAATGGATCTCTAACAGCAGTTTATTAACCGGGTGGCATAGCGAAAGCTGTGCCACCCATTTTTTGTGAGTGGAAGGTCATTATGTATAGCTTATTTCAACAGGGCGGGGCGGTCATGTATGTGCTGCTGCTCATGTCTGTTCTTGCCACCACCATTATTCTGTTGAAACTGTATCAGTTCTCCCGCAGCGGCCTGCGTCGTTCGGCATTCGTTGACGATGTCATCTCGGCTGTGCAGCGCGATGAGCATGGTCAAGCCTTACAGAGCTTGCAGCAGCAGAACAGCCCGGTGGCCCGGGTGCTGGAAAGCGCAGTGCGTTGTGGTGCCGATCCTGCCATGTCCACCCGGGATGTCGAGGCGGAAGTGAGCCGGGTGGGCAGCGCGCAGATCCGCGCCCTGGAATCCTGGCTGCGAGGCCTGTCGTCCATCGCCCACCTGAGTCCACTGTTGGGACTGCTGGGAACGGTGACCGGCATGATTGCCGCCTTTATGAGTCTTGAGGCGGCCGGCAGTCGGGTTGATCCCTCCATTCTTTCCGGTGGTATCTGGGAGGCTTTGCTTACCACCGCCTTTGGCCTCACCGTAGCCATACCCGCCATGGCGGCTTTCTATTACCTGGAAGGGGAGGTCGATCATGTGCGTGCTGACATGAAGGACGCCAGTATTCGGGTGTTGCGCCATTTTGGCAAGACCCCGCATATAGGCACTCACGATGATGAGCGTATCGAGGATGAGACCCATGGAATTTGAAGGCCGGGCCCGCATTCATTCCCATCTGGATATTGCGCCGCTGATCGATATCGTCTTTTTGCTGCTGGTGTTTTTCATGCTGACCAGCACCTTCATGGTGCCGGAGGCCATTGAGCTGGAGTTGCCGGCATCGAGCAGCGCCACGGTCACCGATATCACCTCTATTCTCGTGTCACTGGATCGAACGGGGCAGCTTGCCCTCAACGGGGAACGCATTGAGCTGGAACAATTGCGTGGCGCCATCGAGCCCTTGTTGGAAGTGGGTGCCGATGCCGCCATCACCCTGAAGAGCGATGCCCGCACCGAGGTGCAGCAATTGCTTGCGGTGATGGATGAGATTCGTGCCGCCGGGGGTACCGACGTGGCCTTGGCGACCTTGCAGAAATAGGCCGGTCATGACCATCACCCGCCTGCATATGAGCATGATGCTGGTGCTTGCCCTGGTTCTGCACGGGGCTCTGGCCCTGTGGTTCGTGCCGCCGCAAGCGAGTCCGCCTGCGCCGCCGCCCGAGGCGCCGTTGCGCATCAACCTGCTGGCGATGGTGGCGGAGGAGACGGTGAGCGCCGAACCGCCGCCTCCCGCAGTGCAGCCATTGCCCGAGCCAGAACCTCTGCCTGAGCCTGTTCCCGCCCCGGAGCCCCCGCCGGAGCCTGAGCCGGAACCGCCGCCTAAGCTGGAGCCTCTGCCTAAGCCGGAGCCTCTGCCCGAGCCCGTTCCCCAACCCGAACCGGTGCAGAAAACGCCCCCGTTACCTGCGCCTCCGCAGGAGCCGGTCGTCGAAGCGGTGCCGGAAGTCGAGCCGCCACCCGCTGTGGAGGCGGTCAGCGTACCGCTGGATGCCGCCGCGACCGCGCGTTACGAGCAATTGCTGGTGGCCTGGCTGGAGCAACACAAAAAATACCCGCGCCGCGCCAAACGGCTGCGCATCGAAGGGGAGGGGATGTTGCGGATTCGTATCGACCGCGCGGGTCGGGTGTTGCAGGTCGAGCTGGAGAAACGCACCGGCAACCGTTTCCTCGACAAGGGCGCCCTGGCGATGGCGCAGCGGGCCGATCCGTTTCCACCTATGCCAGACGGTGATCCGCGCACGGAGCTGGAATTCCGGGTGCCGGTGATGTTTCAGCTGAATTGATGTGTCGTTCTTGTAGGCTGGATACAGTCCACCATTGGTGATGCGGGAAACCATGTATTGCTGGGCGGTGCCATGCCCTGTGGATCATTAATATCACCACGAAGCTCACGAAGAATTTTTCTACGAGCGAGGCAGAAAAACCCGTTGAGCGTAGGAGCGGGCCATGCCCGCGATAGTCCTGTTTTTTACCAAAGAGATAGAGATTTGAACATTGTGGGAGCGACTTCAGCCGCGAAGAAGGCGGGTTTCGTTCGTGGCTGAAGTTGCTCTCACAGGTTGTTTTTCGCGGGCATGGCCCGCTCCTACACATGGCCCTGCATGTCCGTGTCGTCATTTGTGAGCGGGTGCTTGGGCGAGGGAGACGGCGTCTACTTTTTCTCTTCCATCAACTCACGCAGATAACGAAACAGCAGACGCGCCGAACGTGGCGCTTTGTTGGCCAGTTTTTCCTTGCTGGCATTGCGCACCAGCTGGCGCAGATACTGGCGATCAACATCCGGGTACCGTGTCACCAATTCCTCCAGTATATGATCACCTTCCTCCAGTAGCCGGTCGCGCCAGCGTTCGATGCGGTGCAGCTGCGCCGCCGCCTGGCGTGACTGTCCGCGCAGGGCGTCGAGCTTTTCGCGGATCGGCGCGGGATCGACGTTGCGCATCATGCGGCCGACGTATTGCAACTGGCGTTTGAGGGCGCCACGGCTGTGGATACGCCGCGCCTCGACCACTGCGTCGTGCAGTGCCTCGGGCAGTTCGAATTTTTTGAACTGCTCCGGGCTCAGGTTGACCAACTCCTCGCCCAGTTCCTGCAATGCATGCATGTCCCGTTTCAGCTGGGACTTGCTCTTGGGGGCTTCAGCGTCATTGTCGGATGCGTCATCGAAATCTGTGTTCATGGTCTCTGTCCCCGTGCTGCTTACAGCAGTACTTGCTCGATGCCGCCCTGTTTGATGCGCTCGGCGAACTGTGTCTGCCAATCGTCACCGAGCAGGCCGCGTGCCACTTCCACCACGATGTAGTCTGTTTCCAGACCGGTGTCGTCGGTATAGCGCGACAGGCCCTGCACGCAGGCCGGGCAGGAGGTGAGCATCTTGACGTTGCCGTTGTTCGCCCTGGGTGCGCCGGTCAGTGCTTCGATGCCTTTTTGCAGTTCCTCCTGCTTGCGGTAGCGCAGCTGGGTGGCGATGTCCGGACGCGATACGGCGAAGGTGCCGGCCTCGCCGCAGCAGCGATCCGACAGCCGCACGTCCTTGCCCAGCAGGCTACTGGCCACGCCGAGTGGAGCGTGGGTCTTCATGGGTTCATGGCAGGGGGCGTGGTAAAGGTACTGCTGGCCCTCGACGCCCTCCATCTTCACGCCCTTCTCCAGCAGATACTCGTGGATGTCCAGCAGCCGGCAGCCGGGGAAGATCTGCTGGAAGCGGTATTTCTGTAGCTGATCCATGCAGGTGCCGCAGGAGACGATCACAGTCTTGATATCGAGATAGTTGAGTGTGTTGGCGATGCGGTGGAACAGCACCTGATTGTTTACCGAGAGCTGCTGGCCCTTCTGTTCATCGCCAGTGGCCGACTGCGGATAGCCGCAGCACAGATAACCCGGTGGCAGCACGGTCTGTGCACCCGTTTCGTACAGCATCGCCAGTGTTGCCATGCCCACCTGGCTGAACAGGCGCTCGGAGCCACAGCCAGGGAAATAGAACACAGCGTCGGAATTTTCGTCGACCTTGGCCGGGTTGCGCAGGATGGGGACGTTCTTGTCGTCCTCCAGGCCCAGGGTTTGGCGCATGGTCTGCGTTGGCAGGCTGGCGGGCAGGGGGTTGCGCACGAAGTTGACCACATGCTCCTGCAGTTTTGGTTTGCCCGTAGTGGCCTTGGGACGCTTGCCGTTGCCAATCAATTTGAATCGTTTGGCCAGTTGGTAGCCCAGGCGCTGGCCCTTAAAACCCCATTGCAGCAGTGCTTTGTACATCAGTTTGATGGTGCGTGGATCGCCGGCATTGAGGTAGGCCATGGAAGCACGCGTCGCCAGGCCGGTGTGTTTTTTGCCGAAGGCCTTGAGCAGTTTGCGCATGCGCACCGAGACGTCGCCGAAGTCGATGTCCACCGGGCAGGGGTTGTAACACTTATGGCACACGGTGCAGTGGTCGGCGATGTCGTTCATTTCGTCGAAGTGGCGCAGGGAGATGCCACGCCGGGTCTGCTCTTCGTAGAGGAAGGCCTCGATGATCAGGCCGGTGGCGAGGATCTTGTTGCGCGGTGAATAGAGTAGATTGGCGCGCGGGATATGGGTGCTGCACACGGGTTTGCACTTACCACAGCGCATGCAGTCCTTGATGTCGTCGTTGAGGGCGCCCAGTTCGGAGGCCTCGAGGATCAGCGCCTCCTGCTGCAACAGTCGTAGCGAGGGGGTGTAGGCATTGCCCAGCCCGGAACCGGCCATCAGTTTGCCGGGATTGAAGCGCTGCCCGGGATCCACCTGCTGTTTGTAGTGGGCGAAGGCCTCCACTGTCGCCGGGTCGAGGAACTGCATCTTGGTGATACCGATACCGTGTTCGCCGGAGATCACGCCGCCCAGGGACTCGGCCAGCGCCATGATGCGTTCGACCACTTCGTCGGCCTCTTGCAGCATCAGATAGTCGTTGGAATGCACGGGAATATTGGTGTGCACGTTGCCGTCGCCGGCATGCATGTGGGTGGCGACGAACAGGCGGCTGGCGCGGATTTCCCGGTGGATCTCGTCGAGGCGTGCGCGCACCACCTCCAGCTCGCGGCCACCGAAGATGGCCTTGAGCGGTTTCTCTACCGCCTTGCGATAGGAGATACGCAGCTCACGGCGTTGCAGCAGGTGGAACAGGGTGTCGTCTTCGGTGCTGCTGCGGTGCTGCGGGTTCTCTGGCGGAGTGAATGCCCCGGGGTGCGCGCTGGCCGGCTCATCGAGATGTTCGAGGATGCAGGCCCACTGCGCGCGGATGGTTTTCAGATGCTCGCGCGCGGCAATTTTTTTATTGTCGAGGATTGCGGTGTTTTCTTCGCTGGACTCGAAGTCACGCGCCTGGCGGTGTTCCGGCAGGTCGCCGCCGAGATAGTCCAGCACCGCGTCGATCATGCGCAGCTTGTTGCGCGTGGAGCATTCGATATTGATGCGCTCGATGGCCTCGCTGTAATCGCCGAGGCGATCCAGCGGAATGACCACGTCTTCGTTGATCTTGAAGGCGTTGGTGTGCGCGGCGATGGCGGCGGTGCGTGCGCGGTCGGCCCAGAAACGGTGGCGGGCCTCGGCGCTGACGGCGATGAAGCCCTCGGCGTCGCGCGCATTGGCCATGCGCACCACGCTGGAGGCGGCTTCGGCGACGCGGTCGGCGTCGTCGCCGGCGATATCGATCAGCAGCACCATCTTCGGTCGCTCACTGCGCGGCGCCTTGGTGCTGTAGTTGACGGCGTGCACGTAGCGCTCGTCGAGGTGTTCCATACCGGCCAGATGGATGTCCTCGGCGGCGTCCAGATAGTCCTTGGTCTCGACGATGGCCGGTACCGCGCGGCGCAGGTCGTCACCGAAAAATTCCAGGCACACGGTGCGGATGTGCGCCGGCATCCTGTGCAGTACGAACACCGCCGAGGTGATCAGGCCGTCGCAGCCTTCCTTTTGTACCCCGGGCAGGCCGCCGAGGAACTTGTTGGTGACGTCCTTGCCCAGGCCTTCCTTGCGCAGCTCGCTGCCGGGGATGCGCAGGGTTTCCACGTCGCCGAATGGGGTCTTGCCATCGGCTTCGAAGCGGCGGATGCGGAATGTCGTCTCGGCCTGGTCGTGGATCTTGCCCAGATTGTGATTGATACGCTCGACTTCCAGCCAGCGGCCGTCCGGGGTGACCATGCGCCACGACACCAGATTGTCCAGGGTGGTGCCCCACAGCACCGCCTTCTTGCCACCGGCATTCATGGCGATGTTGCCGCCGATGCAGGAGGCGTCCTGCGAGGTGGGATCGACGGCGAACACGTAACCGTTGGCGTTGGCCAGGTCTGACACCCGGCGCGTGACCACGCCGGCCTCGACGTGCACCGTGGCTACCTCGTGCCCGACGCCGGGTAGCTTGCGCAGTTCGACGTTGCCGATGGCGTCCAGTTTTTCCGTATTGATGATGGCGCAATGTTCACGTAATGGCACGGCACCGCCGGTGTAGCCGGTGCCGCCACCACGGGGGATCAGCGACAGGCCGAGGTCGATGCAGGCCTGTACCACGCGGGCCATTTCGGCCTCGCTGTCCGGGTGAACGACCACGAAGGGGTATTCGACGCGCCAGTCCGATGCGTCGGTGACGTGTGA
>DRKN01000141.1 GCA_011051755.1 Gammaproteobacteria bacterium
CAACCGCCACAGGCACCTTCCCTCATTTCTTCATATTGGGCGAGAAAACGGCCTGCACCGCCGCCTTTGCCGCCGGATGCCACCTTCACACTCCAGGCAATGGAGTGTTTTCCTGCCCGGTGTTGCATGGTTTCGGCGGCATGACAGGTGCCACAGGTATCGGGTGTCGGCATGATGAGGTTGCTGTGATCGTTGTGACAGCTTTCACAGCCGACATTGTTTTCATAATGCTTGCTGTCTTCCCAATCCTTGACGGCGGTCGGCGTCAATACTTTGTGGCATTTTACGCAGTCTTTACCCGCTCCCTCGACAACGGGGGGGGTGTAGTTTCTGGGATTGCTGTAGCCATCTTTTGCTTCTTTCCACTTTTCCGTAATGGCGACATTTCTTTCGGGATAGTGAGTGATCGGTCGGGGTACATCATCATCTGCAACGACGGACTGTAGAAAAACGCCACTCAAGACGATAAAAAAAACACTGGAGACAAAAAACCGCATTGCACTGTAAATCATGACGCCCCCTGGACATGAAAAATAACATACCGCACTGAATAACTCTGATAATGCGGCCTCTGGAAGAGGTATTGCCTACGCGTGCTCCATCAATACACGACGCAAACGTGATGGGTCACTAGTTATAGTTTTTAATGATTGAGAGTCAGCAGCATGATTTGTGCCATAACTAAAAACACATAAAATTCAATAGGGTATAGTCTTTAGGCGTGTCTGGTCTGCACCATGAGGGTGCAGTATTGCAGGATGGCGAAGGAATTGGCTCAGTCATGGTGCGTACTGATGTCGTCGTCGCGAAGATTACATGCCTAAAAAACCTGTGAGCCTGAGTGGATGGGACTCTGCGATGGGGTCTTGCGGCATGGGACTGATGTACATTGAAAATATTGCCAGTTCTGGGTGGAACGACGGGAAGACCCGGACAAAATCACCTTGTGCGTTGATTGCTTGCAGGCTGAGCGGCGTGAGTGACGGTATTTCAAGCCTCTTAAGCTTGCAGTCAATACTATTCAGGTATAGCGCGGGTTGTTTACATTGACGGGGCGGTACGCCTGTTCCCTGTGGCATGAAATATTCGGGTTAACGGGTCTGGTCGTGTGCGGTTGGTTTTTCTGTTAATGTTTGCCGTGTGATGCAGAGCTTTTAATACCCGATCAATCCGTTGAGTTGTAGCGAGATCGTCCAGGGCGCTGGAAAAATCTTTTAAATTCAGCGCTATAGGCTTCCTTGTGTCGGTGTCGGTAGAAAAATCGCCGGCTAGAGTACTCAACGATCGCCAGTAGCGCTTTTCTCAAAGAAGCCGCCTTCAGCAAGCGGCGCAGAAGCCGTGGCCAGGTAGATTCAACGGATTGGTTTCGGCGTAACGCGCTCAAAGCACATGTGATGCCAATCGTTGGCAAGTTAATACACATCTGTATCGGTAGATTAAAATAATAATGAATTCTATTGCTCGCTTGAGAAAGCTGCCCCCGGCCTTGAAGGGGTTGATATTTACCTTCATGCCACTGGCATACTATCTTTTTGATAAGTTAAATTACTCGCAAGCAGGACTCTCTGCGGTTTTAGGTTTTTTTACACTGACCACGCTCTTTTATTGGCGGGATATTTTGCCCAATAAACGTGCATTGTTCAGCGGTCTGTTGCTGTCCTTTCTTATCATCATTCTGTTGAATATCGGCTTCCAGTCGACCCTGCGGGATGCCTTTGGCGTGCAGCAGGAGGATGTGATTGTTGTACAGTCGATATTCAGTACCGATATGGCCGAATCCAGCGAGTTTTTTATTCAATACGCCCGCTATATCTCGCTCAATCTGGCGCTGTTTCTCGGTAGTTTAGTGCTGTTTTGGTTTTTGTTCGTGGCGGAACCACCTTCATTGAGCGTCGAGGATAAGCCTAAAATCAAGCGTTATTGGGCCGCGGGTATCGTGACCATTGTGTTGCTGGCGATCCATTTTAATCCGACATTACGCAAATCGAATCCACTGTTCTATTTTCCCGAAAATTACTTGCGGTGGCAGGCCGATCTTGAGGAGGCCAAGCAGCTATATGCGCATTTAGCGGCCACCAATAGTGATGAAACGCTTAATTCAATGGTTGTTTCTGAAGGGGTTGGCCGCCGTACCGTGGTGGTGGTCATTGGTGAGAGTGATACGCGCAATGACTGGTCTCTGTACGGTTATGAGCGCGAAACCACGCCGTTGCTCGAAAAGGTCGACGGGTTGATTGTGTTTGAGGATGTGATTGCGGCTGACGCATCGACAATAGGCTCGATTACTCGCATGTTGACGCCTGCCACCGTGGAGCAGGGCGAGCTTTGGAAGGAGAAGCCCAGTGTGGTAGTGATGGCGCAGCGAGCAGGTTATAAGGTGTATTGGGTCACCAACCAGGGTACGGAAGGGCGGGGAATTGTTTCGATACTCGCCGGACAGGCGGACAGGGCGGTTTTTACCAATAGAGGGGGCTCCCGGCTCGAAGGCACGCTGGATGAGGCGGTATTGGATCCTTATCGAGCCGCCTTGAATGATCCTGCGGAGAAAAAGTTGATTTTTGTGCATATATTGGGCTCTCATCCTTCCTATAATTATCGTTACCCAAGAACGCATGCGGTTTTCGAGAAGCTGTATGATGATGCGGTTGCGGAGAGGCTGGCGTCACAAGGCCGCTCAATGTGGGAGATCACCTTTCGGAATATGTATGACAGCGCTATTTATTATCAGGATTACATATTGTCTCAGCTTGTCAATGAATTGATTGATCATCCAAATGAACCGGCAGCATGGCTCTATATTTCAGATCATGGCCAGGATGTGGCGCATAACAGTGATTTTTCCGGCCACAATAGAAGGGCCAAAGAGATGTGGGAAGTGCCGATGCTGTTGTGGTCAAATGATCACTATGAATTGCCGGTGTCGGATATCGCCGCATTGAAAAAAAGACCTTATCAAGCCGATGATCTTGAACACGCTATCCTGGGTCTGCTGGATATTGAGGGTGGTTATTATGACTCCGGACTGGATATTTTTTCGGCTGACTATGATTTAGGCCGAAATTTCCCACGTCATTTACGTGGCAGTGGTTTGGATTATCGCTAGGGGAAACTCATCTTGACGGCCTTGTTAATTGAGTATGCCCTCAAACGGTAACCCGAAAGAGTGGGGACTGTCTGCAAGGATCTGCCGCCGCGAGGCCTGACAGTTTCTCTGTTATCATTTTTCTGAGTCTGTCCCGGCAGTCCATTATCCTGCATTCGTCAGCGTATCGGCAGCTCAGCTGCATGTCGCGGATGTCCTCGTCCGTAATGTCCAGCATGGAGACCAGGGCGATCTCTTCCTTTGCGCGTGCGGTCTTTGCCTGGGCAATCAGGGTAACGGTGGAGATACCGTCGATGAAGCGCTTTTTGGCATAATAGGCGATGTGCTCAAAATCATAATCTCCGAGGCAGTCTGATCTGTCGAGGGGCATGGGGCGACCACTCTGGAATGATGGGGAACGTGGCCTGAAAAGCTTATCATTCGTAGTGGTTGTGGATTTGATATAGGTCAAGGAAAGTGGTTTGAGGGTACGTCGGGGGGATAGAGCCGCTTGCAATGGCATGGCCGATGCTGGTTGTCTGCCGACCCTTTCCCGGGCGGGTGGTTGAATCCGGCCCGGCAGTCTGCAACTATGCCTGGATGCAGATAACCTTTACCAAGATGCACGGCCTGGGTAATGATTTTGTGGTCATCGACGCCATCAATCAGGCCATCGATCTGAGCCCCGGGCAGGTGCGCCTCATTGCTGATCGCCAGCGTGGCGTGGGTTGCGACCAGCTATTGCTGGTGGAACGGTCGGGGTCACCCGATGTGGATTTCCGCTACCGAATTTTCAATGCAGACGGCAGTGAAGTGGGTCAATGTGGTAATGGCGCACGTTGTTTTGCGCGCTTTGTGGTGGATGCCGGCCTTACGGATAAGCGCGAGATCGCCGTGGAGACTGCTTCCGGGGATCTCCGCTTGCGTATCGAGGGGGATGGTCAGGTGACCGTCGATATGGGGGCACCCCGTTTTTCGCCGGCGGATATTCCTTTCGAGGCCGAAACGTGCGCCGCGCAGTATGCCTTGGGACTGAATGGGATTTCGCTGGAGATCGGTGCCGTCTCCATGGGTAATCCCCATGCGGTGATCCGGGTCGATGATGTGGATACGGCGCCGGTGGCCGAATGGGGGCCGCGCGTCGAAGGCCATCCCCGCTTTCCTGAGCGCACCAATGTGGGATTTATGCAGCCGGTTTCGCGCCGGCGGATTCGTCTGCGGGTGTTCGAGCGTGGCAGTGGCGAGACCCGGGCCTGCGGTAGCGGCGCCTGCGCCGCGGCCGTGGTGGCGCACCGGTGGGGGCTGGTGGATGATGAAGTGGCCGTTGACCTGCCGGGCGGGCGACTTCTGATACGATGGCTCGGAGGCGATGCGCCGGTATTCATGACCGGCCCCGTGGAAACCGTATTCGAGGGCAGTATCACGTTATGACGAGTGACACCGAGGCCATCAGCGAGCAGGTTGTGGCGGAGTATCTCCGCGACCACCGCGACTTCTTTGCGCACAATCTCTGGCTGTTGCCGGATCTGTATCTGCCTCACGAGTCCGGGGGCGCCATTTCGCTGGTGGAGCGGCAGGTGACCATGCTACGTGCCCAGAATGAGATGCAGAAGAAGCAGTTGGAAGAGGTGGTGCAGGTGGCGCGTGAGAATGACCGCCTCAATACCCAGCTGCATCAGCTGACCCTGCTGCTGATGGAGTGCCAGGGCCTGGAGGGGTTGATGAGCCTGCTCGTCAGCCGTCTGCGCCGCGACTATTCGGCCGATGTGGCGGTGCTGCATTTGCTGGCGCCGCCCCGGGATGGGCATCTGGCCTCGCGCGCCGAATTCGTGCGCGATAGCGCTGTCTTCCGTGCTCCCTTCCAGCACATGCTCAGCACCGGCAGGCCCTTCTGTGGCCGCCTCAAAGAGGAGCAGCGGGAGATATTGTTCGGCGAACGGGCCGATGCCGTCGGCTCCGGTGTGGTGTTGCCACTGGGCAGGGAAGGGTGTGTTGGTCTGCTGGCCATCGGTAGTGGCGACACCAACCGATTCATCCCTGGCAGCGATATCTCTTTCCTGACGCGCATGGCGCAGGTGATTGCTGCCGCCCTGGCCGCTCATCTCAGACTGGAAGCCGGCTAGTTCAGTTGCGGCCGATGGGTGACACCGAACAACAATGGCTGGATCGCTATCTCGACCACCTGCGGTTCCAGCGCCAGTATTCCCCGCGTACCGTCGATAGCTATCGGCGTGACCTCAGCCGTCTGCTGAGCTTCTGCGAGGCCGAGGGCATCGAGGGTTGGGCGGCAGTGAGTTCCCGGCAGATGCGGCGGTTTTCCGCCCAGGTTCACCGCCGGGGCCTCGGTGGCCGCAGTGTGGCGCGGTTGTTGTCCGCCGCACGCCGTTTTTTTCACTACCTCGCCCGCGAAGGGCAGGTCACGCAGAACCCCGTCACCGGCGTCAGTGCGCCCAAGTCACCGCGCAAGTTGCCGGAGCCGCTGGATACGGATCAGATGGCCCGCCTGCTGGCCATCGATGCCGGCGACCCGTTGGCAGTGCGTGATCTGGCGCTGATGGAGTTGCTGTATTCCTCCGGCCTGCGCCTGTCCGAGCTGGTATCGCTGGACATGGGTCAGGTGGATGTGCGCGCCGCGGCGCTGCGCGTTACCGGCAAGGGTAACCGGCAGCGCGATCTGCCGGTGGGTCGTTATGCCATGGATGCCCTGCGGCGCTGGCTGCGGGTGCGTGGCGAACTGGCCGCGGCCGGCGAGCCGGCGCTGTTCGTCAGTCAGCGCAGTACCCGGCTGACGCCGCGTGCGGTGCAGGCGCGACTCGCCAAATGGGGCCGGCGCCAGGGTATCGACAGCCATGTGCATCCGCACAAGCTGCGCCACGCCTTCGCCAGTCACCTGCTGGAGTCCAGTGGCGATCTGCGTGCGGTACAGGAATTGCTGGGGCATGCCGATATCAGCACCACCCAGGTGTATACGCACCTCGACTTTCAGCATCTGGCGCAGGTCTACGACCGGGCCCATCCGCGGGCCAGAAAGAAATCGTCAAAACCAGATTCTTAGTCTGGATATTGCATGAAGTTTTGCATAATCCCACTTGTTTATTGCCTGCATGGATGCAGGTAAGGGGCGAGAGCAGGACGCGGAAGCTTTGCCTGCATGGATGCAGGTAAGGGGCGAGAGCAGGACGCGGAAGCTTTGCCTGCATGGACGCAGGAGCAGTCTTTTTTATGCAAATTCATGAAATATCCGAGGTAGACGTTTTCCTTGTCCCGCTGGATGAATTTATGGCCATTGCCCGGTGTTATCCGGCGGAGTAACATGCCTTGCTGCGGCCCGTCGACGACTGCGGCCCATTATGGTGTAAAATCCCTTCCCCCTGTTTTTTCACTGAGGATTCCACCTTGGAGCAATATCACGGCACTACCATTCTCTCCGTGCGGCGTAATGGCACGGTGGTGATCGGCGGCGACGGCCAGGTTTCGCTGGGTAATACCATTATGAAGGGCAATGCACGCAAGGTGCGGCGCCTGTATCACAACCGGGTTATCGCTGGTTTCGCCGGCGGTACGGCAGATGCCTTCACCCTCTTCGAGCGCTTCGAAGGCAAGCTGGAAAAGCATCAGGGTCACCTGACCCGCGCGGCGGTGGAATTGGCCAAGGACTGGCGCACCGACCGCATGCTGCGACGCCTGGAGGCCCTGTTGTCGGTGGCCGATGATACCGCCTCGTTGGTGATATCGGGCAATGGCGACGTTATCGAGCCGGAGCACGATCTCATCGCCATCGGCTCCGGCGGCTCGTTTGCCGAATCCGCGGCGCGGGCGCTGATGGAAAACACCGATCTGGACGCGCGCAGTATCTGCGAAAAATCATTGAAGATTGCCTCGGAAATCTGCGTTTATACCAATGACCATTTCACCATTGAAGAACTGACAGGCGAATAGAACCTATGTCACAGATGACCCCCAGAGAAATCGTCCAGGAACTGGACAAGCACATCATCGGTCAGGCTGACGCCAAGCGCGCGGTGGCCATTGCCCTGCGTAACCGCTGGCGCCGCTCCCAGGTGAGTGACGACCTGAAGGGCGAAATCACGCCCAAGAACATCCTCATGATTGGCCCCACCGGCGTTGGCAAGACCGAGATCGCGCGCCGTCTGGCGAAATTGGCCAATGCGCCCTTCGTCAAGATTGAAGCAACCAAGTTTACCGAAGTGGGCTATGTCGGCCGTGATGTGGAGTCCATCATCCGCGATCTGGTGGAAATTTCCGTCAAGCTGACCCGTGAGGTGGAAATGAACAAGGTGCATTTTCGCGCCCAGGAGGCCGCTGAGGAACGCATTCTCGATATCCTGCTACGCCCGGCCCGTAGTGGTTTTGGTTCCGATGGGGAGCCGGAGCCGATCAGCGAACAGGCCGCCAATACCCGACAGAAATTCCGCAAGAAACTGCGCGAGGGCGATCTTGACGACAAGGAGATCGAAGTCGAACTGAGTGTCACCCCCATGGGTGTGGAGATCATGGCCCCGCCGGGTATGGAAGAGATGACCAGCCAGTTGCAGGGTATGTTTCAGAATATCGGCAGCACCCGCACCAAGACCCGCAAGCTACCCATCAAGGAGGCCTTCAAGCTGCTCACCGATGAAGAGGCCGGCAAGCTGCTCAACGAAGAAGACATCAAGATGCGCGCGGTGCAAAACGTCGAGGAGAACGGCATTGTGTTTCTCGACGAAATGGACAAGATCTGCAAGCGCGGCGAGAGCAGTGGCCCGGATGTCTCCCGCGAGGGCGTGCAGCGTGATCTGCTGCCGCTGGTGGAAGGCTGTACCGTCACCACCAAGTACGGCATGCTGAAGACCGATCACATCCTCTTCATCGCCTCCGGCGCCTTCCACCTTTCCAAGCCCTCGGATCTGATTCCCGAGTTGCAGGGCCGTCTGCCCATCCGCGTCGAGCTGAAGGCCCTGAGCGTGGATGATTTCGTGCGTATCCTCACCGAACCGGATGCCTCGTTGACCGAGCAATACACCGCCTTGCTGGCGACCGAAGGCGTCGAGCTGGGTTTTAGCGAAGACGGTATCGCCCGCATCGCCGAGGTGGCCTGGCAGGTCAACGAGCGCACCGACAACATCGGCGCACGCCGCCTGCACACGGTGATGGAGCGCCTGCTGGATGAGATCTCCTTTACGGCCGCCGACCAGAGCGGTCAGACGGTCAGCGTGGACGCCGCCTACGTCGACAGTCACATCGGCGAACTGGCCCAGGATGAAGACCTGAGCCGTTATATCCTTTAATCAGCCCGGACGAATCCAGCATGAGTTCAGCCCACAAACCCACCGACATTAAACTGCACCAGAAATCCCGTGTGCTGGAGATCATCTTCGACGATGGTGCGCACTTCGAGCTGTCCTGCGAATACCTGCGCGTCTACTCGCCTTCTGCGGAAGTGCGTGGCCATGGTCCTGGCCAGGAAGTGCTGCAGCTGGGCAAGGAAAACGTCAATATCACCGGCATTGAACCGGTGGGTAATTACGCCGTCAAATTGGAATTCGACGATGGTCACAACACCGGCATCTATTCCTGGGATACCTTGTACACCCTGGGTAGCGAACAAGAGACGCTATGGGCCGAATACCTCGAACGGCTGGCAAAGGCCGGGCACAAGCGCAAGGGGTGACGGAAGGCCTGAGCCGGGGACGCACAAACCGGTAGGAGCGGGCCATGCCCGCGATGATTTATGCACCGATGGCAATGTCCGAGCAATTATCGCGGGCATGGCCCGCTCCTACGCAAAGATGTGTTTAGCCCCGTAGATTGGGGTGAAGAGCGAAGCTCAACAGAGGATATCGGCATAATCCGCCAATGCGCGCCAATGTTTTTGGTTTATGATCGGTGGTCATTGGCGTGCATTGGCGGACGGTATTGCCCAGTAGGCTGGCGGTGAGCGTAGTGCCCCCAGCCAACAAAGCCTGTGGATTTCACCGGCGTTCAGCCCTACCAGCGGTCTGTGGCAATCATGAATCCCCAGCGGGAACAGCGACCATGAACGAACAGCAGGACAAAGACACCACCCACTTCGGCTATCAGGAAGTGCCTCGCGAAGAGAAGGTCAACAGGGTCGCCGGCGTGTTCCACTCCGTGGCCGACAAGTACGACCTCATGAACGACCTCATGTCGCTGGGTATACACCGCCTGTGGAAACGTTTCACCATCGAGCACAGCGGTGTGCGTGCGGGACAACGGGTGCTGGACATCGCCGGTGGCACCGGCGATCTCGCCGCCAAGTTCTCACGGCTGGTGGGCAACAGGGGCGAGGTGGTGTTGGCCGACATCAACGCCTCCATGCTTTCGGTGGGACGCGAACGCCTCGTCGAGCGCGGCGTACTGGGTAATATCGACTATGTACAGGCCAATGCCGAGTGCCTACCCTTTGCCGATAATCATTTCGATTGCATCACCATCGCCTTCGGCCTGCGCAACGTCACCGACAAGGATGCGGCGCTGCGCTCCATGTATCGCATTCTCAAGCCGGGCGGCCGCCTGCTGGTGCTGGAATTCTCCAAGCCGGTCATGCCGGGGCTGAGTCCGGTGTATGACCTCTATTCTTTCAAGCTGTTGCCGATGATGGGCAAGTGGGTGGCCAATGACGAAGAGAGCTACCGCTATCTGGCCGAGTCCATCCGCATGCATCCACCGCAGGATGCACTGAAGGCGATGATGGAGACAGCCGGCTTCGAGCGTTGCAAATATTTCAATCTCACCGGCGGTATCGTCGCCCTGCATCGGGGGTATAAGTTCTGATGCTGCACGGCGAGCCGGACTATGCGGGTTTCTGGCGGCGCGTGGGGGCGGCGTTGCTGGACAGCGCCGTCTTCAGCGTGCTGTTCGGCCTGTTGTTGGGGTCGATTTATTTCAATGCCGAATTCTGGAGCATTGAAGGCATACTGATCAATGCCCTGTGGTTGGGCGTGACTGCGTGGCTGTGGGTAAAATATCTCGGTACGCCCGGCAAGCTGCTGCTCGGTTGTCAGGTGGTGGATGCGCAGACCTTCAAACCCCTGCGGCCGAGACAGGCGGTGTTGCGTTGTTTCGCCTATATCGTTTCACTGTTGCCGCTGGGCTTGGGTTTTCTCTGGATCGTCCGGGACAGGCGCAAGCAGGGCTTTCATGACAAGATCGCCAACACCGTGGTGCTTCATGAGGCGGGCCTGGAGGTGGACGATGAATCGCAGAAGACACTGTCGGCGTTGATGGCGGAAGTGCGTTAACGAGTCGTGGTTCGGTAACAAGCCAGGAGAGGCGGCATGCAACGATTTCGGCCGGCGACAGAGATAGATGTCGACACAATATTGGAGATGATGCGCGGTTACTATGCAGATGACGAAAGTGTTTGGATGACTCATTGGCCGGGCTTGCCTGACACGGCAGCCGGGCTGGATTGCCGGAAAAATTTTCGAATATGAAACAGATTCCAATCGTTGTGACCGCCGCCATCGAGGTCGCCGTCAATCAGGTGCTGGCACTGGATCCGGATACCGTCGCGCGCCTGCGCGAGATCAATGGCAAGGTCATTGCCATCGAGTTGCAGGGGCTGGATGTGGCCCTCTACCTGATTCCCACCGATACCGGCCTGAGTGTCTTCGGTTATTTTGCAGGCGAGCCGGATACCATCCTGCGGGGCAGTCCCGTGGGCATGTTGCGCATGGGGCTGGCGGAAAATGCCAGCGACAGTTTCTTTGCCGGCGAGGTGGAGATCAGTGGTGACGTGGAACTGGGTGGCCAGTTCCGCGAGATTCTCGATGGCCTCGATATCGACTGGGAAGAACACCTGTCGTATGTCACCGGTGACGTGGTGGCGCACAGGGTCGGCAGCTTCGTGCGCGATGCCGTCGACTGGGGCCGCAAGACCCTGGACACCCTGGGCCGCGATGGCGCAGAGTACCTGCAGGAAGAGAGCCGCGACCTGCCCAACCGTTTCGAGATGGAAGAGTTTCTCACCGCAGTTGATACGTTGCGCACGGATGTCGACCGCCTCGAAGCCCGTATCGAGCGCCTCGTTTTCCGCCGCAAGCACAACGAGCATTCCCAGTGACCGGACTTCGTCAGGCCCTGCGTCTTATGCACATCAATTTCGTGCTGGCCCGCAATGGTCTCGACGACCTTGTCTTTCGCACCCACCTGTTCCGTTCCGTCAGCTTCGTGCGCTTTCTGCTGCCGTGGCACTGGTTCCGCCGCGAGACCCGCTCGCGCGGCGAACGTATCCGCTGCTCACTGGAAGAGCTGGGCCCCATCTTCGTCAAATTCGGTCAGATTCTCTCCACCCGCCGTGATCTGTTGCCAGACGATATTGCCAATGAGCTGTCGCAACTCCAGGATAACGTGCCGCCCTTTCCCGATAATGAGGCGCGCGCCATCATCGAAAAATCGCTGGGCAAGCCGGTGGGTGAATTGTTCGCCCGTTTCGACGAATCCCCGCTGGCCTCCGCCTCCATCGCCCAGGTGCATACCGCACAGTTGCACGATGGCCGCGAGGTCATCGTCAAGGTGGTTCGGCCCAGCATCAAAGCGACGATTCGCCGTGACCTTGCACTGCTCTACACACTTGCCGATCTGGCTGCACGCTTCTGGAAAGAGGGTCGCCGTCTGCGGCCACGCGAAGTGGTGGCGGAATACGACAGAACCATCATGGACGAGCTGGATTTGATGCGCGAGGCCGCTTCGGCATCCCTGCTGCGTCGGAATTTCGCTGAATCCGAACAGCTCTATGTTCCGGAGGTGCATTGGCCGCTGACACGCAGTGACGTCATGGTGATGGAGCGTATCAGCGGTACACCCATCGGTGATATCGATGCCTTGCGTACGCAGGGTATCGACTTCAAACGGCTGGCGGAAAATGGTGTGGAAATCTTCTTCACCCAGGTATTCCGTGACAATTTTTTTCACGCCGACATGCACCCCGGCAACATTTTCGTCGAACTCTCGGGGCGTTACATCGCCGTGGACTTCGGCATCATGGGCGCCCTCAATGAGGCCGACCAGCATTATCTCGCTGGCAATTTTCTCGCCTTCTTTCAGCGCGACTATCGTCGTGTGGCCGAATTGCATGTGGAGTCCGGCTGGGTGCCTGAGGATACCCGCATAGAAGAATTCGAGGCGGCCATCCGCACCGTCTGTGAGCCCATCTTCGAGCGCCCGCTAAAGGATATTTCCTTTGGTCATTTACTGTTGCGTTTATTTCAAGTGGCGCGGCGTTTCAGCATGGAAGTCCAACCGCAACTCGTGCTCTTGCAAAAAACCCTGCTGAATATCGAAGGTCTGGGCCGGCAGCTCTACCCGGATCTCGATCTGTGGGAAACCGCCAAGCCCTTCCTTGAACGCTGGATGAGTGAGCAGGTCGGTTTTCGCTCCTTTGGCCGTTCACTGAAAAAAAATGCCCCCGAATGGGCGGAAAAGCTGCCGGAGATTCCCGGCCTGCTGCACGCCTTCCTCACGCAGGCAGCACAGGCTGAGAAACATGCAAAGGACAATGGCAGCGAAGCCCTGGAAAAAATCCGCTGGGAAATTCGCCGTGCCCAGCGGCGTAATTTCCGCGCCATCGTCGGCAGTGGTTTCATTATCAGTGCCGCCATTATTTACGCCTATGCCGATCCGACCTCGACCATCATGCTTGGCAACACGCCGTTGCTGACCTGGATGCTCGGTGGCCTGGGTGGTTTTGTGCTGATTTTCTCCTGGCCATCGCGCGGTAACTGAGCAGCACTGGATTGCCCCACTGTAGGAGCAGGCCATGCCCGCGATTGCTCGTCTATGGTGTTGTAGGAGCGTTTTTAGGCGCGGCAATTTTTATCAACTGTCGTGCCTAAAGGCGCTCCTACAAGTGCACTGATGGAACCTTGGCGCAGAAACCATCGCGGGCATGGCCCGCTCCTACCGGGTGTTGTGGCTAATAGTCTTTCAGCAGCCACAAGATGGCGCCATAACGTGCCGCCTTTCCTATCGCAATAAATACCAAGGCCGGCCAGAAACCAATGCGCAACCAGCCGGCGGCGACACATAAGGGATCACCGATAACAGGCAGCCACGACAGCAACAGCAACGGGCTGCCATGCCGTTCGAGCCAGCGGATGGCACGCTGCCGTGATGGCTTGTGTACTCGTCCCGCCGGCCAGCGCCGCGCCAGCAGACGACCGATCAGCCATGAACTCATGCCGCCCAGGGTGTTGCCGAGGGTGGCGATGGTCAGCAGGCGCAGTGGTGTGTGGGCATCGTACAGGTGCAGGGCCGAGAGCACGGCCTCGGAGCCGCCGGGCATCAGGGTCGAGGCGATAAAGGCGCTGAGGAACAGACCCCACAGCCCCCAGTCTTCGATCAGACTATCCATTTATCGTTATCGGTTAGGAGCGGGCCATGCCCGTGATGTTTTTACTAGAGAGTGTCGAGCATGACATTGTAGGAGTGGTTTCAGGCGCGAATATCTGTTGATTCTATTCGCGGCTGAAGCCGTTCCACAAGTCCCAAAATAATCCCCGTCATTGGATAGACCATCGCGGGCAAGGCCCGCTCCTTTTCAGCGGGCCTTGTACCAACGCTTGCGCAAGGCCGCGAAGACAAGGTTGGGATACCAGGTTTTACCCAGGCTGCCATTGTAACGGGCCAGGGCGCGCGTGAAGTCACCCTTTTCCTTGTCCAGATAATGTTTGAGGATGGTGCAGCCGAAGCGCAGGTTGGTGCGCATGTCGAACAGGTTATCACCGGCCTCGGGGATCTCCTTGAGCCAGAAGGGCATGATCTGCATCAGGCCCTGGGCGCCGGCGGAGGAGATGGCCCAGCGGTTGAAGTTGCTTTCCACGTGGATGACGGCCAGTACCAGTTCCGGCGCCAGACCGGCCTTGCTCGCTTCGTAGTGGATATTCTTCAGCAGGCTGAGGCGTTCGGCGTCATCGGGTACGCGTGATTTGAGGCGGTTGGACATGTCCAGCAGCCAGACCTCGGCGGCGAAGCGATCCTCGAAGCTGTCGCTCTCGCTGATGGCCTTGGTCAGATGCGCGCGCAGGCTGTCGTCCGGGCGTTCCTGGGTGGCGGCCTGTGCGATTGCGGGTAGAGCGAGCAATAGCGCCAACGCCATTGGCAGGCCGCGGCGCGGGATATTTCTTGCGGGTTTTTCGTGTCGGTGCTTCATATCATTGATTATCGACTTGTCAGCCTGTCCTTTGAATCTCCCGGGTTTCGCTACGCTCACCAGGCTACTTGCTCTCGGTTTTCACCGTGTTGGCGGTGCACCCAGCGAGCACAAAAACGGCAATGATCCGCCAATCATGAATCGGAAACATTGGCGGCCGATGCCGTTTGTAGAAGGGTGGGCATTGTCCACCGCTACTTCGTCATGGCCCGGTGGGCAATGCCCCTACGCAATTGGTGCGGTTTACGCCTTGAGCCGCTCGCGCAGAAAATCGACGATGCCCTCCAGCGCCACGTCCTGTTTGTCGGCATCGCGGCGGCTCTTGTATTCAACCTTTCCGGCGTCCAGTCCCCGCTCGCCCAGCACGATGCGGTGCGGGATGCCGGCCAGCTCCATGTCGGCAAACATCACCCCGGGGCGCTCCTTGCGGTCATCCAGCAGCACGTCGATGCCGGCTTCAGTGAGTTCATCGTGCAGCCGTTCCACCGCCTCGCGCAGGCGCTGCGACTTGTGCATGTTCATGGGCAGCAGGGCGACCTGGAAAGGGGCGATGTTGTTGGGCCAGACAATGCCGCGTTCGTCGTGATTCTGCTCGATGGCGGCGGCCACCACGCGCGACACACCGATGCCGTAACAGCCCATGCGCATCACCACCGCCTTGCCGGATTCGTTCAGCACCGTGGCGTTGAGCGCCTCGGCGTACTTGCTGCCGAGCTGGAAGATGTGGCCTACCTCGATGCCACGTTTGATGGACAGCCGACCCTTGCCATCCGGACTGGGATCACCCTCCACCACGTTGCGCAGGTCGGCGACCTGTACATTTTCAGTGCCGGGCTCGGGCAGGTCGCGGCCCCAGTTGACGCCGGTGAGGTGCTTGCCGTCTTCGTTGGCGCCGCAGACGAAATCGGCCAATACGCTGGCTGCGCGGTCGACGATCAGCGGCGCGGCGATGTCGCGTGGACCGATGGAGCCGGCCGGGCAGCCGCAGCAGGCGTGCACCGCCTCGTCGCCCACCAGGGTCAGCGGCGCGGCCACCTGCGGTAATTTCTCCGCCTTAATCTCGTTCAGTGTGTGATCGCCGCGCAGTACCAGCGCCACCACGTCCGTCTCGCTGCCCTTCACCAGCAGGGTTTTTACGCTCTGCGCGGGGTCGATGCCGAGGAAATCACACACCGCGGCAATACTGCGTTGATTGGACGTTTCCACCGTCTGTAGCTCGGCAGCGGGCGCCGGACGTCCGCCGGCCGGGGCCACCGCTTCGGCCAACTCCACGTTGGCGGCGTAGTCGCTTTCCGAGGAAAAGGCGATGGCGTCCTCGCCGGATGCCGCCAGCACATGGAATTCGTGCGAGGCATTGCCACCGATGTCGCCGGTATCCGCCAGCACCGGGCGAAAATTCAGCCCCAGGCGGGTGAAGATGCGCGTGTAGGCCGTGAACATGCGCGCGTAGGTCTCATTCAGCGAATCCTGATCGGCATGGAAGGAATAGGCGTCCTTCATGAGGAACTCGCGTGCGCGCATGACGCCGAAGCGGGGGCGGATCTCGTCGCGGAACTTGGTCTGGATCTGGTAGAAATTCACCGGCAGCTGCTTGTAGGAACGCAGTTCGTGACACGCCAGATCGGTGATCACCTCCTCGTGGGTGGGGCCGTAGCAGAACTCGCGGCCATGGCGGTCGCGCAGGCGCAGCAGCGCCGGCCCGTACTGCTCCCAGCGGCCCGACGCCTGCCACAGCTCGGCGGGCTGCACCGACGGCATCAGCAGTTCCTGCGCCCCGGCGCGATCCATCTCCTCGCGGACGATATTTTCCACCTTACGCAGCACCCGCAGGCCCATGGGCAGCCAAGTATAGAGACCGGAGGCCAGCTTGCGGATCATGCCCGCGCGCAACATCAACTGATGGCTGATGACTTCCGCGTCGGCGGGCGTTTCCTTGACGGTGGCGAGCAAAAACTGGGAAGTGCGCATGGCTACCTGCTGTGTGGGTTCGGATTGGGAAAACAGGCTCGGAATTGTAGCGGTAAGCGGCGGGTAGGCCAATGGATACTATATCGGTACGGCGGTACGTCAGCCCCCATACACGTAAACCTCGTTACCTAGTGTGGCGTAACGTATGATGCTGAAATTCCAAGAATATGAAGGTTTACTGGTTTCATCGGCTGGTCTGTAGGATGCGCCGGATGTCGATGACACTTGTATTTGCCGACGGTGTCGTCGGATATGTCAGAACCGAATGTCACCAGAAAGAGAGAACAAGGTGCTCAGAGGGCAGGTGATAGCCAGCCACGGCTAAGAGTGAATGCTTGTTTCGATGCCCCTAAAAACTATGCCGAATACTTTTTATACATGTTTCCAACGAGGGCATCGTCGCGGATGTTGTCGTCCTGCATCATGCGCCAGGCGGTCTGGAAGCCGAGTTCGCGGTAGGCCTCGAACTGTCTTTCATCGAAAAACTGGTCGCTGGTGGGTTCGTCCGGGAATGCCGGGTGGGTCTTTTTGTAGCCGTAGAGGTCGGCGCTCAGTTGTTCGAAGAAGCTGGTCTTGAGGTAGAGCAGGCGTCCCTGGCTGTTGTCGGGATAGATGATGGTGCACATGATGTAGCCGCGCTCGGCGCATGGGATGGCATCGTCAGCCGCATCGGTCTTGCGGCGCGGAACCAGGGCTTGCAGATTTTTACAGTCGCAGAGAATGAGGGTGCCGAAGTCGACGCGCACCTTTTCCACCGCATTGGCGAAGTCGGTGAACTGGTAGTCGGGGTCGGCTCCACCGTCGCACAGCACGATAAGCCGCGTGCGGCGGCGGATGAGTTCGTACAGGGCGAGGTTTTCGAAATGGCCACCATCGGTCAGCTGGACGAAATCACCCTCTTCGTTGAGCCTTGAACGCAGAAACATTTCGCTCAGACCGGGGAACAGGAAATTGGGTACTCCCCGGGATTTCTGTTTGCCGGACGGCCCTGAGCCCGTTTTTTTCCGGGGGTTCGGGTTGGGATTGGACGCCCAGTAGCCGAGGCGGATATTGAGCAGTCCCATGAGCATGCTGAGCAGTGGTTGGCGGGTAACCCCCTGGCCACCGATGCCGGTGCTGGGATTGACGGCGGCGCCGGAGATGGCCATGGCGGTGGGCAGGGTCATTCGGCCATCCATGAAGTCTTCGGACTTGCGCCAGCCGGTGGCGTTGCTGCCGCAGAAATAGGGCGAGAGAATGAAGTTGTCGCCACCGCGACCGCGGAACTTGGGGATGTTGGACGATTCCAGTACCACGTGGGTGTTGATGAGGTGGTAGGGGCCGGGGTTGGCCTCGGGGCCGCTACCATCGTTTGCCGCCAACAGGTCGTGGATGGGCATCTTGTCGGCACTGGCGGCGGCGCGGGTGGCGATCCTGCCAGCCAGCACTTTGTCCACGTCGGGCATGAAGAGTTCCATGAGACGGTCGCGGTAGTAGCGGTGGATGGCGAGGTAGTTGATGTTGGTGGCCCAGCCCAGAAAGGCGGAGAGAATGGCGATTGCCAGCGCGGTGCCGCCAATGAGTGCGACGGTGCTCAGCCCGGTGGTGCATGCCGACAGCTTGATGGCGAAATGGTAGGTGAGCAGCAGCAACCCGAACCAGAGGGCGGCGGTGGCGACGACGACCACCAGGCCCATGGGGATGCGGCCCTTTTTGCTGCTGCTGGTCTTGAAGAAGACGAAGACACCGGACAGTGTGCCGAACACGGTGGAAAGGGCGCCAACCCAGCCCGGCAGACTGGAGGCGTTGGTGCCTGCTCCGGCGGTAGGCGCACCCAGATTTTGCAGAGTTTCATACACCGCAGGCACGGCACCCAGGATCAGTAAAACCAGGGTCAGGGTGAGGAGAGTGCTTGCCGTGCGCTCGTATTTTTGCCGCCAGCGATAAGCACTGGATTTTTCGTGGTCGCCACTGTCATATTTGCGTTTCGACAGGGCGTTGGTGGATACCGAATACGCCAATGACAGCGTGACGAACAGGGCGCCGAAGAGCAGCCCCAACCACAGGATGAGATTGTCGGTTTTGAAGGGTAGGCCGAGATCGGCCGGCGTATACTCCAGCAGCGGATAGGCCGTGGTGAAAAACAGGGCCAGCAACAAACCGAAATAGACACTCAGGCTCACCAATGCGCCGCGCAGGATGACCGCCACTAGTGACAGGGCATTGATGCCATCACCCGGGGTGAGGTACTTGGCCCCCTGGCGCAGATAGCGCAGCAATTTGCCTTTGTAGATCTGGTCGAGGCCGGGCGCTGCATCCGCGCTTGCTGCCCGGGTATCGCCCGTGCTGGCCTTACGGCGCAGCTCGGGATCCGAGCCGCTCATGGGGTAAGTACCGTAGGGGAAGGTCTGGCGGTCGAGGCCGAAGCGTTTGTTGTCGGTGGTGTCTGGGTCGTGTTCCTGTGACAACAGCCAACTGACGGAGGCGCCGATATAGCCGCCGCCGGAGACGGTGGAGAGATAGTCGAAGTTTTTCAGCCAGCCGTTGTGGGCCAGGGCCTGCATCACGCCCAGTGAAAAACTCGCGGAGCGGATGCCGCCACCGGAGAGGGCGAGGCCGGTGAGCTTAAGCTCGTTGCTAGCGCTAGTTTCTTGTTCTGGCAGACCACGGCGCCGGCGGATGTATGCGAGTTCCCTTTCGATAACTCCCTGTGCGCCAAAGTATTGAATATCCTTGGCGTCATATTGGATGTAGCTGTCCCCGCCGCTGTCGTCGCGTTTTTCCCCTGGGCTATTGTCGGCCATCCTTTTTTCCTCCCGTTTGCCAATGTAGGTCATGGTGAGGCGCGTTTGTCAGCGTGACAAACTCTGCCTTTTCCGATGCACGGCAGGCTATAGACTAGCGAGAAATATAGGGTGTGGGAAGGAGGCGTGAGGTGGCGGGTACGGGGTGCGATTTCGCCGGGAGGCGTGGAAAGCGATGAGACAGAAAAAAAAGGGGAATAGGTATTTGCCCATTCCCCCTGCGGGTTCCGCTGTTTCGGTTACTTGACGATGGAGGCGCTGGAGGCGAAGAGGATCATATCGAAGGTACGGTGCAGAGCCTTGCTGGTGTAGTTGTGCATGACGGCGGCGTCGCCCCATTGCACTGTGTCGTTGGGTTGTGCGCGCATCATGGTGACGGCGATCCACAGTGGTTTGTCGCTGCCGACGTCGACCTTCATGTAGGTGTAGCCGGAGGCATGCAACAGTTCCAGCACGGTGCCTTGCTTGGGCATGGTCGCGGCTTCGGCCAGCGCCTGCTGTTGGGCAGGGCTCAGTGGTTGGCCTGCCGGTGTGGTGGATTGCTGGGGCGTTGTTTGCGCCGGCGTCTGTTGGGTCGGTGCGGCGGCTGGGGCCTCGGCCGCTGGTTTGGCGTCGTCGGAATCAGAGCAGGCGGTCAGGGCGAGCAGGGCGGCGCTGAGCGCCAGAGCGGAAATGCGTTTCATTGGAATTGTCCCCTTGAAAATTTGCCCGGTACTTTAGCACAGGCGGGGGATTTACGGCTATCGGGGAGCAACCCGCAGGACAAGGCTGTTTTTCCTAACTCCGCAGGCGCATGGACAGATCCACGGCCTGCACGTCCTTGGTGATGGCGCCGACGGAGATATAGTCGACGCCGGTTTCGGCAATGGCGCGGAGGGTGTCGAGATTGACGTTACCGGAGGCCTCCAGCCTGCTGCGCCCGGCGGTGAGCAGCACGGCCTTGTGCAGCGTGGCGAGGTTCATGTTGTCGAGCATTACGGTATCGGCGCCGGTGTCCAGGGCCTGGCGCAGTTCGTTGAGGTTTTCCACTTCCACTTCCACTGGCTTGCCGGGGGCGATTTCCCGCGCCCGGCTTACGGCCTGTGCGATGCCGCCAGCGGCGAGGATGTGGTTTTCCTTGATCAGGAAGGCATCGAACAGGCCCATGCGATGGTTCTGTGCGCCGCCGCAGGCGGTGGCGTATTTCTGTGCCGTGCGCAGACCGGGCAGGGTCTTGCGGGTGTCGAGCAAGCGCGCGTTGGTGCTGGCGATGGCGTCGACATAGCGGCGGGTCCGGGTGGCGGTGGCGCTCAGGGTCTGTAGAAAATTGAGCGCGGTGCGCTCACCGCTGAGCAGGCTGCGCGCCGGGCCGCGCAGTTGGCACAGGGTTTGATTCGGGCGCAGGCGCTCGCCGTCACGGGTCTGCCAGACCACTTGCACGCGGCGGTCGAGCTGGCGGAACACCTCGTCGAACCAGCTTGTGCCGCAGAGCACCGCAGTCTCGCGGACGATCACCTGTGCGTGTGCGCTGGCCTCGGCGGGGATCAGTGTGGCGGTGATGTCGCCGGAACCCATGTCCTCGGCGAGGGCGCGGGCGACGCAGCCGCTGATGTCGGTGGGCAGAATGGGTGGCGAGGCTGGCATACGTCTTTGTGTCCGTTGATTGACCGGGTAGTAGCTCCTGTTGCTGCGCGGTCGATACTAATGATTTGTCCTCGGCCAGACAAGTACACCGGTAAATCCTTGTGAAAATAGTTGCTTGGCAGTGCCCATCATTTCGGCGCCATTTCCCGGTGTCGTGGCGACCTCTTAATATTTTATTAATACCGCCAAGAATAAAGTACTGATCAGCGTCATAAGGCGATCAATTTTTCTTGGGATATTGATAATGAAATCACTATTTATAAGGGCGCTGCTGGTGCTGGGGATTTCCTGGTTTGGCAGTAATGCGCTAGCCGAAATGGAAGTAAAGGGCTGGAATGCAGCGGTAGGATTAATCGTTGGAGGTGTCAGCGGAGAAGGACAGCTTGATGCTTATGGCGGAAAAAAACGTATCGAATCTCTGGATGAAAAGCCCGCCCGCTACAATTATGATTTTCTATTTCCAGAAGTTCAATTGGGTTATACCTTCGAAAACAATATCACGATCTATGCCGATGGCGGCTTGCTTGATGGGGGTGGCATTGGTGTTCGCTATCTGTTTGCCGACGAGACGCGCCTGACCCTGTCTCTGCCATTGTTTCTGGGAACCAGTGGTGAAGTTTGGCAGGATCCCTATCTGACGGGAAGAGATCGTAAAAAAACGGATGCCAGACTGGATGCGGCCGTTGGCCTTTCCATTGACAACCTTTGGGGAACGTTTGCTTCAATTAGTTATGACTATCAGGATCTATCCATAAAAAATGACCAGGCGGGTGAATCACTCAACGCCCGTTTGAATGCCAGTGAGATCAAGCAGCTACAGCGCGATAGCCAAACTCACAGAGTGCTTGCTTCTCTTCCTCCCCTTACATTGAGCGATGGCCTCTACTTGATTGGTGGCGCGAGCTATACACGCACCCATGCAGAAGGCGATGCCAACAGTTTTATTGCTCGTAGTGCTGACTTGACGCTCGCTTATGAGAAGGGGCGTTTTGAGATATTCGCTCAGATATCCGGCGCCGTGGCCAAATATCGTACGCTCAATCCCGTCTTCGATACCCGGCGCAAAGATGACCTCAGTACGATTAGCGCGGGTATCACCTATTGGCAACCGTTTGACTGGAAACATAGCAGCCTGGATTTGTTGCTGGTGAGCGAGCGCAATAATTCCAACATAAATTTCTATGACACGAGTACAGAGCTATTAACGGCCAGCTTTAACTATTACTTCTAACCATCGAATAATAATGGTGGCCTTAGAGATCAAGAATGAAGCAAAAACCTCTCCTTCTGTTTACGCTGGTTGTCCTGTTTTCGGGGTGCGCAAGTAAAATGACACCTCTGCCGGAGTCTTTGCCTATTGAGTCGGCACGAAACTGGGAGGTAAGCGATTTAAAGCTGCTTTCCAAGAATATTATTGCAATGGATCAGAGTACTGAGCTGCAACAGTACATCACACAGGTGCTCAATAATAATCCAGATCTTAAATCTCTTTCCGCTACGGCCAAGGCAGCAAGCTACAACATAAAAATTGCTAACGCTGAAAACAGGCCCCGCGCAGATCTTAATCTAACGGGAAGCCGCAACAAGGATATTTTGAAAGAGATTGGCAACGCAGTATCCCTGGGCATGGATGTCAGCTGGACGCTGGATCTCTGGGGGAAACTTTCGGATGATGCCGATGCGGCCCAACATCTGGCAGATAAATCCCAGTATGACCTGCAACAACTCAGACGGGTATTGATCATTCAAGCGGCACGCTTGTGGATAGAATATCGTGGCTATGCCAAGGCTGAAAAATATCTCATCGATCTTAATAGGATACAAGCCGACCTGGTCAACTATTATCAGGATGCTTATCAGGCAGGCTTGATACCGTTTAGCTATTATCAAGGGGCTTTCCAGGTAGGCCTGGTGCCTTACGAGTTTTTTCTGGATGCCAAAAACAGTCAGAAGCGCAGTCAATCCCGTTTGCGCGAAATACAGCTAGAGAAGCTGATGGTGTTGCAACTTATGAACACTCTGCGCGGTCGTTCTCCAGCTGCTGAATTGTTCGTGGGTGATGATTTTATTCCGATCCATTTAGTGGCGCTCGAAAGCGATATTCCCGCCACCGCTCTGGTCAATCGTCCCGATATTCAGGCGGCATTTTCAGAAATGCGTGCCTTTCGTCGATTAGAAAGTGCTGCACACAAAGCATTATTACCACAAATAAACCTCACAGCCTCGACCTCCAAGAGTGGAGCTACGCTGGAAAAAGCGCTGCGTGGTGACCTTGTTTGGCAACTGATCGGTGGATTGACTCAGCCGCTGTTCAATAGCGCGCAGATCAAAGCCACGGCCAAGCAAAAGTCCGCGGAATCAGAGGCGCTTTGGTGGCAATATCAGAATACGGTGCTCAAGGCCATGCGGGAAGTGGAAAATGCGATGGCTATCGATAATCTGTTGAGTTGGCGGATCGATCAGAAACAGGCCGAATTCAGTGGCTCAGAGAAAAAACTATCTTCTGCCGAGGAGCGTTTTATTGATGGAAATTTATCACTTTCAGATTATTTCTTAATCAAAATAGAGCGCATTGAATCCCTCATTGAATTGAATGACAGCGAAGTCAGATATCTCAAAAAC
>DRKN01000142.1 GCA_011051755.1 Gammaproteobacteria bacterium
CCCCTCTGGCGACTGAAAAGCAACTACGTTATCTTTGCTCATGGTGGCGTACCTCCTCTGCTGTTCATCAGTTACGCAAAACCGATTTCAGCAGGGTACGTCGCCTTCTTCAATCACTCCGTACACCAGTTTCGAGCATAGCTCCTCATCGGGATCGGGCAGCCTGAGCAGAACAAAATGGGCTGCAGAGGGGCTGGATTGTCGTGATCAACTGTAAATAACGAGCTAATTTGCAACCGTGGACTGTATGCTGTCAATTGATATAACAATGGAATGGGGTCTAGTAATATATAGTTTGCCGGCGACAAGAAAGATGCGCCTCAATTACTATATATTATTCGCTCAATTACTATATATTACTAGATTTGACCCCTTCTCTTCTTCTCTTCCAATATATTACTAGATTTGACCCCTTCTCTTCTCTAGATTTGACCCCTTCTCTTCTCTCATGAAAAAACAAATAAGCAGGCAGAAAAATGAGTGATGATATAACGAAAATAAGCTGGGCAGGAAAAGCCTTTTCGAAACTATTTATGCGAATTTTTTTCAAGTCCGTACACGGATGGAAGAAAAGAGTTCCGGATAATACCCAATACTTTTTAGAAACAGGTATTGATGGCAGCTGTCTTGAGGGTGCTATTCAGGAAAGTAAAATTCTAGATATAAAAGGTGTGATAATACTTTGCCACCCATTCTTAAAATATGGGATGCACTACTTTTTTAAAAATAATATGGATTTACAACTACTATCCCAAGGGTTTCATGTGGTTTCATTTAATTTTAAGGGTTTTGGTTCTAGCACTCTCAAAGGCCATGCTTATTCTGATGATGTATTATCGATCGGCTATTTAATACAAAGAAATTATCCTAATTTGCCAATACATCTTTTAGGATGTTCATTTGGTGGATTTCACTTGTGTCATGCCTTAATGAAGGACACGACACCCTTTTCCTCAGTCGTACTGGATAGTGTGCCTTGCTCTGTGAATGCTTTCTTTAAAACTGGCATACTAGCGGCAGCTATGAAATGGGCTAGCAATAGTAAACTTTCTCAGTCAGTAGGCATAAGACCTATCAATCATTCCTTAGAAAAAATAGGTGAGTTACCTGTTTTATATCTTTACGGCGATATGGATAAATATATTTCTCAGCTAGACATAGACAATCTGAAAAGAAAATGTAAGGGATTAGACTTCGCACAATTCAGTGGTTGTGGCCACCTAGAAATCTACAAAAAAAAGAAGCAATGTTATATTCAGATAATAGTGGAATATTTTACTAACTCAAGTTTCGGGGTTCATTTTTGATTGCGCTAAAAAAAATATAACACATTGATTTAATGTGAATTATGCGACCGCAAGAAAAATGTCGCGGGCATAAATGGCGGGAATGCCCTATAAAGCAATACTCTAAATTTCGCGTAAAAAGCATGTCATTGTGCATACGTCAACTTCGACTTTTAGCTACACTAATCGATAAATATTGAATTTATTCAATATATTACAACGTGGGCATTGTTGATTTTGAACTCCGAAACTTGAGTAATTATTATCAGATTTATATTTTGAAAACCCCCTATTCTGAGCAAGGTTCGATGATTTTGAATTAGTGTTCTCAATGCCAATATATTTAAATCCAAAATCTTTCGCAGATTCTGCCAAGAAATTAACAAACTTAGTTCCATGTCATCAGGAACGCCGCAGGAACCGGCCTCTGAGCAGATCCCGGCGGCTGAGAGGGCGCTCCTCCAGCCGCTGTGGCGACGCCGCTGGCTCTGTCGTATTACCTTCACCGCTGATATCTGTTGCGGCGGCCGAGCCACGCCTTTCCTCGCCGATCAAGCCCCGCAACACCGCCTCGGCAGTGGCCACGGCGGTCTGCTGGTCGGCAAACTGGGACATCGGTGAAAACAACGTGCACATCTGAAAGCGCCCGATGCCGTCCTCCTCACCGACGGTGAATTCATAGGCACCAGAGGGGAATTCATGGATGCATTTCTCCGCCATCCGCAGCCCGCTCCAGTCATCACCCTCACGAGGAATCAGCATCAGCCCCATGAACCAGGGCGTGACCATTACACCCAGACTGTGTCCCTGCCAAGAACGAAATCCCACCGCCTCCACACGCAAATCATCATTGATCACCGGCATGTGCCGCATGCGCGCCTGCTGGATACGGCGGAAAGCCCGCTCCAAGCCCTGGCTGAGGTAATCGGGGCAGGTCATTGTCGAATTCCTCTGTGCATTCGTCGCCCTGTGGTGAACGGAACGAAAACCACCCGTGCGCGCGGCGCGCGCTACGGGCAGATGTAGTGTGCGCCATGCGCACAAGATGGATATCCCATCGGCCAAGGTGTTTTGGACGCCTTCAGGAAATACCCCGGCTCCCTGACGACGGCTCTTGCCGCATATCCAACAGATAATAACTTTCCGCGAGAATGTAATCGAGAAAAGAATGGCACCGTTGCAATGCCACTCGCTAAAATGATGGGGGGCGGCCTTGGCGTAATGTGATTTTCAGGCGTTGGCGTGAATTCGCCGTGGGCATTGATCGCGGGCATGGCCCGCTCCTACGGGAGGGTTAAACGACCTCATCTCATCGTAGAGCGGGCCATGCCCGCGATGATTTCCCTCAGCATTCCATCTTCTCCCGCGAAAACACCCCGTACAACACCGGCAGCACGAACAGTGTCAGCAGGTCCGGCGAGGCAGGGTGAAACTGGAAATGACATCATGTCAAGGCCTAACCCAAAATGATGAGGCGTAACTGACTGGCTAATCAATCGATTTTTATAGGCGCGTTAAACTTGGGTTAGCTCTGGATTCCCGGCATCACTGCCAACCTATGTTGCAAACTATCACCATTATCTGCACAAACGGTGATGTGTCCCAGTTTACGTCCGGGTTGTGGCCCCTTGCCATAGAGATGCAAGTGAGCGCCAGGTATGCTCAGCACGGCGTCGATGTCGGGCAACTCTCCGATCAGGTTCACCATCCCCGAGTGACCCGTTAGTGCGGTACTGCCCAAGGGCAGCCCCAGAATCGCCCGCAGATGATTTTCGAACTGGCTGCTCACCGCCCCTTCAATCGTCCAGTGGCCCGAGTTATGGACACGCGGCGCCATCTCGTTGACCAGAAGCTGGCCATCGAGCTGAAAAAATTCAACCGCCAGCACGCCCACGTACGCCAGGTGTTCGAGCAGGCGTTGCGCATAATCTTCCGCCAACCCTTGCATGGGATCATCCGGCAGGCTGATGGAACGCTGTAAAATACCCGCGGCGTGCCGATTCTCCGTCAACGGGTAAAAGGCCATCTCGCCAGCCAGGTTTCTGACCGCAATGATAGAAACCTCCCGCTCAAAGGGAACGACCCCCTCCAGAATGGCCGCTGTGCCATTGATTCCTTCCCAGGCAACCATCAGTTCCGCCGGGTCACGCAACCATTGCTGACCCTTGCCATCGTAACCCAGGGTTCGGGTCTTGAGGATGGCCGGCAGACCCATTTTCGCCACCGCCTGCTGCAAATCATCCAGACTGTCTACCGCCATGAAGGGTGCGGTATCGATGCCCAGTTCGTTGAACAGGCTTTTCTCATGCAGACGATCCCTGGCAGTCGCCAGCGCTGGTGGCGGTGGATAGACGGGCAATTTGTCGTTTAAATACGCCACCGTACCGGCAGGTACACTTTCGAATTCGTAGGTAACCCTGTCCACGCTCCCGGCCAGGCGTTGCAGTGCGGCTTCATCATCGAAATTAGCACACAAGTGTTCACCGAGTGGCGCCGCGCAGGCGTCAGGCACGGGGCAAAGAAAAACGAACTCCAGCCCCAGCGGATAGCCTGCCAGGGCCAGCATGCGAGCGAGCTGCCCACCGCCAAGAACACCGACCCTCATGCTCAGGCTCCATCCCTTGGATCAGAGTGGCTCAGAACCCGTTCTGTCTGACGCAGGCGATACGCCTTGAGCGCGGTGCGAATCACTGCGTGTTTGTTCCCCAGCATGGCCGCCGCCAACAGCGCTGCATTGACCGCACCCGCCCGGCCAATGGACAAAGTGCCCACCGGAATGCCCGCAGGCATCTGAGCAATAGACAGCAACGAGTCCATGCCGTTGAGGGCCTTTGACTGCACCGGCACGCCAAGTACCGGCAACACAGTCTTGGATGCGGTCATGCCCGGCAGGTGCGCCGCGCCTCCGGCACCGGCAATAATGACTTCAATACCGCGCCCTTCTGCTTCTTCGGCATAGCGGAACAGCTTGTCCGGGGTACGGTGGGCAGAGACCACTTCAGCCTCGAAAGACACATTCAGCTCCTCCAGGGTTTCGGCAGCATGGCGCATGGTCTCCCAGTCCGAGGTCGAACCCATGATGATGCCGACCAGTGGCTTCATTGTTTTTCTCCCGTCAATATCAGAATTTCTCTGGACGCAATACGTCCACAGGGTTCAGAAATAGAATCATCGTTCATAAAATCACCGCTCTGCATAACACACAATAGGATGGTGATTTTACATTGAAAAAACCGTTTCCACGCTTTGATAATCAATGCTGATACGTTGTTTGCCGGCCACGGGTCGGAACAGTTCGTCGGCAAAGGCGACGTGGTCGGGGTGTTCCCGGTAGCTATCGATGACGGCCGGATGACAAAAGCGCACCAGCCAGGTGTAGCGGTACTTTGCCTTCTCCTGCACCGCCTTGCCGGTCACCACCTCACGTACGCCGGGGATGGCGCCGAGCATCCGACGGCCCTCGGCCATCATCCTCTCGACGCCGGTTTCATCAAGACCTTCTACGTTGTAGATGATTAAATGCTCCACTGGCGTCCACGACCGGCAGCACGACAATACTTCGGCGGCACGCCCTGCCGAACCCCATCGGCGCATACCCTGTTCGGCTTCTGTCGCTATTGCCTCACGGACACTGGCCAGCAGAGCGGTGTAACCACTGTCATGACAGGATTTTGCAGCGTTACGGATCGTCGCCCCGGCAATGTCAGCAAGCACCGTGTCGTCATTGATCTTGGCCACGCCGCTGCCGATCAGCCGTCGGAACTGATCATCGGAAAGCCCGCTAGCACCCTGGATCACCAGCGGGATACCCAGGGCCTCGTTGATTTGTTTCAGGCGCTGCCAATCCAGCGTCGGCTTGCCTGTCACACAATCGACGGAAACAGCGAGAAAATCCACCCCAGTCTCCTCCACATAGGTCTGGACTTCCGCCACCGTGGTATCGGCAATTTTGCCGGGATGCCGCTCGGCACCCTCGCCCTCCAACAGATAACCCAGTTCGCCTTCTACAGGCACGCCACAGGCGTGGGCCATCGTCACGATTTCACGGGAGCTGGCAACAGGATCAAGCGGGGATTGATGAGAGACATCGACGATCACTCCGTTGCACCCCCGGTTGATCCCACGTACCGCTGAATCAAGGCCGGCGCAGTGGTTCAGCTGGATGGCCACCGGCACCGCGGCGCGGCCTGCGGCGGCCTCCACCGCCGGCATCATCAGCTCGACATCAAAATCGTCGAAGTGAGATTCGGACAGGCTCAGGATCACCGGTGCACGGGCTCGTTCCGCCGCCGCCATGATGCCTTGCAGAAAATCCAGGCTCAGCAGATCAAACGCCCCAACGGCATAGCCATGATCATGGGCGTGTTGGAGCATATCTTTCATATCAACGAGTGGCATCGTGCGTTACCTTACGAAGAGGCTGTCACAGCAGGTCGATAATCTACCCGATTTAAGGCATCCCCACGCTCAACCATGGCTGTATCAGGCTTCCTTTAGGACGAAGCTGCATCATACCGTAAGCCGACGGGTTTTCTGCACCAGGCGATAGAGTGAGCGGGCATTGTTGAAACGCAATACCTGCTCCAGAGGTACCCAGAGAACCTCGTATGCTTCATCACTGCCAGGCAACGGTATCCGGTCATCAATCTCGACAAGAAAACGGGGATCGAAATGCTCGTGGCGTGGATCGTGCTCACTGGCATGGATGGTGTGCACGTCCACATCGAAGATATCTTCGCTCAACAGTTTGATCTGCGATGCATCGAGGCCGGACTCTTCGGCGGTCTCCTTCAATGCCACACTGACGATATCGGTTTCGCCATCGGCATGGCCGCCGGGCTGCAGCCAGAGATCCAGTTTACGGTGATGCAGCATCAATACATGACTGCGTGTCGGGTTGACGACCCAGGTTGAAGCGGTGACATGACCGGGCGCGAGGCTACGGTCAAAACAGTTTTCATGTTGCAGGATGAAACGTTGTGTACGCTCAACCATCGCCGCCTCTTCCAAATAGGGCGTTTTATAGCGCGCAAGCAACTGCAAAAGCTGTTGTCGGTGCATCTCTCTCTCGGTCGATAGTGATTGAAGAATCGTCCGGATTAAATGCCGGACAGATTATTTAAAGCCTGTATTGCGGCATTGGCGGCGGCGTCGATGTCGGCCTCTTTCCCCGCCAGTGTGAGCCGGCCAAACGCGCCAACTGCACGGGCATCCACCAGGGTGATGTTGGCGGCCTTTTCGGCCTCGTTGGCGGCATAAACGACATAACCTGCCGGTTCTGTCTCAAGAATAAACATGCTCTGGCCCGGCAGGATCATCGACCCCCGACGATCCTGCCGGTTGATCAGAACGGCATGATCGGGGGTGATCGAACGCACGGTCTCCTTCCAGGCAATGCGGCACTTCTGGCGTGATTCCAGCGTGGTGCCCAGTGCGTTGAGGACACTACTCCCGGCCTCGACCACATCGCTCTGATCACGGTGATGAAACACCATGGAACCAAACGCACGCTCGACAACCTGTAGTCCGAGATGCACCCGGGTTGCCTTCAGGGCAACATCAGTGAGCCTATGTACCGCCATGCCCGGAGAGATTTCCATCCACAGGCAGGCATTACCCGGCACTGGCAGAAAACCTTGCGAAGCAGTGCCCATATAGGTGGCCAGCTGTGGTTGCAGCGAGTCGATGTACACATAGGTTCTTAATTTGATCATGTAAATGCTACGGCTTATATCCACTAACTTTGGGGGCTCTGCCGCAGATCGCGGTTTTAACCGGAATCAACCATCCGACCTGGACTGGCGCCTGTTGCACCAGTGAGTTGTTCATCGACCCCGGGGCGGGGTTCCAGCCGGCGCTGCAAACATGTCGAGACACGCAGGAAACAAAACACCGCCAACAGAAGAAAAGGCGCCTTAGCCAATAAGGATAACCCCACCCAGCAGCCCGTCAGCAGAGACCTGAATCCGAAGGTTCAGGCGATAGCTACCCGGTATAATACGGGCCCGAATCCGAGGGTTCAGGGCGAGGTAAAGGTGTCAGACTACGGTGCTCAGTCCGGCCATACGCGACGACCTCCACCGCTCAGGAAGGAACCCGGCTGGGTGGATTTGTCCTCCACCGATGAAGGCTTCGGCTTTACGCGGGATACCGCAGGCTTCTTCGGCCTGGGTGTCTTCACCGGGGTGTCAGCCTCAGTCTTCACCGGCGCATCAGCTTGGCTGGCGACTCCCGCCTTGGTCTTGCGCATGGAATTGACGAGCTTCTGTCGTGTAGCGTCCTTATCGGTCATGTGTAATTACCTCGCTGATCAATTGATCGAGTTCCGCTGCCGCAGCTGCACCGCGTCGGCCCATATGAAAAACACTCCTGCCCTCCAGCGCACTGGCGCGGTACACGGCGCGGCGTCGAATCGCCGTGGCCGCCACCGCTATCCCCAGTTCCGCCAACGCGTCGGGCATCAATCGTGACAGGGTTGTGCGCGCTTCAAGCTGGCTGATAACCAGTAAGGCCGCCAAGCCGGGATTAACTTCGCGCGCCTGCTCAAGTGCGCGTTCCAAATGCACCATCGCCCACAGGTCGAGCGGAGAAGGTTGCACCGGAATCAGCGCAAAATCACCAACCCGCAGTGCGGCATGTGTCTGCGGCGCCAGTACCGAGGGTGGACAATCAATGATGATGCGGCGGTAGCGCGCCTGCAAATCGACAACCTGCGCATCAAGATCAGCGGCTGCCGCAAATACGGGGGGAAGTAGCTCCTCGTACTCACTGTTGGCGTACCATTGCAAGGCTGAACCCTGTGGATCGGCATCGAGTATCACCGTCGACTCGTTACGGGCAAAGGCAGCCGCCAGATTCAGACTAAGCGTGGTCTTGCCCACACCACCTTTGTTGCCAGCCAGCACGATCACAGACATGATGACAATCTCAGGGGCTGGCGTTGTACAACGCGTCGAGCTGCGCGGCAAAATCCCGCTGTTCCATAGCAAGCTCGTCCGCACCTTCCGCGACATTAATCGTAATGTTCACATAATCGCGGCCGAAACCCATGTCTGGATACAAGCCTTCGCGTTCCGACAATTCTGCGGCACGATCAAGGAAGTCGCGCAATGCTTCGTAATCCGAAAATCCGTAGCGCTTTTCCAGGCGATTGGGACGCTTGCGTTCCCGCCACTCCTCGTTCATGGCTGCTCCTCAGAAAGTGGCGCGTTCCGCCGGCACTCCGGCAACAGAAGCGGCGACAGAACCTTCCAGCGCCTCGAGCCAGCGGGCAACCTCATCAACATGGCGCCTCTCTTCCACCAGGAGCGTCTCGAAAAACAAGCGATTATCGTGGTCGCCTGCAGCGGCGCAATAACGGGTGGCATTATCGTACAAATGGACAATTTCTCTTTCAAAACTGTGATTTTGCAGCAGCAGTTCACGCAGCGTAGAGCCCAGACGAACCGGCCTGAGTTGTGAGGCATTGGGTGCGACACCGAGTGCCAACATGCGGGCAATGATGCGATCAACATGCCCCAGCTCTTCGCTGACCTCCTGGCTCAGACGCCGTGCAGCATCGTCCAGCCCCCAGCTCGCCACCAGGCGTGCTTGGGTACTGTACTGCTGCACCGCTGAAAATTCGAGGCTCAGCGCCCGGCCGAGATAACCGAGGACGTGCCGATCAGCGCTGGTGTAGAGCATGATGGCAAATCCCGATTAAGTAGCGGCGCGCTTGCCCGTAAAGCCCTTGAGTACCGGCTCCACTTCACTGTGGGGACGAGCGATAATATGCGCAGCGATCAAGCCGTCACCCACCCGTTCGCAGGCATCGGCACCCGCACGCACCGCCGCGTTCACCGCACCGGTTTCGCCACGCACCAGCACGGTAACATAACCACCGCCGACGAATTCGCGGCCAACAAGGTGCACTTCTGCGGCCTTGGTCATGGCGTCTGCCGCCTCGATGGCGGGCACCAGTCCGCGGGTCTCGATCATGCCGAGTGCAATACCATAGTTGTCGTTGGTCATGGCTTGGTTCTCCTGTTCAATAAATTACGGGCTCGCAAAAACAAGTCCCCGGTTTGGCTCGATTAAAACACCCACCTGGTGCGCAATGGTTTGAGGCGCATAAACAAACTATGCAATCTCTCCCTGGCGAGGCCGGGCGGAATGCTTCAACGAGCTAAAACAACACCTGATAAGCGAGACCTGATAAGCGAGTCCCGAATACCTTATTTGGAATCCGCTTTGCCAACATTGCCCGTGGGTAATACAGGCTCAACTTCACGATGCGGACGAGCGATGATGTGCGCGGCAATAAGGCCGTCACCTACCCGCTCACAGGCATCCGCACCCGCACGCACGGCCGCATTCACCGCACCCGTTTCACCGCGCACCAGTACCGTGACGTAACCACCACCGACGAATTCGCGGCCAATAAGGCGCACTTCCGCAGCCTTGGTCATGGCATCTGCTGCCTCAATCGCAGGCACCAGCCCACGCGTTTCAATCATGCCCAGTGCAATACCGTAATTATCATTTGCCATTGGATTGTTCTCCGTCGTTACTTATTGTAAATAAATCAGTCAGCATCACGGTGCGGCGCACCGTCCATGTCTTATTTATTGTCGAGAATGGGTTCAACCTCACGGTGTGGGCGGGCAATGATATGTGCGGCAATAAGGCCGTCACCCACCCGCTCACAGGCATCCGCACCCGCGCGCACGGCCGCATTGACCGCACCGGTCTCACCACGCACCAGAATGGTGACGTAACCACCACCGACGAACTCGCGGCCAATAAGGCGCACTTCCGCAGCCTTCGTCATGGCGTCTGCCGCCTCGATTGCAGGCACCAGCCCACGCGTTTCAATCATGCCCAGTGCAATGCCGTAATTGTCGCTTGCCATCTTTAGTATCTCCTGCTGACTTGGTTCTATCATTTAGTGAGTGTAAAAATAATTGAAAATCTACCCTGCCTGGTCGGCCAAACAGTCGTTTATGCTCCCTTGATCAATAATGCCGGCAATGGTGAGATCGGTCAGAATCCCGAAATCGCCTGCTGCATAACGTGCAGCCGAACCACTCACGGTGAACACCCAGTTGCCCTCATGAGCGCCGACCGGGTCGACCGCCACCAGACGTTTGCCGCTGCGGTCACGCAGCACCCGCAGACTGATCAACTTAAGACCGGCGATGCGCTGCGTACACACGAGCGGCGCCTCGACCCGTAAAATCTCCATCAGCCCTCAGCCTCTTTCGACGCATCCCCTTCCGGTGGCCAGTAGTCGATGATGCCAACGATAGTGAAATCGCTCGGGTACTCTTTGCTACCCGCAGCCTCGCGTGCAGCGGAACTGCCGACACAAATCACCCAGTCGCCAGGCACGCAGCCGACACTATCAACGGCAACCAAAAGCGCGCTGCCATCACGCACCACCTGCAAATGCTTGTGCTCAAGGGTCTGGATGCGATTGGTCGACACCAGAGGGCTGACAACCTGACAAATCTTCATCCGTGGGCTTCCTGTACGGCCTGTGCGTCGACCGAACAAGCCAGCACCTCGATGCGGCCACCGATGTTACAGTCGCGCACCACCTGCAGGGTGTGCAGTAAGCCACTCTCGGCGAGTTTTGCGTAACGCGTGGTCAAAGCATCCGTCACACGGGCGCAGTGTTTGACCGCACGCTCACGTGCGCCCGGTACCTGGCCGTGGTAGTCATAACGCACCACCACCGGAATGGGCAGGCCATGCGAGACATTGAGCTTGGAAAAAATACTCACCCCGACATCAAGATCCTGCGTGGCCGCTTCAACGGTATCGAGGTAGGCGAAATAGGTCAGGTTACGTAGCTGCACTTCCTCAAAACCAATGCCCGCACCGATAAAACGCTCGGCGTGGCCAATGTCCTCGTAGTGTTCGCCGTGGAAAGCACGCACGTAATCGATCTGCGAAAAATTGTTGACCAACAGCCGGGTAATCAGTTTCGCCATACCCGGGGCAACGTTATCAGCCATGGCGTAGACAAGCTCGCTGATGCGCGCCTCTGCCTCGTAAGCCGATAAGCGCAGAGTCTCTTGGCGAGCATCACCGGCATCAAGGTAACGCTCAAGATCAATATCACCGCTGGCATTCGGCACATGCACGCGAATCACGTCGGTATCTGTATCCAGCCCTATCAGTAACAGGTCGATAGAGGCACCACAGCAAAAACTGTTTTCTATCGCCTGGCGGAAAGCACGCAGCTGATCAAGCCCACCCTGTGCGGCACGGGTCGCATCGGAACCGTGCGCGGCACACCCCTGATTGTCAGGATCACCCGAACTGTAGTGATAGACCGCCACCTTGAGATAGCGCGTCGGCATGTCGCCGCCATTGGGCCGGTCTTCACGCAGCCGCAGCATCTCGGTCTCCACCCATTTTTGAATGCTGTCATCAACATCAAACATGGCGCCCGCATAAGACTTGCGGCGCACGGCACGATAAGGCAAGCGCAGTACATAGCGAATCACATGCGCGAGCCGTCCATCGGCGCAGGGCGACACGTCCAGTGTGTGGAACCCACAGTCTTGAAGAAAGGCATGAAACGCCTGCTCTTCTTTCTCTGAACCCAGCGGATCCTCAGTAAAAAATTCGTCGCAAAAACGGCGGTAGGTTTCGAACAGGCAGCCGGCAAACAGGCGGCGCATATCGAGCTGATCCACCCAGGCATCTCCCAGAATCTCCGCCGGAAGATCAAAACCCAACTGTTTACGCGCAATGGCTTGCGCCTGCACCTCAAACCCTTCTTCATGTTGCAGCGCAGAAATCCGTTTTAGAACGGGAACAATGGCATCAAAGGAAGCCTTCACGCGCCGCTCGTAATCAAACAACTGTTGATTCTCATCAACGCGTGTCAGTGGATGGGTAGCATGCCCGCCCTGTACCTGCTGTACAGCCGGTCGTGCCGTGCCAATCGCGCCTCGCCTGAACGAGTTGGACTGGCTGCTGGATTTACCCAGGGGCACCGTTGTCTGCGACCAGCAGAGCGAGCGCGGATGATTGCGACGTGAACTCAGCATTGCGGCTTAAATCGGGGTTAGCCCCGCGCGCCCCCTGAGTAGGTCACCAGAGAACCTTTTTCGGTACTGCCACTGCTACCTGTCACTTTATTCACGGGCTCGCTCAAGCTTTCATTTCTTTTTCTCGGCGGGCTTGAGGCGATTGCGCTACCACGGCGGGTTGGATTGCGCTGCATGGCAGACCTGCCCTCAGTGCCGGTGACAAGGTCACCGGTATCCCAGTCGTTACCTGTGATCTTTGAGCCTATGCCTTCGCCACTGATGCGGGATTTCACGCGGCCCTCGACGCTAGTCACCGGCTCCGCTTGCGGCGATTCTGCGCGCACGGCACCCTGAGTCGCACGGACGGAACGAAACTCTTCAGTGCCCGTTACCTTGCCCGTGGCCATACCGAATGGCCCGGTGATTTGGCCTTGGGTATAACGGGTACCCGTGACACCCCCCTGATTGTCTTGCGCAGTCCGGGTGGCCATGTTGGCAATACTGAACTGTCCCCACGGCGCATCGTCACTCAGCGACTGTGGAAAATCCGGACTGGCGGGTTCCGCAGCAGTCGCCGCACAGGCGCCCGCATACTGGTCAGCGCCGATATAAGGCGTACCCGTCAATGACTCACAGCTACCCTTTTCAGTCCCGGTCATTTTGCCGCCGATACCCGGCTGCTGGCCGGTCATCACGGCACCAGCGGCGCCCCGTTGCACAGAAGTACGCGCCGCAGCGATAGCTGACGCCTCTGGCTCGCAATAATTGTAGTATTGCTCCGCACCCGCATAGCCCGTGCCGGTAATCGCCTTGCAGGTACCGGGTTCGTCACCCGTGACCTTGCCGGAGCGTCCGGTCATGGTACCCGTCACCACCTTACCGTTAAATGTCTGTGACGCACCCACTTTGGCGTCCTGCGGTGCCGGCGTACTGGCGCAAAAATCACGGTACTGTTCCCCGCCGACGTAGTCATCGCCACTGATAATGCGACAACTGCCAGGCTCATCGCCGGTCACCCGTTCGCTGCGCCCGACCATGGTACCGGTCACGGAACCACCGCGCAGGGTGTTGGTGAGGCCGACTTTGGCCGGCACCTGGCCCTCACCCGTCTGCATATACTGGCTGCCGGTCAATTCGCGCCCGGCACCGGACTCGTCGCCCGTTACCTTGGATGAACGACCCACCTTGTTGCCGGTCACCGACTCACCCTTGCGGGTTTCGGCACGCGCCACTTTGGCTGGAGCCGGGACGGGAGCAGATTCAGGCCGAGCGCCGCAGAAGGTCTCTGCATGCCCTGCCCCCAAGTATTCAACACCCGTCACCTGCTGACAGCTGCCGGGCTCATCACCAGTAACATGGTGGCTGCGGCCCAGCTCATTGCCGGTCACCGCGTTGCCACGAAGGGTAGCGCTCAGACCCACCTTCGGCGACATTTTGTTCGGCTCGGACTGACAGAAGTCACGAAAAATATCCGCGCCCATATATTCGGTGCCCGTCACATCACGACAGGTACTGGGCTCGTCACCCGTGGTCTTGTGACTACGACCCACCATGGTGCCGGTAACCATCTGACCCTGACTGGTTTCACCTGCACCCACTTTCCAGGGTGCATCTTGCGCCGCACCGACCGGGGCATTCTTTGGCGGACGAATACGGCCACAGGGAGAACTCTTTTTCTGCCCGGTCTTACCCTGGCGGCTACGCTGCGTACGCAGTGCCCGGGCCAGTTCACGACCGGAAATCAGAGGATTGGCCACACGCACGGTTTGCGCGGCGGTCATACCGTTGGCACTCACACCCGCCTTGCCGCGAGCGGACATCGCCTGACGGCGTGCCAGCGCAGTCACGCGGCTGTTGTTCGCGGCACTGGCCTGCACCGTCGTCCGTCTCTTTACTGAGCGTTGCGGTTTACGCGATCTGCCACCAGTCGTCGAGACCTCGGCAACCTTGTCCCCATTGCAGTCTCCTTTGCAACCACAACCACAATCTGTGGGCGACTTTTCTGTCCCCGCGTCCGTCATCTTTTTTCCTGTGGATTCCGGGCCACGTACCCGATCACGACTGCTCACGCCGCTCTTTCCATGAGCTGACATTGCCTGTCGACGAGCGATCACCACAGCACGACTGCTGCTCACACTGGCGACAGAGGGGCTGCTAATAACGGCAACAGCCGCTGGCCGTCTGCTCGATGCACCTTTTGCGCCTTTCTGCGCAGACGTTCCCGCAGCAACAGGAGCCGGCGGCGTCCGCACACGATCATGATTGCTCACACTGCGCTTACCACCCGTGGACATTGCCTGGCGACGAGCCACGGAAGCGGCGCGCGCCGTTGTACTCGCAGAGTCCGAGTAAACGGCAGGTTTCGCGGTTGTCGCGGAAACCGTGCTGTTAGCCGTCGCCTTACCACCACTGCTCAAGGCTTGGCGCCTGGCGAGTGCAGCCTGGCGTCCGCTACTGTTTTTGTTGACAGTCTGTGCCATCGTAAACCCCGTCACGTTGTTTGCTGTGTTCGAACCTTGTCAGTAGTTGCCCCAGGATCGGGGCAACTACCATGGAGTCCCTAGCCGCGACCCTCGTAAACCACAAAACAGACACCCTGGCTTTGGGTGTAGGTATCATAGCCGAGCAAACGGACATGGTGATCCGGGTAGGAGCGGCGACAAGCTTCCAGCTCACCAAGTACGCGATCAAGGCTCGTTTCACCGAAAAACGGCAGCTTCCACATTGTCCAATAATGATTGAATGCACGGCTTGGGTGCTCGTGCTCAATGGATGGGGTCCAGCCCTGCGCGATAACGTAGTTTATCTGCGCTTCAACCTCTTGCTGGGTCAGCTTGGGCAGGAAGCCGAAAGTCTCCAGCGTAGGAGTGGTCTGGTAGTCGCCCATTTCATGCGTGCCAGTCATCATAATTTCCTCATATTAATTTAGCGTCGGTTCGATAACAGCTGTTTACTTGACATCCAGCTTGTCAATGGTGTCGAACTCGAACTTGATTTCTTTCCAGGTCTCCATTGCAATGGCCAGCTCCGGACTGTGGCGGGCGGCTTCGGTGAGAATTTCCTTCGCCTCACGCTCCAGCTCACGACCTTCGTTGCGCGCCTTGACGCAAGCTTCCAGTGCAACACGGTTTGCAGCGGCACCCGCAGCATTACCCCACGGATGGCCCTGGGTTCCACCACCGAACTGAAACACCGCATCGTCACCAAAGATGGCGAGCAGGGCGGGCATGTGCCAGACATGGATACCACCAGAGGCTACCGCGAAGACGCCCGGCATTGAGCCCCAGTCCTGGTCAAAGAAGATACCGCGTGCACGATCTTCAGGAATGAATGATTCACGCAACTGATCAACAAAGCCCAGCGTCGCATTGCGATCACCTTCAAGCTTACCCACCACGGTACCCGTGTGCAGATGGTCACCGCCGGAAAGACGCAGGCACTTGGCCAGCACGCGGAAGTGGATACCATGTTTCGGATGGCGATCGATAACACCATGCATGGCACGGTGAATGTGCAGCAACATGCCGTTTTTGCGGCACCACTTCGCCAGACCTGTATTGGCAGTAAAACCAGCCGTCAGGAAGTCGTGCATGATGATCGGCTGCCCCAATTCCTTGGCGAACTCGGCACGCTCATACATCTGCTCAGGGTCAGCGGCGGTGACGTTCAGGTAGTGGCCCTTGCGCTCACCGGTCTCTTCCTGGGACTTGAGGACAGCCTCGGCAACAAATTCAAAACGGTTCTGCCAACGCATGAAAGGCTGACAGTTGACGTTCTCGTCGTCCTTGGTGAAGTCCAAACCACCGCGCAGACATTCGTACACCGCACGACCGTAGTTCTTTGCCGACAGACCCAGTTTGGGTTTGATCGTGGCGCCCAGTAATGGACGGCCATACTTGTTCATCTTGTCACGTTCCACCTGAATACCGCTCGGTGGCCCCATGCAAGTCTTGATATAGGCAATCGGGAAGCGAATATCTTCCAGACGCAGATGTCTGAGCGCCTTGAAGCCGAAAACATTACCCACCAGCGAAGTCAGCACGTTAACCACTGAACCCTCTTCGAACAGATCGATGGGATAAGCAATAAAAACGTAGAAGGCTTCCGGATCACCCGGCACATCTTCGATGCGGTAGGCGCGGCCTTTGTAATATTCGAGATCGGTCAGATATTCAGACCAGACAGTACTCCAGGTGCCTGTTGATGACTCGGCAGCCACGGCGGCAGCCACTTCCTCATTGGGTACGCCCGGCTGGCCGGTGACCTTGAAGCAGGCCAGCAGGTCAGTATCGAGCGGAACGTAATCTGGGGTCCAGTACTTTTCGCGGTACTCTTTCACGCCCGCTTGGTAAGTATTGCTCATTATGAAGTACCCTCTC
>DRKN01000143.1 GCA_011051755.1 Gammaproteobacteria bacterium
AAAAAAGCTTGGCAAATATGGCACTGGATCGATCAGTGCTCCGGTGTGGAGATGACATCATGAAGTATCAAAAAATTACCGCTATCTTTCGTTGCGATGCCTGTAGAAAGGTGGAGCAGCAGTTACGGAAACTGGGTGTGCAGGGCTTCAGTCTCAGTCATATCGAGGGCTATGGTGAATATGCAGACCTCTACAGCAGTGACTGGATGACCCGCCATGCCCGCCTTGAAATATTCACTGAGGCAGAAAAGGTGGAAACCATCGTCGAGGCCATTATGGACTCGGCGCATGTCGGCCTGGCTGGTGATGGCATCGTTGCTGTGCAGTCGGTGGAGAGCTTGTATCGCATCCGTACTCGCAGTGAAATACCGGCCGATAAATCATTACCTGACCCCTCGGATTCAGATAGAACTAACTTCGATTAGACGATACAAAAGGAAAACCTATGCCTGAAATTATCCCTAACTGGCACCCTATATTCGTGCATTTTACGGTGGCTCTGCTGTCATTGTCGGTGATTCTGTTCGTCGTGAGCAATTTTGTGACGGGTATTTTGCGTGAGCAATGGCTCATCGTGGCGCGTTGGTCACTCTGGTTTGGCGCGGGCATTACGCTGTTGACAGGACTTGCCGGTCTGGACGCCTATAACACGGTGGCCCATGACACGGCCTCCCACGAGGCCATGACCGAGCATCGCAACTGGGCCATCTCCGTCATTATTCTGTTTCCGCTGTTGGCTGTCTGGGTTGCCTGGTGTGTGCGTTCCGGGAAGTCATTGGGCAAAGGCTTCATTGCGCTGATGTTGGCGGGTGGCGTGTTGCTGCTTTCAACGGCCTGGCATGGCGGCGAGGTGGTGTATCGCTATGGCCTGGGGGTGATGTCTCTGCCCAATGTGGACTCGCATCAGCATGCCGATGGTCGGGCCCATGGACATGGCAAAACATCCGCGGGCGATGATGAACATGCGCATGAACCGAAGGACGGTGCGCCCGCAGATGACGGGCATGACCATGCCCACGATGTTGGTGATCCTGGAATGGATGACTCGATGATGGATTTCAGCGGCATGGATGATGGTCTTGAGGGCTCGGCGGCCCATCGTGATACGGGCGATCACGCCCACTAGGAGGTTTTTTATGTTTACGGTTTCCGAACTGGCCACGCGGGCCAGCGTGACACCCGATACGGTGCGCCATTATGTGCAGATTGGTCTTTTACAACCGCGGCGGAATCCCGATAACGGCTACAAGCTGTTTGAAACGGCCGATATTCATCGGCTACTTTTCGTGCGTCAGGCGAAGAGTCTGGGATTTACCCTGAACGAGATTCGCGAGATTCTCGGTCATGCCCAGCAGGGGGAGTCTCCCTGTCCGCGCGTGCGTGAAATTATCCACCGGCGTATTACTGAAAATCGCCGTCACCTCGATGAATTGATGACCTTGCAACAGCGCATGGAGTCGGCATTGGTCAGCTGGGAGGCGATGCCTGACGGTATGCCGAGTGGTGAGTCCGTGTGTCATCTCATCGAGGAAGTGATGGTTCCCGCTCGTTCTCGATAGAGTGCTTGACCTATGGGTAGCACACAGGGGTTAGGCTGGATGTATCCATCGTTTAATCGCCCATTGGGCTAAGGAGCTGGCAATGGCAAATGATCCTGTCTGTGGAATGGAAGTGTCAGAGGACACACAACGGCGCGTGCAGCATGCGGGGCATGAATATCTGTTCTGTAGTGCGCACTGCCAGCAGAAATTCGCGGATGAGCCCGCGCGGTATATTCAGGCTGATCCGGCACCGTCCGGCCTGACCGATCCAGTCTGTGGCATGTCGGTCACCCCGGACGCTGAATTTCAGGCTGAGCATGCCGGCCACACACACTATTTTTGCAGCGCCGCTTGCCAGGGGAAGTTTGTCGCCGAGCCCAAAAAATATCTGCATAAATGCGATGGGGCGGATGAAGATGGAGCGGGTGAAGCGGAAGTGGCGGAGGGTGATGACGACACTGTCTACACCTGCCCCATGCACCCGGAAGTCGAGCAATTAGGGCCGGGAAGCTGTCCCAAATGCGGCATGGCGCTGGAGCCCAAGGGCATACCGGTGGTTGCCAGCAAAACCCAGTATACCTGCCCCATGCACCCGGAGATCATCCAGGATCATCCCGGCAATTGCCCCAAATGCGGTATGGCTCTGGAGGCCGTTAGCGTGGAGGTCGAGGAAGACACCAGCGAACTGGACTACATGAGCAAACGCTTCTGGGTCAGCGCCATGCTGGCCATCCCGGTGTTGTTCAGTGCCATGGCCGCCGAGTTTTGGCCGCAAGGCATGGCGGAACTGATCGACCCCAGTCTGCGTCAATGGCTGGAAATGATTGTGTCGGCACCGGTAATCGTCTGGGGTGGCTGGATTTTTTATGTGCGTGCCATCCAGTCGATTGTTACACGTAACCTGAATATGTTCACCCTCATCGGGCTCGGTGTCTCGGTGGCCTTTATCTATAGTGTTATTGCCACCGTCGCCCCTGGTATTTTTCCGCCCGAGGTGTTCAACAAGGTTGGCGTGGTGCCGGTCTATTTCGAGGCGGCGGCAGTGATCACCACCTTGATATTGCTGGGGCAGGTGTTGGAGCTGCGGGCACGCAGTCAGACCAATGCGGCCATCAAATTATTGTTAGGTCTGGCGCCGAAAACGGCACGCATCGTGCGTGAAGATAGTACTGAAGAGGATATCCCTCTGGAGCATGTCCAGGTCGGCGATACACTTCGGGTGCGCCCTGGTGAAAAGGTACCGGTGGACGGCACGGTGATCGATGGTGAAAGCCACGTGGACGAGTCCATGGTGACCGGTGAGCCGATGCCCGTGGAAAAAATGACGGGGGAACGACTGATCGGCGCTACCGTCAACGGCACGGGGGGTCTTTTGATGCGGGCCGAAAAAGTGGGTTCGGATACCCTTTTGGCGCAAATCGTCCATATGGTTGCCGAGGCCCAGCGTTCCCGTGCCCCCATCCAGAGACTGGTGGATGTCGTGTCCGGCTATTTCGTCCCGGCGGTGGTGGTGATCGCGATCACCACCTTCATCGTCTGGAGTCTGTGGGGCCCCGAACCGGCGATTGCCTACGCGGTGATCAATGCCGTGGCGGTGCTGATCATCGCCTGCCCCTGTGCGTTGGGACTGGCAACGCCCATGTCCATCATGGTCGGTACCGGCAAGGGGGCGATGATGGGCGTGCTGTTCAAAAATGCCGAGGCGCTGGAAGTCTTGCGCAAGGTCGACACACTGGTCGTGGACAAGACCGGCACCCTCACCGAAGGTAAGCCGCGCTTGGTTTCGGTATTGGCTAACGAGGGTTTTCAGGAAACTGATAACCTGCGTTTCGCCGCCAGCCTGGAACGGGGCAGTGAACACCCCCTGGCTGAAGCCATTGTGCAGGGCGCCGGGGAACGCGGCGTTGAATTGACGTCGGCCGACAATTTCCAGTCGGTGACGGGCAAGGGTGTGACCGGTGTGGTGGATGGCCATGAGGTCTCGCTGGGTAATCTCAAATTGCTGGAAAGCCTGGGTATTGACGCGGGTGATTTGCCGCCGCAGGCCGATAGCCAACGCGCCGAAGGCCAGACCGTGATGCTGTTGGCGATCGATGGCAAGGCCGCCGGTTTGATCGGTGTCGCCGATCCCATCAAGGAAACCACGCCTGAGGCGATTCGCGACCTGCATGCCGAAGGTATTCGCGTGGTGATGCTCACCGGCGACAGTCGCAAGACGGCCGAGGCGGTGGCAGCGAAACTGGATATCGATCAGGTTCAGGCCGAGGTATTACCGGAGCAGAAAGCCGAAGTGGTGAAACAGCTGCAAGCCGAAGGGCGTATCGTCGCCATGGCGGGTGATGGCATCAACGATGCCCCGGCGCTGGCTCAGGCCCACGTCGGCGTGGCCATGGGCACAGGCACCGATGTGGCGATGGAAAGTGCCGGCGTGACCCTGGTCAAGGGTGACTTGCGCGGCATCGTGCGGGCGCGACGCCTGTCTCACGCCACCATGCGCAATATCCGTCAGAACCTGTTCTTTGCCTTCATCTATAACGCCTTAGGCGTACCCGTCGCCGCCGGTGTGCTGTTTCCTGTTTTCGGCATTCTGTTGTCGCCCATTATCGCTGCGGCGGCCATGAGCTTCAGCTCAGTGTCGGTGATCATGAACGCCCTGCGCCTGCGGAACGTAAAATTGTAAGGCGTCTTTATTGTTCCTTTTTAAGGTTAGAACCACCGCCTTTAGGCGGTCAGATTTATCCGTGCCGCTTGTTGTATGGGTTGTTGAAGGTGTGTAGCGAGTTATTTCGGTCGTCTTTGTAGGATGCGGGTGAGCGGTAGCGAACCGCATCGTTGGCGTTATCGAGTTCTGGGTGCTGATGATTACAGGCGTCACCCACCGTTCTCGACCGACATTATTCACCACAGGGGCACAGAGAACACGCTGAATTCAGTCCCTCTCTACACCCCGTATCCCGGGGTGGCGTGAACGGAAAACATCGTGCGCACGACACGGAACCTGCCTGCTGTTATCCGACGGCGCTACCGACCTCCAGCGCCTCGAACCAGTCGAGGAAGCGCTTGACGTCGTCACCGCGGAAGATACGGCCGTGTTGGGGCGCCATCATTTCCACGTCCAGTTCGCGTATCCGCTTGACCCAGTCGTTCTTGGCGTGGTTGGAGGGCATCCAGCGTTGGTGAAACAGTTTCATTTTTTCGACATGTTCGTCGAAGTCTTCCACAAACAGCGGCGCGCCGTCCGCCTCCAGTGCCGCGCCCACGTCACCGCTCATGAGGATACGTGCCTCAGGGTCATAGACGTTGTAATTGCCCGAGGCATGCAGATAGTGGGCGGGGATGAAGCGTACTTCCACCGATTCCAGCGCCAGTGTCTTGCCTTCGTCGGGAATGCCAACGTATTCGGTATGGTTGAGGCCAAAATGGCGCAGGAAACTTTCCCAAATCCAGGGTGAGTGCAGGCGGGCGGTGGGCAGGGTCTGATCCCACAGGCCTAGTGAGGAAATGATATCTGGATCCTGGTGCGAGGCGAAGATGTCGGTGATGGTCTCGATGTCGCACAGGCGCAATACCGAGGCCAGCATGGCGGAAAAGATCTCGATGCCGCCAGGATCCATCAGCAGGGCACGTTGGCCATCGATGATCATATACTGATTGGTGTCGATAATGCCGTGTGGTTTTTTGGGGTCACGGCCAAAGGTGACCCAGCGGTGGCCTTTATTATAGAGGTTTGTTGTTTTCATGAGATGCCTGTCCGCAGTCTGTAATCCGGGATGTTTTTGTTGCAATCATCCAGCGTGGCGAGTGACTCGATAAGTTTTCGGCATTTGCTGATTTCGAGCTGGATGTCGCGTGCCGCCAGCTCCACACTGTTGGCAATGGAGTCGAGATATTTCTGAAACTCGCCGGCGCGTGACGCCTCGGTGCGCGAGTTGCTGACGATGATGGTCGAGCCGCGCACCCGTTGATGAATCTCGTCCAGCTGCGTATTGAGCTGGGTCATGATTTCAGCGGTCTCCGTGTGCATGGCGGCGCGTTCTTTATCGGTCTGGTGAATCAGATGGTCGATGAAAGCGGCCTGTTCGGCGCTCGCCATTTGATCACGGGCCTCGGCAAAGCGCTGTGTCGCGTCCAGAGCGCGCAGATCGTTCACTGCGGTGCGCGAAACCGTCAGAGCCAGGTGATTGATCTTGGTTGCATAGTGAATCGTGTCATTGGCCATTTCGGCAATGAAATCCGTGATCGGGCGAAAACCCAGCGCCTTATCGCCTGCCCGCGCCGCCACACCCTTGGCGTTGCTTGCGCTCAGCGACATGAGTTTGGCTGTGCGCATCATGCGAAACAGATGTCCGGCCAGCGTGGCGGCCACCACAAAGGCCGGGGGGTGTTGTTCTGGTCTGGTCACAATAGGGTGAGTTCCTCGTCAGGTATTCCCGTGTGGGGATTAGTTCGGCAGCCGACGGGGGAAGTTTAGGGTTTTGGCGAGGAAGTGAAACAGGTCTTGTAGAAATGGTTAGACCACTCCAGTTGCCC
>DRKN01000144.1 GCA_011051755.1 Gammaproteobacteria bacterium
AAATTCAGAGACGGAATCGAAGTGAACAGCGAAACCGAGGATAGTAGGAGCGCCGCCTGATCATGTCATACACCAGATTTGACTATAGCTCCCCGATGAGTCATATCACCCCCTAATCATTACCACCGGTCGCCACACGGCGGTTTCCGCTGACTTTTCGGGTACAATACGCGTCTTTAAAATTTCCGGACGTCCCCATCCGTGAATCAGACTGGTTTTGGCAGGCATCGACGTGAGCCGCACTGGCATTCGCCGACGGCGGTGCAGCAGGCGCGCGTGCCGGCACAACGGCTGGACTGGTTGTTGGATAATGGTTCGCTGACCCGACGCTTGGTGGCGGCCTGCGAGGGGGTATTCCAGGTCGCGCCGCTGGGCCAGGGCTGGCGCCGGCCGCTGCTCAACGAGGCGGGGGTGCTGGGCATGCGCCCGGCGCACTATGCCTGGGTGCGTGAGGTGCACCTGCTCTGCGGCAAACAACCCTGGGTGTTTGCTCGTACGGTGATCCCGCCGCACACCCTCGGCGGCAGACGCCGCCGTCTGGCGCGACTGGGCAACAAGCCGCTGGGTGCGGTGCTGTTTGCGGATTGCTCCATGCGTCGCAGCCCGGTACAGATCGCCCGTCTGCGGCCGGGGCAGTGGCTGTTCGATGCCGCCACCGCGCCGCTGGCGGAGACGCCGGCGGAAATCTGGGGACGCCGTTCGTTGTTTTATCTGGATGGCCATCCACTGCTGGTCAATGAGATATTTCTGCCGGGACTGGGGGAGTAATGAACTGGGATCACATCCGGGATCGCGTCTATCAGTACGCGCTGTTGATGCGGCTGGACAAGCCCATCGGTGTATTCCTGCTGCTGTGGCCGACCTGCTGGGCACTGTGGATCGCTGGCGGGGGCAACCCGGATACGGGCGTGACCCTGGTGTTCGTGCTCGGCGTGGTGCTGATGCGCTCGGCCGGCTGTGTCATCAATGACTACGCCGACCGTGACTTCGACCCGCATGTGAAGCGCACTGCGCAGCGCCCCATCGCCGCGGGCAAGGTGACGCCAAAGGAGGCGCTGATCCTGTTTGCGGTGCTGTGCGGGCTGGCCTTTGCCCTGGTGCTGACCATGAACTGGCTGACCATCGGCCTGTCCGTGGTGGCTGCGGTGCTGGCGGCGGTGTATCCCTACACCAAGCGCCACACCTATCTGCCACAGGTGTTTCTCGGCCTGGCCTTCGGCTGGGCGGTGCCCATGGTGTTTGCCGCGCAGACCGGCACGGTGCCGGCAGTGGCCTGGCTGCTGCTGATGGCGACGGTGTTGTGGGCCACGGCCTACGACACCCTGTATGCGATGGTGGATCGCGAGGACGATGTAAAAATCGGCGTGCGTTCCACGGCGATCCTGTTCGGCGATGCCGACCGGGTGATCATCGGCATCATTCAGGTTCTGTTGTTGCTGACCCTGTGGATTATCGGCAACAAGGTGGAGCTGGGACTTTATTACTACCTGAGCCTGCTGGTCGCGGCGGGGCTGGCGGTGTATCAGCAGTACCTGATTCGTGGCCGAGATGTACGCGGCTGTTTTCAGGCCTTTCTCAACAATCACTGGTTTGGCGCGGTTATCTTCGTCGGACTGGTTCTGGATTACTGGACGAAAGACTAACGATGTTAATGGCTTGGCTGGCAATTATTGGTGGATTCGCACTGCTCATGTGGAGCGCCGAGCGCTTTGTGCTGGGTGGCTCGGCATTGGCGCGTAACCTTGGCGTGTCGCCGCTGATCATCGGCATGGTGGTGATGGGCTTCGGTACCTCTCTGCCGGAGATGCTGGTGTCCGGCATCGCCGCCTCCAACGGCAATCCGGCGCTGGGCATCGGTAATGCCATCGGCTCCAATATCGCTAATATCGGTCTGGTACTGGGCATTACGGCGTTGATCGTGCCACTGACCGTGGCCTCCGGCACCCTGAAGCGCGAATACCCGGTGCTGTTTGCGGTGATGCTGCTGGCCGGCGTACTGCTGTGGGATGGCGACCTGTCGCGCATGGACGGCATCATTCTTTTCAGCGGCTTTTTTCTGGTCATGGGCTGGATGGTCTGGCAGGGCATGAATGGCCGCAAGGACAGCAAAGACCCGCTGGTGGTGGATTTGGAGACCGAAATCCCCACGGACATGAGCACCGGCGCCGCCGTGATGTGGGGCCTGCTCGGCCTTGTTATCCTGATCGCCAGCTCGCGCCTGCTGGTATGGGGGGCGGTGGAGGTGGCGCAGAGCTTCGGCGTCAGTGATCTGATCATCGGTCTCACCATCGTCGCCATCGGCACCAGCCTGCCGGAATTGGCCGCCTCGGTAATGAGTGCCCTGAAGGGTGAGGATGACATGGCGGTCGGCAATGTGCTCGGCTCCAACATGTTCAACCTGCTGGCGGTGCTGGCCCTGCCCGGGCTGATCCTGCCCAGCACGTTGGATGCAGCGCTCATGCAGCGTGATTTCCCCGTCATGATAGGATTGACCATCGCCCTGTTCGCCCTGGCCTATGGCTTCCGCGGCCCGGGACGCATCAATCGCATCGAAGGCGCTCTGCTGCTGGTGGCGTTCGTCGCCTACATGGCCTGGCTGGGACGCACCAGTCTGGCCTGACCCGTCAGCGCAACGAACGAGAGGACATACAATGACCCTATACCGACGCAGCCTTTTCCTGCTGTTCTGCCTCGCGCTGTTTGCGTCACCGGCACTGGCCGAGACCTCCCTGTGGCAGATACGCGACGGTGACCGGGTGATGTACCTCGGCGGCACCGTGCACGTATTGGCCGCGGCCGACTATCCCCTGCCGGAAGAATTCGACCAGGCCTATGAGCAGGCCGACCGGCTGGTGTTCGAGACCGACATGCAGGCCATCAACAGCCCGGCCTTCCAGTTGCAGATGATGCAGCGGTTGACCTACAACGACGGCCGCACTCTCAAAGACGAACTGGGCTCCAAGGCCTACGACGCACTGCAAGCCTATAGCCGCAAACGTAGTCTGCCTATGGCCATGCTCGAACAGTTTCGTCCGGCGATGGTAAGCCTGGTTATCGTCATGACCGAACTGGAGCGTCTCGGTATCAATGGCGCGGGCGTGGACGAGCATTTCCACCGCCGCGCGCAGGCCGACGGCAAACCCGTGAGCCAGCTTGAAACACCACAGGCGCAACTGGAATTTATCGCCGGCATGGGGCGGGGACAGGAGGACGCCCTGATCCTCAACAGCCTGCGCGATGCCGAACAGGTGGCCGACATGATGGCCAAAATAAAGGCCGCCTGGCGCAGCGGTAACCGTGCGCAGTTGGTGGAGTTGGGGCTGGAGCCCATGCGTCACGACTACCCTGCCCTGTACCAAGACCTGCTGGTGAAACGCAACCAGGCCTGGCTGGTCAAACTCGAACGGATACTGAAGGATGCCGACACCGAACTGGTGCTGGTGGGCGCACTGCATCTGGTGGGCCGCGAAGGCCTGCTGGAGCAGTTGCGTGCGCGGGGCTACAAGGTCATTCGGCAGTAAATCGCCACAACGAGATGCGGAGGACGCGGAGAAAAAAGCCTTGGAAAAAAACACCATTCCAGCAAAAGCCGGGTTCCAGAGGCTCGAATAGCATCACTGGGCTCCGGATCTGGGTGACGCTTCGCCTGGAATGACGGTTTTTTTTCTGTGCCCCCGCTTCGTGGTAAATATTAACCCAGCAACACTATGTATCATGTTCAGGGCTTCAAGAATGGCTCGGATCAAGGCGCGGCTCGCTGGCAAAGGTTGAACACGACATATATTGTTGTCGGGGTAATAATAAGCTATGACCGCAACCAACACGTAACCAACAAAACCACTGCCATGAACGATACCCAGATACAACAACTGGCGCGCGCCGTCATCGACACCGAGGCAGCCGCCGTGTCGGCCCTGCGTGAGCGCATCGGCAATAACTTCCTGCACGCCTGCCGCTTTATGTACGACTGTCAGGGCCGCATTGTGGTGCTGGGCATGGGTAAGTCCGGTCACATTGGTGAAAAAATCGCCGCCACTCTGGCCAGCACCGGCAGCCCGGCCTTTTTCGTCCACCCCGGCGAAGCCAGTCACGGCGACATGGGCATGATTACTGGCGAGGATGTGGTGCTGGCGTTGTCCAATTCCGGTGAGACGGTGGAAATTATCACCATCCTGCCACTCATCAAGCGTCTCGGCGTGCCGCTCATCGCCCTTACCGGCAGATCCGACTCCACCCTCGCCCGCACCGCCGATGCGCACATCGACGTCAGCGTGGAGAAGGAAGCCTGCCCACTGGGTCTGGCGCCCACCGCCAGCACTACAGCCACCCTGGCCATGGGTGACGCACTGGCCGTGGCCTTGCTTGAACGGCGCGATTTCACCGCCGACGACTTCGCCCTCTCACACCCCGGTGGCCAACTGGGCCGGCGCCTGCTGTTGCATATCAGCGATATCATGCACGGCGGTGAACGCACCCCCCGCGTGAGCGAGGATGCCAGCCTCAGCGATGCCCTGCTGGAGATGACGGCTAAGGGGCTGGGGATGACGGCGATCATCGATGAGCAAAACCACGTAGCCGGTATCTTTACCGACGGTGATCTGCGCCGGGTGCTGGATCACGGCGAGGTGAACGTGCGCGAGATGGGTGTGGCAGAGGTCATGACCCGCGACTGCCAGACCGTCTCCAGCGGTCTGCTGGCGGTGGAGGTGCTGCACCTGATGGAGCAGCACCAGATCAACGCCCTGCTGGTGGTGGATGGTGACGGCAAGTTGGTCGGCGCGCTCAATATGCACGATTTGCTGCGTGCGGGTGTGGTGTAATCATCCCGTCAGGCATTTTGCGCGAACCGTTTGATTACCCGGCGTCAGGGAGAGTCAGGAACCTATCATGAAAGATATTCTGCAAAAGGCCGCACAGGTCGAACTGGTGATCTTCGATGTCGATGGTGTGCTCACCGACGGCAGCCTGTTCTTCACTGACGATGGCCAGGAATACAAGGCCTTTCACTCCCGCGATGGCCACGGCATGAAAATGCTGCGCAGCAGCGGCGTGGAGGTCGCTATTATCACCGGCCGTACCTCGCAGGTGGTTACGCACCGTATGGCCAACCTGGGCATCGAGCACGTCTATCAAGGCAAGCAGGAAAAGCTGCCGGCCTTCGAGGCATTGATCGCAAAGCTGCAACTGACACCGGAGCAGGTGGCCTATGTGGGCGACGATGTGGTGGATCTGCCCATTATGCTGCGTGTCGGTCTGGCGGTGGCCGTCGCCGATGCCCATCCGTTGGTGCTGAGACATGCCCATTGGCACACGCCGCACGGCGGAGGGCAGGGCGCGGCGCGCGATGTCTGCGAGCTGATCATGGAGGCCTGCGGTACGCTGGACGCGCAGATGCAGCAATTCTTGCAATAGTGGTTTGAAATCAGAAGTGGTTTGAAATCCGATAAAACCGGGCAGCCTGACACCCATGTGGCGCAAATTCACCCTCCCTCTCGTGGTCGCGGCGCTGGCCTGGCTCAGTGCCGAATGGCTGTGGGAGCAGGAAGCCGAGGCACCGGTCGCGGCGCCTTTGGCCAATGTGGAAACACCCGATGCCTTCATGGAGGGCGTGGTCATGCGCACCATGAATACGCAGGGTCAGCCGCGCTATGAGATGCACGCCGTGCGCGCCGTGCATTATACCCAGGGTGATCGTACTGAATTCGATACGCCCTTCATCACCTTTTACCGCCCGGATGGCAAGCTGTGGACACTGGCAGCGGAACAAGGCAGGGCCAGCGACGGTGACCAAGACATCCTCCTCAGTGGCGAGGTGCTGATGCGTCGCCCGCAGAATCCGGCCCAACCTGCGGGGCGCGCAGAGATGGAGGTTTTCACCCGCGAACTGCGTATTTTCAGCGACCGGGAATACGCCGAAACCGACCAACCCACCACCATCGTGCATGCCTACGGCCGTGTGGATGCCGTGGGCATGAAGGTCTGGTTCAAACAGGAACGCCTGCAATTGTTGTCACAGGTCAAGGGAATCTATGCATCGACTCACTGAAAAGGCGCTGCGGATAAACAGCAGACTATTACTGGCTTGTACACTGTTGCTGGCGGCACCGCTACTGGCTGCCGACAAGGCACAACGCGAGCCTGTGACCATCGAGGCCGATAGCGCCATGTTCGATGAGCGCAAGGGCCAGAGCATTTACACCGGCCATGTGGTCATCACCCGGGGGGGCATGCAGATCCGTGCTGATGAGGTCACGGTGTACACCGAAGAGGACGCGTTGAAACGCATTGTTGCCAACGGCGAGCCAGTGCGCTTCCGCCGACAACGTGAGGGAGAAAAAGAAATCCGCGGTGAGGCACGACGGCTGGACTACCGGGCCAATGACGAACACCTGCTGTTGCAGGATCAGGCCTGGCTTACCCAGGGGGGGAATCGTTTCAGTGGCCAACGCATCGAGTACGACATGCCGCGGGAGCGCGTTACTGCGGCACAGGCCGGGGACGGCAGCCAGCGGGTCAAGGTAACGATCCAGCCCAAGGCCAAATCACCGTCGCCTGAAAATGGCCAGCCCTGAGCCGGCATGAGTCATCCATCGACAAGCCAGGCTGCCGCCGACGGCGGACTGGTGGTCAAAAAACTGGCCAAACGCTATGGCGCCCGGCAGGTGGTGAGGTCGGTCTCACTCGAGGTGGGACGTGGCGAAGTGGTGGGCTTGCTGGGCCCCAACGGCGCCGGAAAGACCACCAGTTTTTATATGATTGTGGGCCTGGTCAAGGCCGACAAGGGACAAATTCTGCTCGACGGACAGGACATCACTCCCTACCCCCTGCATGCACGCGCGCATATGGGCATCGGCTATTTGCCGCAGGAGGCCTCGGTGTTCCGCAAATTGAGCGTGGCCGACAATCTGCTCGCCATCCTGCAGACCCGCAGTGATCTCGGCCGCCAGCAACAGCAGGCCAAGCTGGAGGAACTGCTGCAGGAGTTGAGCATCAGCCACATCCGCGGCTCACTGGGCATGAGCCTGTCCGGCGGTGAGCGGCGGCGGGTGGAGATCGCCCGCGCCCTGGCCACCGAACCCGCCTTCATCCTGCTCGATGAACCCTTTGCCGGCGTCGATCCCATCTCGGTGCTGGACATCCAGAAAATCATCCAGCACCTCATCGAGCGTGACATCGGTGTGCTGATTACCGATCATAATGTGCGCGAGACCTTGGGAATCTGTGCCCGTGCCTACATTATGAGTGAAGGCGGGGTCATTGCGCAGGGCGTGCCGGAGGCGATCCTCCAGCACCAACAGGTGCGCGAGGTTTATCTGGGCGAGGATTTCCGACTCTGAGCAATATAAATAGGTAATTGGCTCAACAATTCCATTGTGCGGCCGTTTTTACTCATTGCATGGCCGTTTTTACTAGCAACATGCTTGTATTGGGGTAGAATCAAAGTTGAATCCATGGCTTCAAGGCGGATACGGAGTGCAAGATATTGATTCCACGGAGGAATCGAGAAATCTTGGCTTCACCCACAGGTTAAACGGGCACTTTTTGGGGTCGTTGTGGGATCAAGAGCCTGCAGGATGCGTCGTCACGGATTCAGCTTAAAACAAACCTCGGGGAAAACCTACGCTGTCGATGAAACAAACCCTCCAGCTCAAGCTTGGCCAGCAACTGACCATGACGCCACAGTTGCAGCAGGCTATTCGCTTGTTACAGCTTTCCACATTGGAACTGCAGACCGAAATTCAGGAAGCCCTCGAATCCAACCCCATGCTGGAAGCGGTGGAAGAGGGTGCGGGCGATGGCAATACGGTCGCCGAGGGCGCCGCGTCATCAACCACAGACAGCGGGGCGCAGGAGGAAAACCCGGCGTCGAGGGAAGACGCCAGTGAGCGGGCTACGGACAGTCAGAGCGAGGACATGCCCAATGACCTCCCCGTGGACAGCAATTGGGAGGACACCTACGAGAGTTATACGCCGGTCACGCGCGGCGCACAGGATGGCGAGTCCAGCGATTTCGAGCAGCCCGCCAGTACCGATGAGAGCCTGCAGGATCATCTGCACTGGCAACTCAACCTGACCCCCTTCAACGATACCGACCGCATTATTGCCACCACCCTCATCGATGCCGTGGATGACGACGGCTATTTCACCAGCAGTTGCGAAGAGGTTCATCAATCCTTGCAGGAAGAGCTGGCTATCGAGCTGGACGAGGTGGAGGCGGTACTGAACCGGGTGCAGGACTTCGATCCCCCCGGCGTGGCGGCCCGCAACCTGCAAGAGAGCATGCTGCTGCAGTTGCGCTACTACGATGCCGACACACCCTGGCTGACGGAGGCGAGGCTGGTCGTCGACGCGTATTTCAGCCTACTCGCCAAGCGGGACTTTCACACCCTGAAACGGCGCATGAAACTGCCGGAAAGCGACCTGCAACAGGTCATTCAGCTGATCCAGACCCTCAACCCGCGTCCCGGTGGGCAGATCGCCTCCACACCGCCGGAGTACATCATCCCCGACGTATTCGTGAAGAAGGTCAAGGGTCAGTGGCGGGTGGAGCTGAATCCGGACATCGCCCCGAAGATTGCCATCAATGACTTCTACGCCGGCATGGCGAAGCAAAACGCCACCAAGGATGCTGCTTTTTTGAAGAACAGCCTACAGGAAGCACGTTGGTTCCTGAAAAGCCTGCGCAGTCGTAACGAGACCCTGCTCAAGGTCTCCAACTGTATCGTCGAGCGTCAGCGCGGCTTTTTCGATTATGGTGAAGAGGCCATGAAACCCATGGTGATGCACGATATCGCCGAGGTGGTGGAGATGCATGAATCCACTATCTCCCGTGTCACCACCAAAAAATACATGCACACCCCGCGTGGTATTTTTGAGCTGAAGTATTTCTTCTCCAGCCACGTGGGCACGGCGAGTGGTGGCGAGTGTTCCGCCACCGCTATCCGCGCGATCCTGAAAAAACTCATCGCCGCGGAAAACCCGGGCAAGCCGCTCAGCGACAACAAGCTGGCCCAGCTGCTCGGTGAACAGGGCATCAACGTGGCCCGGCGTACGGTAGCCAAATACCGCGAGGCCATGTCAATCGCACCATCCAACGAACGCAAGTGCCTGAGCTAGGAAGTCTCTGATCGAGTCATGAACAAAAACCTTGACCCCGGACTGACTGTCGCCGCTCTTACATGCCGAGTTGGATAAACACCTAACCAAAGGAGTCCATCATGCAAATCGACGTTACCGGTCAACATCTCGATGTTACCCCCGCACTCCGTGACTACATCACGGGCAAGCTGGAACGTCTGGAGCGACATTTCGACAAGGTAACCAACGTGCACGCCGTACTCAGCGTTGAAAAACTACGCCAGAAAGCCGAGGCCACCATTAACGCCAACGGCGCCAGCCTTCATGCCAATGCAGAAAATGAGGACATGTACGCCGCCATCGATGCCCTGGTCGACAAACTGGATCGTCAGATCAAGAAGCACAAGGAAAAGCTCACCAATCACCACCGCAGCGAGGGATCATTGAAAAAGATTCCGCTGGCGGAGGAGTAAACCCGTCCTGAACAGCCCTGTGCGGATAGTCATCTTACGGCCACCGCGCAGGGTCTTCATAATGATTTTTTAGATAGTTTACAGACCATGCAACTTGCAGACATTTTGACCCCCGCGCGCGTTGTCAGCCATGTTCAGGCCGGCAGCAAGAAGCGCGCCCTGGAAACCTTGAGCGAGATCCTCGCTGAACACTCCCCGCTGGGCGTGCCGGCCATCGACATCTTCGACAGCCTGCTGGCGCGCGAACGCCTGGGCACCACCGCCATCGACCATGGTGTGGCTATCCCCCATGGGCGGATAAAGACGTCCACGGAGACTTTTGGCGCCTTTGTACAGCTGGAAAAGGGCATCGACTGCGATGCCATGGACTGCCAGTCGGTACAGCTGCTGTTCGCCCTGCTGGTGCCGGAAAAATCCACCGAAGAACACCTGCAACTGCTGGCGCGGCTGGCGAAGATGTTCAGTGATGCCGAACTGCGTGAACAATTGCGCACGGCAACGGACAATCAAAGCCTGTACGACCTGTTACTGGAGTGGGATCGGCAGCATTGACCACACCTATTCCCACACCTATTCCCACGGTCAATGCCCTGGTTCAGTCGCGCGGGCAGCACCTGCAATTGCAATGGTTGGCCGGCCGTGACGGCATCGACCGTGCCCTGGGCAGCTCCGCGCAGACTCCGGGCCGGGCGCTGGTGGGTTTTCTCAATCTGATCCACCCTAATCGCCTGCAAATCATCAGCCAATACGAACTCGATTATCTCGACGGCCTCGCGGCGCAGGCACGCCAGGATCTGATCCGCCATTTGTTGGAAGCATTACCGGCGGCGATCATCATCGCCGAGGGGCTGGCGCCGCCAGCGGATTTGCTGCGCGAAACCGAGATCTCACAGACGCCACTGATGTCCTCATCACTGGACAGTATCAAGTTGATCGGTTGCCTGCGCCATTACCTGGGTGACGAGTTGGCGGAAAAGACCGTACTGCATGGCGTATTCATGGAGGTCAACGGCCTCGGCGTATTGATTACCGGCGAAAGCAGCATCGGCAAGAGCGAGCTGGCGCTGGAGCTGATCACGCACAATCACCGCCTGGTCGCCGATGATGCCCCCGAATTCTCCCGCGTCGGCCCGGAGGCCGTACGTGGACGCTGCCCGCAGGCCTTGCAGGACTTTCTCGAGGTACGCGGTCTGGGGCTGCTGGACGTGCGTGCCATGTACGGCGACAGCGCCATCAAACAGACCAAGGACCTGGGTCTCATTGTGCACTTGCAGCGCATGGCGGCCGAGGATCTGTACAACCTCGACCGCGTGTACGGCAGTCACCAGGAGCAACGCATCCTGGATGTCGACGTCCCGCAGGTCACCATCCCCGTAGCGCCCGGCCGCAACCTGGCGGTATTGGTGGAAGCCGCGGCACGCAATCACATTTTGCGCCGCAAGGGGTACAATGCCCCGCAAGCCTTCATTGAACGCCAGCGCAAATTGCTGGAACAGAAATCACCCATATGAAACTCGTCGTCATCAGCGGAGCCTCCGGCTCGGGCAAGACCACCGCCCTGCATGTGCTGGAAGACCTGGATTACTATTGCATCGATAACCTGCCGGTGGGTCTGCTGCCGGCCTTCGCGGAGAAAATGCGTGCCCTGCCGGAGGATCTCGGCGAGCGCGTCGCAGTGGGGATCGATGCCCGCAACCCGACCCTGGATCTGCACCGCTTTCCGCAGATTCTCGACCAATTGAGCGCCAGCGGCGTGGAATGCCAGATCCTCTATCTGGATGCCGATGACGCCATTCTGCTGAAGCGTTTTAGCGAGACCCGCCGCAAGCATCCACTCAGCGACGAACAGCGCCCACTGGCCGACGCCATTCGCGACGAACGTCTGCTGTTGGCGCCCATTGCCGACCGCGCCGACCTGTACACCGACACCTCACACAGCAACATCCACCAACTGCGCGACCTGATTCGCTCGCGTATCGAGGCCCAGCGGCAGACCACCCTGTCGATCCTGTTCCTGTCCTTCGGCTTCAAACACGGTGTCCCCATGGATGCCGACTATGTGTTCGACGCGCGTTGCCTGCCCAACCCGCACTGGGAACCCAAACTACGCGCCCAGACCGGATGCGATGCCGCCGTGGCGGAATTCCTCCAGGGACAAAATCTGGTCGAACAGTTCGTGACCCAGGTCGGCAGCTTTCTCAATCATTGGATTCCCTGCTTCGAAGCGGACAACCGCAATTATCTGACCATCGCTATCGGCTGCACCGGTGGTCAACATCGCTCCGTGTATCTGGCCGAGCGCCTGGGACAGGAATTCCAGCAACAATACAACAACGTACTGATCCGCCACCGCGAGCTGGCTGGCTGAACGGCCTGTTTTACAGAGGTCCGCAGACAATGACTATCGGTATACTTCTTATTAGCCACGGTGCCCTCGGTGAGGTCGTGTTGGATATCGCGATAAAGACCCTCAGCGTTTGTCCGCTGGCCACCCGCACCCTTGGCATTCCCTTTGACTCCGATCCTGAAGCCATGCAGCACACGGCTCTGACCCTGCTGCACGAGCTGGACAGCGGCGACGGCGTGTTGGTACTCACCGACATGTTCGGCGCCACCCCCAGCAATGTTGCTTGCACCCTGTCACAACAGGACAACGTACTGGTGGTGGCCGGGCTCAATCTGCCCATGCTGTTGAAGGTCTTCAACTACCCACAACTGGCGCTGAGCGAGCTGGCGGAGCGGGCCGTGGAAGGCGGACGCCAGGGTGTGATGCTGTCGTCACTGAGTCCACCGGCAGCATTGTCATGAACCAGCGACAGGTCACGATCATCAACAAGTTGGGGTTGCACGCCCGCGCCGCCGCCAAGCTGGTGGCCACCGCAAGCCGTTTCGAAAGCGAGATCAAGCTGCTCAAGGCTCACGCCGAAGTAAACGCCAAGAGCATCCTCGGCGTGATGATGCTGGCAGCGGCCAAGGGGAGTGAATTGACCCTGATCGCCGAAGGCGCTGACGAAAACGCTGCCCTCGACGCCCTCGAAGACCTCATCACACGCCGTTTCGACGAAGACGAATAATCCTCCCTTCCGGTACGATTTCTTTTCCCGTCACGGCGCTGCCCGCCACCCCATTGAACGCCTGTTAGGAGCGTGCACGTAATAACTTCCTGATATGGCGCTCATATTTAGTCTGTATTTGTTTGTTCTGATTGAACAAAAGCGCAGGAATAGTTGTTCTATTTTGAGCTTTTGTGATTGAAGAACGGGCAAAGACGGGCTGAAGATGGGATGCAAGATCGGGAAGTTATTACGTGCACGTTCCTTAGGGTAGAATGCCTGCGATTCTTCGCCGAGCCAGCCCCATGCCCCAGGAACAGGAACAAGACACCAACCGTGAGCGTTTGCAGGCCTTCAGCCAGTTGCTGGAGGAAGGCACCCTGGCGCAGGTCGAGCGGGAGTTGCAGCACCTGCATCCAGCGGAAATCGCCCACCTGATGGAATCGCTGCCGCACGAGCAGCGTGACATTGTCTGGGATTTGGTGCACCCGGAAAATGAGGGCGACGTGCTGGTGCACGTCAACGACGACGTGCGTGCCCGCCTCATCCGCGAGATGGACAACAGTGAGCTGCTGGCCGCCGCCGAAGGTCTGGATACCGACGAGCTGGCGGACATTCTCAGCCACTACCCGGACGACGTCACTGAACAGGTGCTTGAGGCGATGGACAAACAGCATCGCCAGCGCCTCGAAGCGGTGATGTCCTACCCCGAGGACAGCGCTGGCGGCCTGATGAACACGGACACCATTACCGTGCGCGCCGACATCGAGCTTGACGTGGTGCTGCGCTATCTGCGCCGTATTGGCGAACTGCCGGAAATGACCGATCAGCTCATTGTCACTGACCGTCACGGCCACTACCTGGGGCTGCTGCCGATCAGCACCTTACTGGTGAACGACCCGGAAACCCGGGTCGCCGAGGTGATGGATCGCAGCCAGGACGGTCTCCCTGCCGACATGTCCGCACGTGACGTGGCCACCCTGTTTGAAAAACGCGACCTGGTATCGGCGCCGGTAGTGGGTGAGGACGGCATGCTGCTCGGCCGTATCACCATCGATGACGTGGTGGACGTGATCCGTGACGAGGCCGAGCATTCACTGATGAGCATGGCCGGCCTGTCCGAGGAAGACGACATGTTTGCCCCGGTGGTCACCAGTTCGCGGCGGCGCACCGTGTGGCTGGGCATCAACCTGCTCACCGCGTTGCTGGCTTCGTGGGTGATCGGCCTGTTCGGCGCCACCATTGAAAAACAGGTGGCGCTGGCCATTCTCATGCCCATCGTCGCCAGCATGGGTGGCATCGCCGGCAACCAGACCCTGACCCTGATGATCCGTGGCATTGCCCTCGGTCAGGTGAGTGCTGGTAACGCCCGCCGTCTGCTCAATAAGGAAATGCTGGTGGGCATGCTCAACGGTTTCACCTGGGCGCTGATCATTTCCGCTATTGTCATCCTGTGGTTTGACGACCTGCTGCTCGGCGCCATCATTGCCGCGGCGATGCTGATCAACCTGATCGTCGCCGCCCTCGCTGGCGCCACCATTCCACTGTTGTTGCAGCGTCTGGGCATCGACCCCGCCCTGGCCGGCGGCGTGGTGCTCACCACCGTCACCGACGTGGTGGGTTTTCTTTCCTTCCTTGGACTTGCTGCGATGGTGTTGCATTGAGTCGGCGGCCCCTGGCACCACAAAGTTTGGCAAGTGCGGCCTCATAGAAGGATGGTTGCTATCCATCACTCATGGCTGAGCACCTGCCGCAGGGGTTCAATATCACAGGGTTGTATCGAGCCGTGGC
>DRKN01000145.1 GCA_011051755.1 Gammaproteobacteria bacterium
CCGGCACGCTGATCTGTTGGAAGATGCGCGCATCCGAGGTGAGGCCGAGGCGGTACAGGGTGGGGCGGATGCTGATTTCATACTCGGCCCAGTGGCCGGCGAAGCCTAGGGCGGTGATGCGTTCGACAATGCCGTGCAGATAGCGGGGCCGGGCGTCGTATTTGTGGCTGAGGGTGAGGGTGACGTCACGGTCGATGCAATCATTGAGATTGATGCCGGGATCGCGGCTGGCCAGGGTGGCGGTGCCATGATAGAGACTGGCGAGGGTTTCTTCCCAGGTGAATCCGGTCAGTCGCAGGCTGTCTCGTGGCTGGCCGTCCAGGTCGATGGAGAATTCCAGGTCGTGACGTTGATCCGTTTTGATTGCATGGGTTGTTGCGTCCATTTCCATTTCCTGATGGTACTACAGGTTTTTAGGGGATTTTCAAACATTCTGACCATCCGCTTACGCCTGAGCCTGATTGAGACTGGCTGTTGGCGCTCTCAATGATCGCGCCCGCAGGGTATACGGTACTCGCGCTGTCTTGCCGAACAAAAAACAAGCGCTGGCAGAACTGTCAGTTTGGCTGTAGGTACCCCCCCAGAGTTCATCCGGTTTGTTTACCCGGTTTTTTTAATATGGATAATTCCATTCCGGAAGCCAGATTTTTTGTCTTTTCTTGTCTTTTCTCGCCCTCTCTCCAAGACGAGCACCCTAACAAAAAAACGGCCCCCTTCAAAGCCTTTGCACACGCTGGCAGTCTGCAAAAAAATAAAAAATGGGGTCATTAGGTCTTTCCTTGCTGCATTTAGGATTATCTGATGAGCCTCGAAGATAGCAAAGTTTCTGATGCTTTTACTGTTATCCGTTACGCCATAAGTAGGCAATATGTCCACGCAGTTTCACTGCTGTCGTTTTCAGAATTTGCGGTGTAGGTAGCGCTTGAGTCGATGCTGTTGAGTTCGCTGATTATCCTGAATCCGAGGGTTCAGGGCGGATACAGAGTGCAAGATATTGATTTCAAAGTGGCATCAAAAAGTCTTAGCTTCACCCATCGGTTAGCGAAATGTATCCCGCGGATAAGCGGGTATTTTTTGCACCGCTGTGGAATCAAGCGTTCGCCTAAGAACGCCTGCTTTTGCTGTGCTATGCGCCGTCATGAATCCTCGGATTCAGGATTAAATTATTTTACCCTTTTCGGCCAGCAAGCAATCTGGATGGCGTGAAACGGAATCCGGAACTGGTGTGGGGCTAGCTGTTTTAGCGCGTCGTAAATGCTCGCAACTGCTGGTCGTGGTAACGCCCCAACAGTATCAGCGCAGCAATCGCCCCCAGCAATGCCATACCCATATCCGATTGGGTGTCCCACACATAGCCTTGGGTGCCAAGGAATGCCTCGGCGGCTTCGTCGCTGAGCAGGGCCACCCACCATTCGATGAGTTCGTAAAAGGCGCTGAATCCCAGACAAAAACTGACAATGAAAAAATTACGCCAGGCGGCGCCATTGATGACGGCCTTGCGGATGAGGATTTCGCGCGCGACGATGGCGGGGACAAAGCCTTGCGCGAGGTGGCCGAGCTTGTCGTAGTTGTTGCGCGTCATGTCGGTGACGTCGCGCAGCCAGTCGAACAGGGGAACTTCGGCGTAGGTATAGTGGCCGCCCACCATCAGGATAATGCTGTGGATGAGGATCAGAGCATAGACGAGGGGGGTGAGCGGGAAGCGCTTGCGGGTGATGGCCAGCGCGATCAGGGCGGCGATGGCGGGGAAGACTTCCAGCCCCCAGGTCAGGCCGTCCTTGGGATCGAGGCCGGACCAGATCAGGACGCCGAAGAAAACGGCCAGCCATGCCACAGTCAACACCTTGCCATTTTCTGTTTCAGTGTTGTGCGTGTCCATGATCATGCTCTGTGTGTTGCAGAGTGTCTGGTGACGTGGCGGGTGTATGCGTCACATGGCCGGCCGCCATGTGGCTGAGGGGCGAGGCGATGGTCCAGATGCCAAAGCCGATGACCAGAATGGCGGCGGTGTTTCTCACCCGTTTGTTTTGAATCCAGCCTTTGAGCCGATGCGCAAACACGCCGCTGGCCAGCATCACCGGCAGGGTGCCGAGGCCGAAGCTGGCCATCACCAGGGCGGCCTGGTGCCAGCTACCGGTGGAGGCGGCGAGGGTCAGGGTGCTGTAGGTCAGGCCACAGGGCAGCCAGCCCCACAGGGCGCCGAGCAGCAGGGCCTGCGAGGGCCGGGTGACGGGCATCAGGCGCTTGCCCAGGGGTTGCAGGTATTTCCATACATGGCCGCCGAGCCTTTCCAGGTGAACCAGGCCGCGCCACCAGCCGGCCAGGTAGAGGCCCATGGCGATCAGCATCAGTCCGGCAAAGATACGCAGGCCGGGGCCGAGGATGCCGATCGGGCCTTGCAGTAGCATACCCAGGCCACCTATCAAGGCGCCAGCGACGGCATAGCTGAAAATCCGCCCACTGTTGTAGAGCAGCAGGGTGGGCAGGGCGCTGCGCGGCTTGCGCTGCTGTTCCGGCAGGGCAAAGCTGAGGGCGTTCATGATGCCGCCGCACATGCCGATGCAATGGGCGCCACCGAGCAGACCGATGATGAAGGCGGAGGTGAGGGTGATGATGGGATCGTTCATATATTTTGGGCGGCCGGGTTTATTTTCGGAAATCCGCGACGGCGCGCCTGACTACCGGTAAAATGCAGATCTGCCTAATCCTCGGATAATTCATCAGTATCCCATTTTACTCACCTCTCGCGGTAATTGCTGAATAATGAAGAATAGAGTCTTTCTGAGCGTCCTGCTGGGCGGCCTGTTGCTGGTTTTGATCGCTATCATGTTGCCCGCCCCGGATACGGATCGTGGCCAGTTCCTGCCTTGGCAGATCGAGCACAATGCCGATGGGGGGACGCGCGTTTTCGGTATCACCCTGGGCGAGACGACGCTGGCTGAGGCGGAACAACAACTGCACGGCGCTGCCGAAATCACCCTGTTCGCCTCCCCGGACGGCCGTCGCAGAGTGGAGGCCTATTTCGACAAAGTGGTGCTGGGAGGGTTTTCAGCCAAGATGGTGATGGTGATGCAGCTGACGCAGGACGAGGCGGAAGTGATGTATTCCCGAGGTGTGCGCATCAGTACCATGGGCAGCGGCACCAACAAGGTGACGCTCGCTTCGGAGGACGTGCGGCGGGTCTACGCGACGCCCATTGCCAGCCTGGCCTATCTGACCCGCGCGACGCTGGATGACGAGCTGCTGCTGAAGCGTTTTGGTGAACCGTCCGCGCGCATTACCGAGCTGGAAAGCGGCACGGTTCACTGGCTATATCCCGATCTGGGTCTGGATATTGCGCTGAGCGGTAAGGGGAAGGCCGTGTTGCAGTATGTCCTGCTCAAGGATTTTGAGGCCCTGGTAGAGCCGTTGCGTGAAATGAAGCCGGCCGACGCCAGCGATGAAGACGGGTAATACCTTTTGTAGAAGTGGCTTTAGCCGCGAATTAATGGTCATGAAAAAGTTTTGTAGGGTGGGCACTGCCCACCCATTCATGACCTCCATTTGCCGGTGAACGCTGGGCGGTGACCATCCGACCTGCTACCATCATTCGCGGCTAAAGCCGCTCCTCGTCATAAAAAATCAGTCACAAAAAATGGTGTTTTGTGTCGGCTTGAAATCAATCCGCATCCGGCCAGTTCCTGCCCGGATCTTTTTTCGCCGCCTGCTCCTCTGCCGGCTTGTGGCGGCCTTTTCCGCGCTTTTTCCGCTTGCCGTCCTCATCCATCAGCAAACGTTGGGCGTCACCTTCCAGGTCATCGTACTGACCGCTCTTCACGGCCCAGATCAGCACGCCGACCATGATCAGACCAAGGAAGATCATGCCGGGAATCAGGGCGTAGATGACGTCCACTATTTATCGCTCCTGTGTGAACAACGTGCGGATACGGGCGGCGTTGCCGACCACCAGCAGCGAACTGATGGGCATGGTAATGGCGGCCACCAGCGGGGTGATCGCCGCGCTCATGGCCAAGGGTATCATGATGAGATTGTAGGTGATGGAGATGCCGATGTTCTGGCGGATGGTGCGCAGGGTGCGGTGTGACAGGGCGACGCTGAGGCGAACTTTGTCCAGTTCATCATTCATCAGCACGATGTCGGCGCTTTCGCCGGAAACATCGGTGCCGGAACCCAGGGCGATACCGACATCGGCGCGGATCAGGGCCGGGGCGTCGTTGATGCCGTCGCCCACCATTGCGACCTTGGCGCCTTTTTCCTGTAGTTGGTGGATGATGCGATCCTTGTCTTCCGGCAGCACCTCGGCGATGACTTCCATGCCGCCCAGCTGATTGGCGATGGCTTCGGCGACGGTGCGCCGGTCGCCGCTGAGCAGGGTCAGGCGCATGCCGGTGGCGCGCAGGCTGTCGATGAGGGCGCGGGCATCCGCACGCAGGCGGTCAGCGACGGCGATGATGCCGACTTCGTGGCCGTCGATGGCGACGTGCACGCAGGTCATGGCCTGTGCCTCCCATTCCGCTACCGTGTGCTGTAGCTCGTCATTGCAAACGACGGCATTTTGCGACAACCAGTACAGGGTGCCAACAATGAATTCGTGTCCGCCCACCCGGCCTTTGAGGCCGTGGCCGGGTTTGTTGACCACTTCACGGGCTTGCAGGGGGGGCAGGTCGCGGGCCTCGGCTTCGGCCTCGATGGCGCGGGCGATGCTGTGTTCGGAGAACTGCTCCAGCGCCGCGACCTGGTTGAGCAGGCTGTCTTCGCCGGCGCCGTCCCGGGTAATGACCGCCTTGACCCGCATGCGGCCCTCGGTGAGGGTGCCGGTCTTGTCGAACACGAAATGGTCGATGTGCGACAGGGTTTCCAGTACTTCGCCGTTCTTGATCAGGATGCCGTGGCGGGCGCCGAGCCCGGCGGCCGAAGCGATGGACATGGGCGTGGCGAGGCCGAAGGCGCAGGGGCAGGTGATAATGAGCACCGAGGTGGCGGCCATCAGTGCCAGTTCAAAATGGCCGTAGTTGTACCAGAAGACAAAGGTGCTGGTGGCCAGCAGCAGGGTAATGGCGACGAACCAGGGCACGATGCGGTCGGCGGTGCTCTGGATCGGAGCCTTGGAGGTCTGCGCCTCTTCCACCAGGCGGATGATGCGCCCCAGCGAGGTATTACGCAGGGTAGCCACGACGCGCACGGTGAGGGCGCTGTCGTTGTTCAGGGTGCCGGCGAAGACCTTGTCGCCAACGCCCTTGGTCACCGGGCGGGATTCACCACTGAGCATGGATTCGTCGACACTACTGCGCCCATCGATGACCTCGCCGTCCGCCGGGATGTGATCGCCAGGACGGATGAGGACGATATCATCAGGCTTTACGGCGCGAATCGGCCGCAGAACCTCTTCATAGCCACCGTTTTCACCTTCGTGCAGCACCGTGGCGCCGCGTGGCTGTAAATCCAGCAGGCGCTGGGTCGAGGCAATGGCCTGACGCTTGGTGGCGGCCTCCAGATAGCGGCCGATGAGGATGATGAACAGAAAATTGACCACCGTGTCGTAATACACCTCGCCCGTGGTGGGCTGGGTGATGGTGATGTAGAGGGAATAGACATAGGTAACCGTGGCGCCGATGGCAATGGGCAAATCCATGGTCAGATGTGCGCGGCGCAGGCCGGCCCAGGCGCCGTGAAAAAAGGGCCAGCCGGAATACAGCAGGGTCGGTGTGGCCAGGGCGAAACCGACCCAGTGGAACAGGTTGCGGAACTCGCCCTCATCGGCGCCGCTATAAAGGGCGATGGAGATCCACATCAGGTTCATCGCGCTGAAGCCGGCGAAGGCCATGCGGAACAGCATGGAGCGGTTCTGTCGTTTCAGCCGGCCTTCGGCTATCTCCGGGTCGTAGGGGATGGCGGCGTAACCGATATGGCTGAGGTGGGCGAGGATCTGTGACAGCTTGACCCGTTCGTTGTCCCAGCGCACGTTGAGGCGTCTACCGGACAGGTTGACCGCCACCTTGAGCACGCCGGGCAGCTGACCCAGGGAGCGCTCGATGAGCCACACGCAGGCGGCGCAGTGGATACCTTCCACCAGCAGGCTGATTTCACGCTCACGAGCCAGTTCATCGACGAACTCGGCCTGTACCTCGTCCAGATCGTAAAGGGCGAGGTCTTTGGGCGCCTCGGGTGGCGGCGCCAGGGGCGTGCCGTCGGGGGTGCGGTCGTAGAAGCCTTCCAGCCCGGCGTCGTAGATGGCGCTGCACACCATCTGGCAGGCGGGGCAGCAGAATCGCTGTGGCTCACCTTCGATCACCTGTTCGAAGACCAGGTTGTCGGGCAGCGGCAGGCCGCAGTGAAAACAGCCGTCGGACGATGCTTCCAGATCGACAGGTGTGTGGTTCGTAGGTTGCGGGGAAGGTGAAGTCACGGAAGAATTGGAAAGTGATTGTTAAGTGATATAGTTTTTAGCGGCCGTTTGAACTTTTGATTATATTTTTTTTAGCTTTTTATAGATGTCGAGGCATTCACTATAATGAATGGGATGGTCACCGTTCAATGCATGCTCTAGTGTGGTGTAACGTATAAAGTGTACCTATCAGCGTGGTGGGAAGCCGTTAGCTGCAAGGCGCGTCTCGCCGGGAATGGCGTGCCCTTTTCAAGAGACGCAACGCCGCAGATGACGGCTTC
>DRKN01000146.1 GCA_011051755.1 Gammaproteobacteria bacterium
CGGTCGTTAGAACCGCTGAGCAGGGTCTTGCCATCGGGGCTGTAGGCCACGGCGAGGACCGAACCGGTATGCCCTTCCACGGTTCGCAGTAGTTTTCCGGTGACGGCGTCCCAGAGGCGCAACGTGCGGTCGGCAGAACCACTGAGCAGGGTCTTGCCATCGGGGCTGTAGGCCACGGCGTTGACTGGACCGGTATGCCCTTCCAATGTCCGCAGCGGTTTGCCGGTTGTGGCGTCCCAGAGGCGCAACGTGCGGTCGTCAGAACCGCTGAGCAATGTCTTGCCATCGGGGCTGAAGGCCACGGCGGTGACCGAATAGGTATGCCCTTCCAATGTCCGCAGCAGTTTTCCGGTTGTGGCGTCCCAGAGGCGCAGCGTGCGGTCGCTAGAACCGCTGAGCAGGGTCTTGCCATCGGGGCTGTAGGCCACGGCGGTAATCCTCCAGGGATATCCTGTTGATTTTAACATCCGGAGCAGTTTCCCGGTGCCGGCGTCCCAGAGGCGTAGCGTGTTGTCATCTGCGCCACTGAGCAGGGTTTTACCATCAGGGCTGTAGGCGACGGAGGTGACCCCCTCGGTATGCCCTTCCAATGCCTGCAACAGTTTTCCGGTTGTGGCGTCCCATAGTCGCAGCGTGAGGTCGTTAGAACCGCTGAGCAGGGTATTGCGATCGGGGCTAAAGGCTACGGCGGTGACTGAACCGGTATGCCCCTTCAGCATCCGCAGCAGTTTGCCAGTGGCGGCGTCCCTGAGACGCAGAGTGCCGTCACGTGAGCCACAAAGCAGAGTCTTGCCATCGGGACTGAAGGCCACGGCGGTGACCGAAGTGGCATTCCCTTCCACTGCCCATAGTAGTTTGCCGCTGGCCGTGTCCTGTAGACTGAGGGTGCGGTTTGTAGGTTTCCCATATAACAAGGAGTGGCGGGAGTACGTTGAACCAATGAGCAAGGTCTTGCCATCAGGACTTAAGGCCATGGCATTGAGCCGATGGGCATGCCCTTCCAATATCTGGAGCAGTTTTCCGGTTGTGGTGTCCCAGAGGCGCAACGTGCCGCCGTAAGAACCGCTGAGCAGGGTCTTGCCATCGGGGCTGTAGGCCACGGCGTTGACTGGACCGATATGCCCTTCCAATGTCCGCAGCGGTTTTCCGGTGACGGCGTCCCAGAGGCGCAACGTGCTGTCGTAAGAACCGCTGAGCAGGGTCTTGCCATCGGGGCTAAAGGCCACGGAGGTGATCATCCAGGTATGTCCTTTCAACGTCCGCAGCGGTTTGCCGGTTGTGGCGTCCCAGAGGCGCAATGTGCTGTCGTCAGAACCGCTGAGCAATGTCTTGCCATCGGGGCTGAAGGCCACGGCGCGGACCGAATCGGTATGCCCTTCCAATGTCCGCAGCAGTTTTCCGGTTGTGGCGTCCCAGAGGCGCAGCGTGCCGTCGCCAGAACCACTGAGCAGGGTCTTGCCATCGGGGCTGTAGGCCACGGCGTTGACTGGACCGGTAGGCCTTTCTAATGTCCGCAGCAGTTTTCCGGTTGTGGCGTCCCAGAGGTGCAGCGTGCCGTCGCCAGAACCACTGAGGAAGCTCCTGCCATTGGGGCTGTAGGCTACGGCATAGATACCGCCGTCGATGTCCAAGGTCGGTGAGAACCAAGCATTCTGAAACGCTTGCAGTGCGCCCGTTCCCATGAATGCGTTCATTGCTTCCGGTCGTAATGCGAGCTGATTCTGAGGAACTTGTTGTCGCGCTGCTTCCAGTGCATAGAGCCATGCATCCTGATAGGCATACATATCATGTGTCTTTTCCGCCTTTTCCAACGCATGCAGGGATTTTTCTTCGAATGCCCGGGCGGTATAGAGGTGGGCCAGCAGTGTCTGCTTCTCCGCCTTGGCGGTTTCGCTCTTGGCAAGCTGTGCCTGTTGCTCCGCTCTGGCGGTTTCGTTCCGGGCGTGGTTCCAGGCCCGGAGCGCAATGCCCGTTGCAAGAATCATGAATGTTGCAAGCAGCCCGGTCAGGCCAAGCAGGCGCCGGGTCTTTTTCAACGCGGCTTGTTGTTGCTCGGCCTTTTGCTCCGCGATTCTGGCATTTTCTCGTAGCAACTGCTCCCGCTCCCGCCGATGCCGTTCTTTTTGTTTCTGTTCTTGTTCAGCGATCCGCTGGCTCTGTTTCAGGAAATCGTCGGCCTTCGCGAAATCTCCGTTGTAGCGCGCCGCCCAATGGGCGTCATGTCGCTGTCGCCATTCCAGGACTTGTGCTAGATCGGCCTCGCGATAGTAGCGGGGTGCTTCGGCGGTATGCAGTTCCGCGGTTTCCACCAACCGTCGGTAGGTCTTGGCGGCACGGGCTTCTTCATCGACCCATTCGCCCAATTGCTTCCAGTGACGAATCAGGCTTTCATGGGAGATGTCGATCAGCGGATTGTCTGGGTTTTCGCCGGACGAGCGCAGCAGAAAGGAGCGGTTGTTGTCGATAAACACTTCGATGACCGCGTTCACCCGCGACCTGGTTGCCCCGGTCAGCGTGCAGATCTCTTCGAGATGAACGGGCCGGCGGATGCGGCGATTGGCGGTATCGGTGGTGGTGAGCGCCTGGAACAAGGTCTTGGCGATGGCTTGCTGTTGGTCATCGAGTTCCGCCAGCGCTTCGTCGGCGTGGTCGTTCAGAGCGTGGTGAATGGTGTGGACTTGCTCGTAGTGGCGCAGGTCGATCCGCGGGGGATGACCGGGGTCGGCGCGCCAGGCTTCCCAGACGCGCATCAGCAGGTGTTGCAGCAGCGGGAGGTCGTTGCGGGTGTCGATGTTTTCGTTCAACAAGCGATCGACCAGCCGGGACGCGATCTCGCCGCCAGCCATGGCGATGGGGCTGGTGATGACCTCGCGACGTTGGTCCCGGGTCAGGCGGGGCACTAGAAACTGGCTGCGGCTGATGGCTTCGGGCAGGCCATGGAAGGCATCGCAGTCACCGAGAAAATCGGAGCGCATGGTGAGGCAGATAAAAACAGGGAGCTGCCGTTGCTCGCCCAGGCTCAGCAGCAGGGCGACGAATTCCTTGGCTTGTTCCAATCGCTGGTGGTTTTTCTGTTCCAGGGAAAAGCGGAACAACTCCTCGAACTGATCGACCACCAGCAGGATATTGGTGTCTGTGTCTATCCGGCGTGAAGCGAGGCTGTCCAACAATGCCTGTACACCATGTTCGCGCACCTGTTCCAGCAGCCGCGCCTCGTTTTTTCCGTCCGGCGAGGCGTCGGGCGCGTGCGTCAGTGATTGAACCAGGTTGCACAGCGGAGAGTCGCCGGGCTGCATCGTTGCGATCACCCAGCGATCCCGCTCCTGGACGAGGAAGCCGGCCTCCAGTTGGGGGATCAGTCCAGCCCGGACCAGCGAGGATTTTCCGGAACCGGAGCTGCCGACAACGGCCACGAAATGGTGTTCATGCAGCAGGCCAAGCAGTGATTTGGTTTGTTCGTTGCGACCAAAGAACCAAAGGCTTTCCTCCCGCTCGTAAGGACGCAGGCCCACGAACGGATGTCGCGGGGCGGGGGGGTGTTCCACGGTTTTGCTCCGCGCCTCTTGCCGGCCCGCGCCGAGCAATTCATCGAGAAGCGTGGGCGCTATCTCTGTTGCATGGGTATTGTCCAGCAGACCGACTTGTAACAGGGACGGCAGGGGCGGAACAGCTTGGCGGCCAGGACAACCGGGCAAGAGTACGATCCAGAGTTTTTCGAGCGTGGGCCTGTCGTGCTGAAACTGCTCCGCCACCACCTTGACCGTGGTTTGCATTCTCTCCTTCAACCAGATCGGGGCAACATTGCCGAACAGGATGATCAGATTCCGCGTTTGACGCACGGCTTGCTCGAAATCCGACAGGCTCTTGGCAGGGTCACGGGAGTCTTTGTTGATTTCCACGTCTGCCTCCCGTTTCGCCAACAGGGTCGCCAGCTCGAAGGCGGCGCGTTGATCTTTCTGGTGCGTGTCGATCAAGAAACGGATGGAATCGGCATCGGATGATTGTCGCCGCAAACGAGTGATCGTTTGAATGACTTGGTCTATCAGCGCCTGGCGATCACTGCGGATAAACTGAAAGTGGGTCTCGCCACGTTCACCTTGCTCCATCTGTTTCAGCCAGGCGGCCTGCGCTTTGTCCTCGAATGCCGTCACGGACAGGCTGTCGGGTATCCAGAGCATGGATGGGGTGGTGTGGCGGGCCGCGATTTCCGCCTGGAGCCGGGGATAGGTCTGTTCCGGAAGATCATCGACCGTCCGGCCAGGCCACTGATCGAGCAGATGAATGGTGAGACTCGCTTGATCAAATTGGCGTTCCAGTTCCCGGTTGTGCTCGGTTACCGGATAAGGTGGTGGGAGCGCGTCCAGGATACGGGCCTGGTCGCCGATCTCTGCGATCAAACGTTCACGGAACGGGCGCAGCGTATCCGGCACATCCGCCAGGAATACCGTGATATCGGGTAACCGGCGTTCCGATTGCGTGGCGGCTTCGGCACAGGGCTGGCGGGGAAAGGCATCCAGTGTATCGACCGTGGCATCCACCAGTTTCCGAATCTGCCGGGTGAACCGGGATTCATCTGGATCAGTGGGGTAGCCAAAGCCGTGCCCGTTCTCGGCATCGTGCAGAATGAATCCACCGGTACGGCCGCCCGCTCTGCTCAGGGCCTTGGGCCATTCGGTATGCGGAAGGTTGTTGATGAGGATATTGAAAAGGCGGGAGTGGTCTCCAATGGCCAAGCCTTCGGGCCGCTGTTCATTGCGTTGGCAGAACCAGTCCAGTTCCTTTTTGCAGTATGCCGATTTCTGGTAGTTGTGGGAATGAAGCACAAAAAACAGCGCGCTGCTGCTGATACGGTCTTTGATGGCCTGGTCGAACAGCGTATTCCCATTCAGTTCGCTGGTAGCGAACCAGATTTTCAGCCCCTCCAGCCCCCGTTTTTTTGTCAGCCAGCTTTCCAGATAGTCACGGAAAGCAGCAGCCCAGCCCTTGCGACCGTCAGGCTCGGTATCGTCATCATGGCTATAACTGATGAAGATGTCGTATTCGTATCCGTGGGTGTAGGCCATGTACAGCAGTCGCCGGGTGGATATCACACTACATTTTTATAGAAACCTTATTGTACCAAAGGAAATACTGGTTCCTTCGCTAGTTCTATGGGCGCCTATCAAATTCCGATGGATTGTACTCCGTCGGATGCGATCATTCCAGTCGCAGATGCAAAAATCTACGAGACTACTTGAGGCGGGGCAGCTTGAAGCGCAGAAAGTCTTTCATGCCCGCGAATTTTACCTCGACTAAAATACCACGATACACCCATCCCAGTTTTTCGAACACTCGAATGGATGGGGAGTTGTTGTGCCATACCCAGGTCCACAACTGGTTTATTCCAGCGGCGGCAAGGTTTTTTTCGGCATATTGGC
>DRKN01000147.1 GCA_011051755.1 Gammaproteobacteria bacterium
GCGTGAATCTTTTTGCCATCAATTTCGATGTTGACCATCGTGATACTCGTACCGTCTAACGTGAAACGCCTTAGGCGTCCGCACCGACCATGCAGGATTTATGATCGATGTGATATTGAAATTCATCTCTGAACTTGCTGACAAAGCTACTGACCGGCATCGCCGCCGCATCGCCCAAAGCGCAGATGGTTCTGCCTTGAATCTTGCTGGAAACATCCAGCAGGAGATCCAGGTCTTCCGGTTGCCCCTGACCATGTTCGATACGATGCACAACGCGCATCAGCCAGCCCGTGCCTTCCCGACAGGGTGTGCATTGACCACAGGATTCTTCGTAATAAAAGTGCGACATGCGCGCCAACGCCTTCACCATGCAGGTGGAATCATCCATGACGATGACCGAACCGGCGCCCAACTGCGAGCCGGCCTTTGAAATGGAGTCATAATCCATGCTCATGGCCATTGCCTCTTCGGGCAACAGCACCGGCGTTGACGATCCTCCCGGTATCACCGCCTTCAACCGGTGACCGTCGCGAATGCCACCGGCCATTTCCAATAACTCGGCAAACGGCGTACCCATCGGCACTTCATAATTGCCGGGCTTGTTGACATGGCCACTGACGCAGAACAGCTTGGAGCCGCCGTTGTTCGGTTTACCCAGATCCAGAAACCACTGGCCACCGTTTTTCAAAATAACCGGGACGGAAGCCAGGGTCTCGGTGTTGTTGATGGTCGTCGGGCGTCCATAAAGTCCAAAACTGGCTGGGAAAGGTGGCTTGAAACGTGGCTGGCCTTTCTTGCCTTCCAGCGATTCCAGCAAGGCTGTCTCTTCACCGCAGACGTAGGCGCCGCCGCCGAGATGGACATGCAGATCAAAATCGATTTCGCTGCCCATGATGTTCTTGCCCAGCAGACCGGCGGCATAGGCATCGTCGATGGCCTGCTGGAAACGCTCATAGGGCTCCCAGAATTCACCGCGAATGTAGTTATAACCCGCCGTTGCGCCGATGGTATAACCAGCAATAGCCATCCCTTCAACCAGCTGATGGGGATTGTAAAGCAGAATATCGCGATCCTTGCAGGTGCCCGGCTCGCCTTCATCGGAATTACACACGATATATTTTTGCCCCGGCGTATTGCGCGGCATGAAACTCCACTTCAGGCCGGTGGGAAAACCCGCGCCGCCACGGCCGCGCAGCGCCGAGGTTTTTAGCTGGTTGATGATTTCGTCAGGAACCGTTTTTTCGGCAAGAATTTTTTTCCACACATCATAGCCACCCGCACTCTGATAGGTCTCCAGCGTCCAGGGTTTGTCGAGGTGCAGCGTTCTAAAACAAACTTCGTTGGGCATAAGGTTTAGTCCAACTGATCCAGTATTGCGTCGATTTTTTCAGGCGTCAGCTTGAGATGGTATTGGCGATCAATCTGACACATGGGGGCGTCCACACAGGCACCCAGACATTCGACTTCTTTAAGTGTTATGCGGCCGTCCTCGGTCGTCTCTCCCAGACCGATACCCAGGCGTTCGTGCAGATGTGCAAGCACTTCATCGGAACCGCACAACATGCAGGAAATATTGGTGCAGACACAGATCTTGTGCCGGCCGACCGGACTCAGTTCATACATTGAATAGAATGTCGCCACTTCATAGACCGATATTGGCGTCATATCGAGGTAGTCCGCAACGGCATCCATCCGTTCGGTGGTCAGGTAACCACCGTTGTCATCCTGCATGATGCGTAATGCGGCCATCACCGCAGACTGTTTCTGATCCAGTGGATATTTGGCAACCCACTGGTCAATCTCGGCCCGGCACTCGGCGGAGATCAAATCACTTTTTGTTGTTTCCATTGCAGCGGCCATCAGCGATCAATTTCTCCGAAAACAATGTCCTGTGTACCAATGATCGCAACCACGTCGGCAATCATATGGCCACGGGACATTTCGTCCAGCGCGGCCAGATGGGGGAAGCCCGGGGCGCGGATTTTCAGGCGATAGGGCTTGTTGGCACCGTCGGATACGAGATAAACACCAAATTCACCCTTTGGATGCTCGACGGCGGTATACACCTCGCCTTCTGGCAAGGCATAACCTTCGGTAAACAATTTGAAGTGATGAATCAGTGATTCCATGTTGCCCTTCATTTCTTCCCGTTTGGGGGGCACATGCTTGTGATCATCGAGCATCACCGGGCCGGGGTTGTTACGCAACCAGCCGACACACTGCTTGATGATCCGGTTCGATTGACGCATTTCTTCGATGCGCACCAGGTAACGGTCGTAACAGTCACCCGTCACGCCCACCGGAATATCGAAATCGAGTTGGTCATAAACCGCGTACGGCTGTTTTTTGCGTAGATCCCACTCGATACCGGAGCCGCGCAGCATTGGCCCGGTAAAACCCATTTGCAAGGCGCGTTCCGGCGACACCACACCGATACCCACAGTACGCTGTTTCCAGATGCGATTATCGGTCAGCAATGTTTCATATTCATCAACATAAGTGGGAAAACGCCGGGTGAAGTCTTCGATAAAATCGAGTAGCGAGCCCTGACGGTTTTCGTTCAGGCGGTCGACTTCTTTCTGCTTGTGCCACTTGGAAGGCTGGTACTTGGCCATGCTGTCGGGCAAGTCACGATAAACACCGCCCGGGCGGTAATAGGCGGCATGCAGACGTGCACCGGATACCGCCTCATAGACATCCATGAGATCTTCGCGCTCACGGAAGGCATACAAAAACACCGTCATGGCGCCAATATCCAGCGCATGCGCACCTAACCACATGCAGTGATTCAGGATGCGGGTGATTTCATCGAACATGACGCGGATATACTGGGCGCGTTGCGGCGCGACAATGCCCAGCATTTTTTCCAGTGCAAGCACATAACCATGTTCGTTGCACATCATGGAAATATAATCGAGCCGATCCATGTAGGGGATGCTTTGATTATACGGTTTGCTTTCGGCCAGTTTTTCGGTGCCGCGATGCAGCAGGCCAATGTGCGGATCGGCCCGCTCTATGACCTCGCCATCCAGCTCCAGCACCAGGCGCAGCACGCCGTGCGCCGAGGGATGCTGCGGGCCAAAGTTCAGTGTGTAATTGCGGATTTCAGGCACGATCAGCCCCCGCCTTCCGTGACGGATTTAACGGCATGTTCTGCACGGATAACGCGCGGTACGAGGGTACGGGGCTCGATACTGACCGGTTCATAGACGACACGACGTTTTTCTGTGTCATAGCGCATTTCAACATTGCCCTGCAACGGAAAGTCCTTACGAAACGGATGACCGATAAATCCATAATCGGTCAATAAGCGACGCAGATCAGGGTGTCCTTTGAACATGATACCAAACAGGTCGAAGGCCTCACGCTCATACCAGTCGGCGCAGGCCCACAGACCGACGAGCGAGTCGATAATGAGATGCGCCTCATCCAACATGACCTTGAGGCGGACACGCTGGTTGTTTTTGACTGACAGAAGATGATAGATAACGGCAAACCGCTGTCCGTCCTGCGGCTGGGTTTTGATCTTGTGCGGCTTACCGACAGCGCGACTGAAGCCGGTGCAGGAAGCGGAAACCGTATCCCACTCCGCTTCCCCGTAGGTCAACAGGTCTACGCCACAGACATCGAGCAGTTCCTCGAAGAAAAATTCTTCCTCGTCACGCAGCGCCTGGGCAACGGAAAGCAGCTGCTGCGCCGGCACTTCGACCGTCAGCTCACCCAATGCCGTATGTGTCACGACATGATCGGAAAAACGTGTCTGAATGCGGGCTGAAAGAGCCTCAACCGCCTTACTCATCAGTCAGCTCCTTATTTTTAGTTTGCCGCAGTACGTGCAATCGTATTGGTGCGTTTGATCTTGTTCTGCAACTGAATAATGCCATACAGCAATGCCTCGGCCGTCGGCGGGCAGCCCGGGATATAAATATCCACCGGCACGATACGATCACAGCCACGCACCACGGAATAGGAATAGTGGTAATAACCACCACCATTGGCGCAGGAGCCCATGGAGATCACCCAACGTGGCTCCGCCATCTGGTCGTAGACCTTGCGTAGTGCAGGTGCCATTTTGTTGCAGAGCGTGCCGGCCACAATCATTAAATCAGACTGCCGTGGCGATGGCCGGGGGATGATACCAAAGCGATCCATATCGTAACGGGAAGCGCCGACATGCATGAATTCAACGGCACAGCAAGCAAGTCCGAAGGTCATGGGCCAGAGTGAGCCGGTGCGTGCCCAATTGATCAGTTTGTCGGCGGAAGTGGTAACGATACCCTTCTCAAGGATGCCTTCTACTCCCATTCCATCGCCCCTTTCTTCCATTCATAGGCAAATCCGACCACCAGTATGCCAAGAAATACAAACATTGCCCAAAAACCAAACACACCGAGATCCTCCAGGACGATGGCCCAGGGGAACATAAAGGCAATTTCGAGATCGAAGATGATGAACAGGATCGCGACGAGGTAGAAACGCACATCGAATTTCATGCGCGAATCTTCAAAGGCCTCGAAGCCGCACTCATAGGGTGACAGCTTGGCGCTGTCAGGACGGCTCGGACCCAGCATATAGCTCATAAAGATGGGGCCGATGCCGAACAACAATCCCAAAATGAGAAACACCAGAATCGGTAAATAATTCTCTAGCATACTGACCTAAAGTCTCATGTTAGCGGTGATTATTTCTTGTTATTTTTCAAGGGTTTTTCAACCCGAACGAGAAAAAACGTGCGTCCCTAGGGGCTAGCCTGATATAGATAGGCGAATGCCCAGTCTAGGCCAGATTGAAATTGCTTGTCAAGGCTGAGGTGAATTGAGTTTTTCCATAAAACTCAACAGGTTGGCTCGTACAGAGAATTAAAGCAGCATTTTTTTGACGGAAAAAAATGGTGCCGATGGCCGGAGTCGAACCGGCACGGCTTTCGCCACTGCCCCCTCAAGACAGCGTGTCTACCAATTCCACCACATCGGCAATAAAACAGGGTTACTCAGGGCTTTTCGGTGCGTCGTCAACCGACACATCAGAGGGAAGTACCGGTGTATCACTCGGCGGCGAGTCAATGAGGGGTGAATCCTGCACACGATCAAGCAGACTGTCGGTCTGGCTCGTTGCATTCTGTGCCAAATACGCCAACGAAAGACTGGTGATGAAAAACACCGCCGCCAGAACCGCCGTCGAGTGGGACAGAAAATTACCGGAGCCTTTGGCGCCAAACACGGAACCCGACACACCACCCGCAGCACCGGCACCGAAGGCGGCGCCGGCATCCGCGCCTTTGCCATGCTGGATCAGCACCAGCACGACCATGCCGATCGCGACCAGCAAGTGTATCACCAATAAAATCGTTTCAACCATTACACAAATTCCTGAAAGACGTTACGGCTAAACTGCGCGGCAAATCGCGAGAAAGCCTTCTGCGTCGAGTGATGCGCCACCGATCAGACCACCGTCGATATCGGCCATGGCGAACAGCTCGGCGGCATTATCCGGTTTTACGCTGCCGCCGTAAAGGATTTGTACCTTTTCGGCCACGTCCGCATTCTGCGCTGCGACGCGCTGACGAATGAAGGCGTGAACATCCTGTGCCTGTTGCGGGCTGGCGGTCTTGCCGGTACCGATGGCCCACACCGGTTCGTAGGCAATCACACAGCCAACGATGGCCTCAATGCCGGCTGCATCGATGACGGCATCCAGCTGGCGTGCAACAACGGCCTCAGTCTCTCCGGCTTCACGCTCTGTCAACAGCTCACCGATACACAGGATCGGCGTCAAACCGGTCTTCTGTGCGACAATAAATTTTTCCGCCACCTGCGCGTCAGTCTCGGCATGCAAGCTGCGCCGTTCGGAATGGCCGATGATGACATACTTGCACTGGTAGTCCCACAGCATGGCGGCGGAAATCTCGCCCGTGTAGGCACCTGATTCGTGCTGACTGAGATCCTGACCGCCCCAGGCGATACCACTCTCATTGAGACGGCGCGCTGCCTGCGGAATATAGATGGCCGGTGGACAAACAACCACTTCGGCGCTCACCCCCTCGCTGATACCGGCCTTGATGCCATCAAGCAGCTGACGATTCTCCTCACGGGAGCCATTCATCTTCCAATTACCGGCAACGAGTGTCTGACGCATTCACAACCCCTTCAAGACATAGCAAAATTTCGGCGCAAAGCTTACCTGTCTACGCCCCGGAACACAATTGGAATCCAGCGATTTGCCCCAATCCAGCCCGGATATTTCATAAATGTGTATAACTCCATGAAATATCCGGGTCAGCCATGCTTCATCCAACTGCTGGCTTTCCCCTGCGCCCAGCACGGTAAAAGGACCATCCCACCGCCCTGTTTTTTGCGTTGTCACGATCATGTGAACATGACCACTTTCCCCTTTCCGATCAATATCCTAACACCAAAACAGCGTGTAACCAGTTGTTAAAAAAAGGCTTAAATTATTATAGCCAGCATTGCCATGCGGCTTATCTGAAGGCTTGTTAAAAGGTAGTTTGGGCAAAGTAAACTCGGCAGAGACGCGCAGCCCATCCGAGAAACGCCCACATCATGGACACAAGCACATATCAATCCGATCAGAATACGTCCCCGTCGCCTGTACGACTGGGCGCGTAGCGCCATTCACGCCAAAGCCACAATCAAACTGACAAGGAAGCGGGCAAAATCCCCACGTCGACGGCCCTGTCGCTACTGGTTCGCCCGATGTGCTGATCGGCGGCCAGCCCGTTGCACGGGCTGGCGATACCGTCGTCTGTGTGGGGCCGCCGGACAAATTGGCGACGGCGGCGACAAAGTCCTGAGCCAGGGAGCCATTGATTTCATGCATGCCCAGAAGGCGCAAATGCGGGCAGAGGTCGAGGTCGCCACCCGCCAAGCGGCCAGGAGGAGAAAGCGCCGCTGAGGCCGGGGCGCAGGAAACGCTGGGGTCAGGCTTGTAACACGCTGGGGTCAGGCTTGCGCTATTGCATTAATATATTTCTCTATTTTGTGCTTTACTTCCCGTAAAGACGTTGCCTGATTTTCGATTTTACCCACCTGCCGACTCAACGTTGACACATCACGTTGAAAATAGGTTGCTACATCTGTCAAGGACGCGGCATCCAGTTTACGAGCCAAGTAGCCAATAATGGCACGTGCCTCCGCATCAAAGAAGATATCCTGACCGCCATTGCCACGCAGCAGGGTGGGCTCTCAATATAATGTGAGTTTCGCGATAAAATCGCTGTAAAATACCGACTTTATATATCTCACGTTTGAGTCTGTAAATTGTGTGTATATCTAAATTTGTTGGAATGGGCATATTTTTAGCTATTAAATCTCTTTACATTATATTGATAACGTACCCACGCAGCATTACATGGTAAATGCCTCCGGGCGCATGGAGTCTGGGTTTTCTGGCCATGAAACGATGATATGGTGTCGGGATAATCATGCAATAACGCAAGCCTAACCCCCTGATTTCTCGCACCATTTTGGTGTTAGAGGATTAACTGGAAAGGACAGAATGGTAATATTCACGCTATCGTGATGGCGCAATTGCAACTGCGGTCTCTATACACAGGAGGGGTCAGGCTAAACATTCAGACAGACAGCGCTTCATCCACCGCC
>DRKN01000148.1 GCA_011051755.1 Gammaproteobacteria bacterium
ACCTTTAGGATTATTTAATGGGTGAAAAAAGACAAGGGGACATTCGCTCTATTTTCAAATTGACGACCCAACAGCAGTCTACGGACTACGGAGCATTCGGCCCGGAACAATTCGACGTTGGATAGCGATGCACCTGAATTCAAGGGGTCATGACGGCACATAGCACAAGCGCTTGATTCCACAGCGGTGCAAAAAATGCCCGCTTATCCACGCGATACATTTAGCCGACCGATGGGTGAAGCTAAAGGTTTTTTGATGCCACGGTGAAATCAACATCTCGCCTAACAGCGCCTACTTTTGCCGCACTCTGTATCCGCCCTGAACCCCCGGATTCAGGTATGCAGTTAAGTGGATTCCCCTCCCCCATTTTCCCGCTCAAGTATAATGCTGAAAAAATGAAGGAACACCTGTTATGGCAGCAGACGGTGGTTTAACAACATTAATGGGAAATCAAACACGCAACCGTCGGCCAAGGATCCCATGTCGGACAAAGCTGAAAAATATCACCGACCATTACCGGGTGACGCATGCACCGGCGAACCGGCCATTACCACCTTTAACGCCATGGCAATCAGCAAGACCAACAACGGATCGGTAATCTCAGCCGTATGGCCGTACACAAATACCTGCCCGATCTCAATGGCCAGAGTCAGCAGGAATGCCGAGACCACCGCAAACAGGAAACGTCCGCTTTCCTTCTGCAGCAACAGAATCAGTGCCCCGTAAAAGAAACCCTTTTCGAACACTACGCTGATATTGGTCATCATAGAGCCCTCAAGAAAACCGTGGAAAGGCAGCCAGTAAAAATAACCCGGTATTGTGCGCAACCGAAATGGTGCAAGTCCACTCAACAGCAGGGACAGCATCAGCAACAGGATCAGAATCACGAACCCGGAAGGTATTTTTCGCAGCCACAGCCACCACAAACCCACACCGAGAGCTGCGCCCAGTACGTTGGTCACACTGATGATATTTTTGACAATCACGACTTCCAGCGAAAAAACACCGCCAATCAGGATCAATAACCACAAGTCCGCATGTCGGCAACGGCACAGCAACGACCACAGGTAAGCAACCACGGCCCAGGCCACGGCATCATGCAACAGGCCGACAGAGGAAAATTGAGGATGCAACAGCAAGGGCTTGAGACTGTCCTTGAACTGTTGCCAATCGATGCTGGGCACGAAGGGCATAAGCCGATAGGCCAGCCAACTGCCAGTCAGCAACAGGGCGAAATTGACGTTTCCATTCCCAGCATTGCCCGGGTTGGCAGGTCTCAGCCACGGCAGCAGCGCCATCCCGCCACCGATACCGGTACCCAACATATTCCAGAATACATCCTGTAGATTGGCATCTCGCCCCGGCAGATAGACCTGTAGCGCCTGCACACCTACCGCCAAAACGAGCGACGTAATGATCAGCCATACCTTGCGGCCATAGGCCAATACCGCAAAATAGCCAAAGGGCAAAAACAGCAGGATATTGCTCAGCGCATCGCCGCGTCCGGTGAAAGCGCGCCAACTGGCAAAAAACTCTGCCCAAATGCCCACAGGTGCGGCGTGAAAATTGAACGGATACAGAGAGCCATAAATTATCAACAGACCGATAATGAAGGGTACATGCTTCAGCAAAACAGAATCCTTATGTAATTCCTATGTGACCCGAGGAGCGACCCCGGAAATAAAGATAATTAAATCAATAATTTACAGGGAACTCCTGTGCTTTTTCTCACATCCTTTCACTCTATTACTCCAGCTTTCGCTCTAAAGGGGAAAGGTGTTGATGACCTGAACCCTCGGATTCAGGGATGAAACAGCCGTAACAGAAAACAGGAATGATACAATCGCAACGGCAGCAACGCCGCATCTTTTCTTTCATCCACCACCCACAAACAGAACCTCCGTCCACCATGAATGCGAAACTCAACGTCACCATCGGCCAGCACTCCGAGCAGGGTCCGAAAAACGAAAACCAGGATTTTCATGGCGCTATCATTCCCGAGCCGCCACAACTCGACACCAAGGGTATCGCCATCGCCATCGCCGATGGCGTCAGCAGCAGCATCGATGGCCGCGAGGCCTCACAGACGGCGGTCGGCAGTTTTCTCTCCGACTACTATTCCACGCCGGATTCGTGGACGGCGAAGACCTCGGCGCACAAGATCCTCACCGCCATCAACAGTTGGCTGTACAGCAAGGCGCAGCACACCGAGCACGCCACCCGCGGCCTGCTGACCACTTTTAGCGCACTGGTGCTGAAGTCCACCAGCGGACACATCTTCCACGTCGGTGACTCACGCATTTATCGTCTGCAAAAACATAACATGGAGCAGCTGACCACCGACCACCGCCGCTGGGTATCCGAAGAAAAAAACTACCTGAACCGCGCCGTGGGTATCGATATCCACCTCGATATCGATTATCGCGAACTCACGCTAAGGCCGGGGGATCTCTTTATTCTCACCACCGATGGCGTACACGATTTCGTCAGTGACAAGGATATCCAGCGCATCGTGGAAGAAAACCACGACCTGCAGGCGGCGGCGGAAAAACTGGTGAAGTTCGCCCTCGATGGCGGCAGCAACGACAACATCACCACGCAGATAGTACGCATCGACAGTCTGCCGATGAAGGACACCAACACCGCCCTGAAGGAGCTGACTCAACTGCCCTTCCCGCCACCGATGGATCCGGGCATGGTGCTGGACGGCTACCGCATCCTCAAGGAAATCCATGCCAGCAAGCGCACTCAGGTGTACAAGGCCGAGGACTCGGAGACCGGTCAGATCGTGATTATCAAGACCCCCTCGGTGAATTATGACGACGATCCCGCCTATATCGAAGGCTTCGTGCGCGAGGAATGGGCCGGCAAACGTATCAATAATTCCCGCGTGCTCAAGATCATCGATCAGAAGCGCAAACGCAACTTCCGCTACTACATCATGGAATACATCGACGGCCAGACCCTGCGCGACTGGATGAATCAGCATTCACGGCCGGACATCAAAGAGGTTCGCCTGCTGGTGGAGCAGATCACCACCGGTCTGCGCGCCTTTCACCGGCTGGAGATGCTGCATCAGGATCTGAAGCCGGAAAACATCATGCTCGACGCCAACGGTACGGTAAAAATCATCGATTTCGGCTCCACCAAGATCGCCGGCATCGCCGAGATCAGCAGCCCCATCGAACGCATCGAAATGCTGGGGACAAAAAATTACACCGCACCGGAATATCTGCTCGGCCAGCCCGGCAGTAACCACTCCGATATCTTTTCCCTCGGCACCATCACTTACGAACTGCTCACCGGCAAGCTGCCCTATGGCGACGCCCTGGACCGTACCGAGGGCCGCCGCGCCGTGGCCAAACTGAAATATCAGCCCAGCTACCACCACAACCCGATGATCCCCGTGTGGATGGATCGCGCAATAAAAAAGGCCGTGCACCCGGAAGCCAAGCAGCGCTACGACGTCCTGTCGGAATTCATCCATGATCTCTCACATCCCAACCCCGATTTCATGGACGATGCCTCGACGCCACTACTGGAACGCAACCCGGTTATGTTCTGGCAGGGGCTGAGTATCGCCTTGGCCATCGGCAATGGGGTACTGCTGTACTTGCTGTTGCGCTGATAGCTGCCATCGGCAGCAATGCGCCGGTGGCGGCAAAACCGCGCGATTGTGCTTAATATCTACCCCCCAGCTCCCGATAGTAATGGCGTAAACCCGCACGCAACTGCAACGGAGCCCGAAATGCCTGCCAACCTCAAGAACCGCCTGCTGGGCGAACTCATCGACGACCTGGAAAACGACAAGCTGGTGTTGCCCAGCCTGCCGGAAGTCGCCCTCAAGGTACGCGACACTCTCGACGACGAAAACGCCAATGCACGCGACGTGGCCAAGGTCATCGGCACCGATGCCGCTCTCTCGGCGCGACTCATTGCGGTGGCCAACAGCCCCCTGTTACGCGGCACCAAACACATCGACAGCGTCGACATGGCGGTGGCGAGAATGGGCAACACCATTGTCAAAAACACCGTTAACAGTTTGATTGTCCAGCAGATTTTCCAGCCCACTACGGAAATCACCGACCGCCTGTTCCATACCTTCTGGGGACACAGCACCGAGGTCGCCGCCATCAGCCATGCCCTGGCCGGTTTCGCCAGACTAAAGCCGGATCAGGCCATGTTGGCCGGTCTGGTGCATGATATCGGCGCCCTGCCGATCATCAAATATGCCGAGGATATTCCGCAATTGCTGGAGCATGAGGCGGTGCTGAACGAAATCATCAACGAACTGCACACCATCATCGGCACCGCGCTGCTGAGCAAATGGGAATTCCCGCAGGACATCATCAACGTCGCCGCCAAACATGAAGACCTGGCGCGGGATCCGGGAGGTGCCGCCGATCTGGTTGACGTGGTGATCGCCGCGAATGTACAAAGCTATTTTGGCAAGGATCATCGCCATGCCAGCGCCGACTGGAGCAGCATACCGGCCTTCACCCGCCTCGGCCTGAACACTGAAGTCAGCGTCATCGATATGGAGGGTAGCGGCGAATCCATCCGCGAGGTCGCCGACGCCCTGCGTGCCTGAACCATCGACGGGCAATATATCCGATACCCCCTGTATCGGCAGGTATATCTGTCCCTCCTGAAACCATCCGCTATATCACCACCCCCACCGATCCCGCCAAAGCCTAGTGGGAAGCGTAGCAAGCAGGCCAAAATCAGATGCGCATAACCTCCATGAGCGGCTGAAAGCTTACGAATCAGCTGTACTGCTGTTCGTCGATGATCTCCATGTCTCATTCATCAACAACCGGGCGGCTCTTCGTAAAACTGTGTGAAATTCCGGTAAAGTACCCTTCTTTAGCCATTGATTGGAGCGGTTTTTTCCATGGACATAGAAGAGCATTACAGCCAGCTACTGGGTGTCAATTCCCCGTGGGATATCCACAGCGTGGATCTC
>DRKN01000149.1 GCA_011051755.1 Gammaproteobacteria bacterium
CTCCAGGGTCTGAGGGTTTATTTTCAAAGCAGTATGTTGCTCACCACTTGCACCCACTACTCGATTTCCCCATGCTGCATTTTTTTTCATAAACATGGCGCTACCAATCGTGTGGTGATCTTTACCTGAATTCGCATTGTAGTGGGGGGTTCGACCCAATTCCGTATTTATAAAGACAATTAATCTATCCGCCAAACCGAGTTCTTGTGATTTTTCCCACAAATAATCAATGGCGCCCGTCAACTGAGGCATCCTGATATCAGACTGGGCATCAAAATTGTCATGCAGATCAAAACCGATACCACTGGCCAAATTAATACAGGTTGTCAGGCCCGCTTGTGCACTGATCAATGAAAGATGAATATTTTTGACGAAGTTTGTTGCAGGATTACCTTGGTAATCAACCGTATCGAGGCCTGTGGATGGTATGTAATCCGCTAATCGATCCAATGAATCTCTACCTTGATAGGCAATATCCATCTCATTGAAGGCGCGGGTTAACGTAGGCAGATAAGCATTTGTGCTGCTCAGTGTGTCAATACGAGCCTGTTTGTAGCGCTGCAAAATATCAAGATCTGATTGTTTGATATAGTTTGTCGTGGCGCTGGCCTGGTTAGGTTGGGCAACGGCTTTCATCATATTTAAATCAAGCAAGCGTGTCAGTGGCATGATACCGACATTCTCTTCATAGCCTCCTTTGGACAAATAAGGCAATGCCAGGCCTTGGCCGTAGGTAGCGGCTATAAGCTCGCATGTATTTGGATAGCCCCGCGCCAACCGGCCACTCCAACGGGAAATAATACCTATAGCATGACCATTGGTTTCCCCATCAATACCATTTATAACCAGCATATCCTTGTAGTACTTTTCAAAGAATTCCTGATTTCCAGGAACTGGCGCATAACGTATATTTCCTGCAACGCCAGCATCTTTACTGTCTGCCCATGTATTGATAAGCGGATCTTCACGAGGATCAGTAAACGAACTTTGGTCTAATCCTCCGTTGACATGGATATTGAAGTAAATTGGCCCTTCATAAGGAGAGTATATTGAGGCAAATGCCTTATTCATCGGCAAAGGCATGGCCGCATAAAGCCCGGCTGAACCAGCAAGTTTTAAAAAGTCCCGACGTTTCATCATAGTCTCCGGATTAAGTTGGAGTGCACTTAATAGCTGTATATGTATCGTGGATCACTCATCAGATACAACAACACAATCACCCAGGATCGACCAGTATACCTGGAGTCATTATTGTCATTCAGGTTACACCTTAACGTTTTTTCTGGTGCGCTATTTCGCTCACTCCAAACTTCCTGAAAAAGATTGTATGTTTGCAGGAGTTCAGCGCTATCCAAGGGCAGAAACTCTTCCAGCATGTGATTGTGTAAATACTGGATATTTAGCATGATATTTCCCCTGGCGTTATCCGGCGTATGACTTAGATCGACAAGAGGAAACAATAAACGCTGGTCGGCTGACTTCAAAAAGTCACTTCTTACAATATCGCAGGCAACTTCATTGCCCATACGATCCAACACTGCATTGAGCGCCGTATTTATTGAGATATTTCTGTTTATCAGATTTCTCGCATCAAATCCGCCATAGAGGAGGCCGTGGCTTTTTGTAATTGGTATCATCTTGTTCCAGAATTTACCGACTGTGGCTTCCATTTTTCTCGAAAGTTGCTCAGGTGTCAGCAAGTGATATGATCCAACCGTTTCCAGCTCGGCAACCCGTTCTGCCGTGGTTTCAATGGCTACGCCAGAAGCTCTAAACCATTTACTCGTAACCAAATCGACCAGGAGATCTTTAACATTATAGGCGCCATAACCGCGGTCTTCCGAAAAATTGGCGGCAATTTCCCGGAAGATTTCATCTTGCGCATTGAACATATTCAAGCGTGCTTGATAATCCCTGGCGGTAGCATCAGTGGGAGGGGTTAATACTTTTTCACCGAATAATCCATGGTACCAGAAATGCACTGCGCCCATGGAAAAACGGCTGTCTTTCACTATTTCTTTCCCCAGCCACTGCAATGCGGCTTCATTCCCCTCATGCCCTCCCGGAGCCAGAACACCATTAAATCCTGGTGGAAGTACATCACGGAACCAGTTATCCCCCTGTTGATAATAAGCATTGCCAGACGCATCTTTGGGATAATTTCTGCTCCTGTAGCTGTAGGGAAGTGCAGTCGTGTTATCCAAGAGTGGCCGATATCGGTTTAGGCGTGACCAGTTTTGGAAGGCGCCGGCCACTGGATCCATAATAACATGGCAAGAGGTGCATTCAGGATCCTCCAGCGTCGGCACAAGGAACTGGCTGTCGTTTACCTGCGGACGTTGCGCCAAAGCTTCCAGGTCAATACCTAAAAACTGGCGCAGCATGATTTTTGCACGATGGCGATTACGATTTGAGTCTGTTGTCGGAAAACGATGCAGCCAGGCATGGGTGGATAACACACCGGCATGAGGGAATGGCCGTCCAAAACGAAGCATGTTCGGAATCGTTGCTTTCCGCCATTCCGAATTATCTGTTATATCATCAAATTGCCCTGCGACATCAGCCTCATAAATAGATGCCAGGACGGGATTTACGACCGTATAATCAGCCGTCAGAATTTCAGAATACGGCCGTTCATTGACAACTATATAGCGAAGCAGCTGTAGTGGTTCTTGCCGCAAGGCTTGATAAAAAATATACCTTTCGGTACTGTTCTCGATGTCATCTACTTTGGGATAGTCGCTGGCGACGGGAAAAAGGGCCGGGCCACCCGTAATGCCTGTACTTAAAAAATGGTTGTTGGCTGTTTCCAGCAAAAAGTTTTCAAAGTTCTCACCCTGCATCATGTTACGTATCGTCACTCGCAGGCTGTCCTCCCCTCCTGCCGCTACAGCGTTAAGCTCACTGACCGTTGGGCGCCTGCCAGCTAATACAATCGCCGCCTTTTTCAAGGTTTCTTGTTCGCCGTAGAATTTAACGCCATCAAAAAATGAAACTTCGGCTGTAGCTCCACAATCTTTCAGCATTACTGAAACCAGGTTTTCCAAGTCCTGGTATTCCTGCTGGGACTGATCGACATAAGGGCTACCACCACCATGAACAGGTAAACCAATTGTCTTATTTAACAGCATTACGGCATTGCTTTGAGAAAAATTCCGCAGAATATTATAGTTTTCAGCCTGTGCATCAGAGTCTTTTGTAAAAATCAATCGGGTATTATTAGCCACCCCTCCGGAGTGATGACAATCAAGACAAGACTCCTGGATGGATGGCCATACAGTTTCTGTAAATAAATCAGGTGCTGTTGTACAGTCTTTATCGTTAGTCACATTGTCTTTTTTTTCATCTTCATTGCTGGGGACGGGCATACAAGAAAACAGTGTTAATGTGCTTGAAATCACTAATAATGGTAACCATGATGTGGAACCGGGATTCAATTTGAACAACATAAACTTACCACCTCAAATGTACTTCTATCAGCCAATTGTTAGGAGATTGCCTGACACAATTCCCACAATAATTTTGTTATCGATTAAATCTATCTTAAGTTAGGATGCCGGACTGCCAGTAAACCTGATTCAATTAGGGCCTGAAACAGGCGCACAATTGACCCCCAGGAATTTAGAGCCATTTTGCAGTATCGTGGTATTTATGTTATCGGCAACTTGTCGAAAATAGTTACGTAAATCAACACAGTAAATGAGAGGCGCGTCACAGAATGCTAAAAATGTGAAACGGTAGTCAAAGTCTGGACAGATTGCCGCTAACGCCTTACAAAAGGGCGACCGTAAGCAGCCGCTTTGTAAAGGCTTTAAAAATCCGCTGTTTCGCTATAAGTCGTTGAAATTTTTATAAACTCCATTCTTTTATGCACATCATAGAGATATCTCAAAGGCCGGGCAACATCAACTGGAGCAGGCCCTGATCAGGCCTTGATGTTGTCGCTGTGCGGTTAAGTTTTTTCATCATGCGGCCTGATTTTATTGGATATTTACTGGGGAAAATCATTGAATTTCAAATGAAGTGCTTAAAACGGGGCAAGAAATCCTTGATTTGCTTATCGCGCAAAGTACCAGGCAAACAATCGCAAAAGGTCTATTCGATCACAAGCATTTTCATCTTTTAAGCCCAAGCGGGTCGATGCGGTGCGTAAATTCACTGCATCCTACGTGCTGGGCGGTGAAATTTCTATGAAGATAACTTGGTTGAAAGATGAGAGAAATCGGAAAATTGTCGCCCTCTTGGTGATCATACCTATCATAAATATAGGGTTTATCCTGAATGGCGTCCAGTAAAAGATAAGCCTATGCAATCAATATAGTTGCCAAACGGTTTTTTTTGGCTTACTCACTGATCAGTTTACCATGGAATATATGCATTATGAACGAAAAAACGACAGCAACGCACTGAGTTCGCCTAATCGGGATCTGTTCTAACCGATTGAAATATAGCGTTATTTTCTTGGCCTGGCGCCGCTCAGGTTATTTTTACTACAAAGAATCAGTCGATGCGCGTTATTAATCGGTAATCGGTCGGAAGATGAACAAACCATAACTGTTGACGTGTTACAGGCTAACTGCCGACCCTGATCGCTGTCAGCAGCCAGCCCAGCGCCATGCCAACCGGAGCGCCTAACAGGTAATATTTCGCGGACACGCCTCCCAATACCCGCAACCATACCGGGCTGCATGCGAGGGCCTGGCGCTGATCGAGCAATTGGAAAAGTTCATTGTCGGGATAGCGGCGGCTAATCTCGTCGAGGCGGATCTTCCACGCCTTCTGAAACAGGGCGGTGCGACCGAGGGACAGGGTCCATAGCAGGCACAGCACAAATCCGCCTAGCATTAGCGGGCGATTGGCGGCCACCAGGCCACCGCTCAATTGCATGAACCCCAGTAGCAGGGCATTGCTGGCGAGCAGGAACTGCAGCTTGATGGTCTTGATGGGGTTTTCCGCCCGCCACAAGCTGAGCAACTGGCGGTAGATTTGCAGGTCGCGTTCCTGCTCTGTGTTATCGGCCATGGCGATAGCTGGACTCGAGACATCAATGACCTGCTTGCTGCGCCCGATGATCCACCTGACGCAGTTCGACGTTCGCCATCTGTGGCAATATCACCTTACCATAACGCTCCAACAGGGTGGATTCGACAACATTAACTTCATCCACGGTAAATTCTTTGCTCATCGCTTGTCTCGCCAATGGTTTGAAATCGCGCTGATCATCATAGCCTGCCCGGCCTGCTTGCAAAAGCCGTTCGGGACAGATTGCAGATTGAAAAATAGCCTGTGAGACGGTTTTTTCCTGCCGGAATAGGTTATTGCAGGCATGGCCTGCTTCTATCGACTCTTGTGGTAACTGCGTGCACGCTGCAACACCTTGCCGCCGAAACGGGCATTGATGTCATCGGCAACACGATCCACAGCCTCGTCCGCCGCCGCGCCGGCAAATAAGTCACTCTGCCGACGGCTATCCGCACCATCATCGAAGCCACTCACCCCCATCCCCAGCAGACGTAGCGGCGGGATATCCTGCGCCAGTTCACGATCCAGCAGCCGCGACACCGTGTGCCAGATGATCTGGGTGGCATCGGTGGCATCGCGCAGGCTGTGGGTGCGGGTCACGGTGCGGAAATCATCGAAGCGCAGTTTCAGCTGCACGGTGCGGCCGCACTTGCCGTGACGACGTAAGCGCCAGGCCACCTGCTCAGTGAGGTCAAGCAACACTGCGCGCAGGGTATCCGGGTCGGTGACATCACGGGCAAAGGTGGTTTCATGGGAAATGGACTTGGCCTCGTGCTCGGTCACCACCGGGCGTTCGTCAATGCCGTGGGCCAGATGCCACAGCTGCTGGCCGTGCTCGCCAAACCAGCGCCGCAGCGCCGTTTGTGGCTGCCGGCGCAGCTCGGCGATGGTATGGATGCCCTGTTTTTGTAACGCCGCGCCAGTGACCCGACCTACGCCCCACAGACGCGATACCGGCAGCGGATCAAGAAAGGCCTGTACAGCGTCGGCGGCCACCTCGACGAAACCATCCGGCTTATCGAGATCCGAGGCGATCTTGGCCAGAAACTTGTTTGGCGCCACGCCCATGGAGACCACCAGCTCCAGCTCCTCGCGCACCTCCTGCTTGATGCGCCGGGCGATTACCGCCGCCGAACCGAACAGGCGCTTGCTGGCGCCCACATCCAGAAAGGCTTCGTCCAGCGACAGGGGTTCGATGAGGGGGGTGTAGCGGGCGAAGATGGCGTGGATCTGCCGCGATACCCCGGCGTACAGCGACATGTGCACTGGCAAAAGCACCAGATCCGGGCAGCGTTTCAGCGCCGCACGGGTGGGCATGGCACTGCGCACACCGAATTTTCGCGCCGCGTAGCTGGCGGCGGCGATCACGCCACGATCCTCGGCTGAACCACCCACCGCTACCGGCTGGCCGCACAGTTCGGGCCGCTCGCGGATCTCTACCGAGGCGTAGAAGGCGTCCATATCGGCATGAATGATCATGGAGAGATATTACCGCAGTGGTGATACAAGAGTCCGGGATGGCACTGGCTTAACGCTGAATACACCGCCATTCCGGGTAAAGCGACGTGAGAACCCTGATAGCATTGAACACCCCCTAGTCAGTACCATCCGGATCCGAGGTATTTTTTCGGACTCAGTACAGATTTCCACCCTGTCGCGGCTCGACAGGTAAAATACCACGCTATCCCCTGTCAATACCGAGTGATGCCCCGCATGTTCCAGTTCACCGAGTTGCCCCCCCTGTCGCTGTACATCCACTTTCCGTGGTGCGAGCGCAAGTGCCCCTATTGTGATTTCAATTCCCACCAGTCCCGCAGCGCTGTGCCGGAGCGGGCCTACGTCGACGCTCTGCTGCGCGATCTGGCCGATGATCTGCCGCGCGTATGGGGCCGTGCGGTGCAGACAGTGTTCATCGGTGGCGGCACACCCAGCCTGTTGTCGGTGGCGGCCATTGATCAGCTGCTGTCCGGGCTGCGTGCACTGCTGGCGTTGCGCCCTGATGCGGAGATTACCCTGGAGGCCAACCCCGGCAGCGCAGAGCAGGCGCGCTTCAGCGAGTACCGCGCTGCTGGCATCAACCGTCTGTCCATTGGTGTACAGAGTTTCAGCGCCGACAGCCTGCAACGCCTGGGCCGCATCCACGGTCGTCGCGAGGCCATCGCGGCGGCCGAGATGGCGCATGCCGCCGGCTTCGGCAATTTCAATCTCGACCTGATGTTCGCCCTGCCGGCACAAGACCCGGCGCAAGCCGCAGAGGATGTGGCCACCGCCATCGCCCTGGAGCCCACACACATCTCCTACTATCAGCTGACCCTGGAGCCCAACACACGCTTTTTCGCCCAGCCGCCCCGGCTTCCCGATGACGACAGCGCCTGGCACATCCAGCAGCAGGGGCAGGCGCTGCTGGCCGGGGCCGGCTACGGGCAATACGAGGTCTCCGCCTATGCCCGCGAGGGCTGGCGTTGCGCGCACAACATCAACTACTGGCAGTTCGGCGACTATCTCGGTATTGGCGCCGGCGCCCATGCCAAGCTCAGCGACGCCGCGCAGCAGAATATCACTCGCCTCGCCAAACGGCGTGGACCACAGGATTATCTGCATGCAGATTGTGTGGCGCAGCGGATACAGCGCGAACGCACCATCATGCGTAACGAAGTGGGCTTGGAGTTCATGATGAATGCCCTGCGTCTGACAGAGGGCTTTGCACCGTCGCTGTTCGCCGCCCACACCGGCCAGCCGTTGACGCTGATCGGGACGCCGCTGCGGATGGCCGAAGAAAAGGGCCTGCTGGACTGGTCCATGGATAACATCCGTGCCAGCCAAAAGGGGCGACGGTTCCTCGATGACCTGCTGGGTATTTTTACCGACGTGGGAAAAGGACGCTAGCGCGCACTCCTGATATGCTCAAGGGAGAAACCACGCTTTGAGAGGGAATACCATGTGTCGCCAACTGCAAATCATCAGCCTGATCCTGCTTTTTCTGGGCAGCGCGTCCGCACAGGCCTTCAATAATCAGCGCCAGGCCTTTATTGCCGGCCTGGGCATCGGTTATCACGGCACCGATCTCGATTTCAGCCATGCGAGCAGTGCCACCGAGACCGACAGTGTCGCCGGCATCGCCACCTCCGTGCGCCTCGGCTTTGGCCTCAGCAACCAGTTCACGCTGTATTATCTCAGCGAAGGCAGCTGGTTCAACCACGATGGCGACACCTGGTTCCTGGGCCTCAACGGTATCGGTGCAGCTTATTACTTCTCGCCGCGGGCGCGCTCGGTCTACCTGCATTACGGCTATGGCTACAGCTACAGTTCGTTATCCCGCGAGAGCGGCACCGACAGCAGCAAATTCGGCAATGGCTACATCCTCGGTGCTGGCTATGAGTTCATGCCCCACGTCAACCTTGAGGCCAGCTACCTGCGCACCAATCTGGCAGACGCCATCGACAGCCCGTATCCCGTGCATTCCACCAGCTGGCGGCTGATGTTGAACTATCTGTTCTATTGACGGTTCTACTGAGTCAGGCGTGGTACGGGCTCACCCTTGTCCAGCAATTCCAGGGCCTCCCTGGCCTTGGTGTGACCGCGTACGGCAGCCGTGGTGATCCAGCGGATCGCCTTTTTTTCATTGCGTGGCACCCCCAGTCCGTAGTAGTACATATACCCCAGCACATACTGCGCCTGCAGGTGGCCACGTCCGGCCAGAGTGTGCATCAAACCCACCGAGCCGGCATAATCTTGCGATAGATAGAGGTGTTTGGCGCGCTCAAACAGTGCCGCGGAGACCTCCTCCTGGGACAGCTTTTCCGTTTTCGGCTCGACCGGCACCGTGGTGCAAGCGGACAGTCCCAGGACGGTCAGCAACAGCGCCGGGATCAGCAGGCGAAGACGGGGTGGCAAGAAAAATGACATACGCCCATAATAACGCCACTTTCCCATTGGCCGATAGTCGCCCCCCAGGTGGATATTCTCAATAAATTCTGCCAACTGCCATAAAGGCGTATCAACAGTCGGGGAATTGGATCCCGCCGTCTTTGGTATACGCCATTGGCGTGCGCCAGGACTCCAGGGGACTTCTACTTATGAGCGAGCATATTGAGACCACCGCCCAGGATTAAGATAAAGTAAGTCACCACCATCCATCCGGGCGGCTGACGCCGCAGTAGACAGGAGCATGAAATGGTATCGCGGACAGAACAGATCAACGGGATATTACAGACACTGAAAAGCGACATGTCCGATGTCGTCGCCAGTGTGTTGGTATCGGTGGACGGCCTGGTGCTGGCCAGCCAGTTGCCGCCGGACATCAGTCAGGAAAACATCGGCGGCGTGGTCGCCACTCTGTTGCAGCTCACCCAGCGCGCCACCAACGAACTTCGTCAGGGCGGCATGGAGCAGGTCATCATTCAGAGCGAGCAAGGCTTCTCCTTCATCGTCGGTGCATCAGAGTCCACTTTCCTTGTCGTGCTGTCGAAGAAGGGCAGCACCCTGGGGCTGTTGATGGCCAACGCCAAAAACGCCGCGCACGACATCGCGGAAATCATGTAAGGGGATGACAATGGGTTCAACAGTGCTTTTCGATAACGGCGATCACAAGAACATCCTGATCGAAGACTTCAACTCCGGCCTCGCCGTGCAAGCCAATCAGCACCTCATCATCCACAATGGCGAAGGCATGATCCTCGATCCCGGCGGACATAAGGTGTTCAACAAGGTCGCCAGCGCCACCAGCAGTCTGCTGGAAGGCGGCAAACTGCGCTATCTGTTTCTCTCCCATCAAGACCCGGACATTGTCGCCGCCACCAATGGCTGGTTGATGACCACCGATGCCGACGCCTACATTTCCGCCCTGTGGCAGCGTTTCCTGCCACACTTCGGTATTGATACCTTTGTCGAGGATCGTCTCAACCCCATCCCCGACGAAGGCATGATACTCGATCTCAGCGGTGTCGGGCTGAGTATCATTCCTGCTCACTTCATGCATTCCTGTGGCAATTTCCAGGTCTACGATCCAGTTTCCAAGATCCTCTACAGCGGTGATCTGGGTGCCTCGCTGGGCATGGATTACATCGAAGTCAGCGACTTCGACGATCACCTGCAATACATGGCGGGTTTTCACCAGCGCTACGTCGTCAGCAACAAGGTTTTACGGCGGTGGGCGGCAATGATCCGCGACCTGGATATCGACATCATCGCTCCGCAGCATGGCGCCCTGTTCAAGGGCAAGGAAATGGTCACGTGCTTTATCGATTGGTGCGAAACCCTCGAATGCGGTATCGACCTGATGGAGGATGTCTACAAACTACCCGGTTAGGACTATTTGGAGCGGGCCATGCCCGCGATATTTTTTTTCTCGCTACGGCATTCAGTTATTTTGGAATTTGTGGGAGCGGCTGAAGCCGTCTCCACAAATTTATTTTTTCCTTCTATCTCATCGCGGGCATGGCCCGCTCCTTCCAATCACCGCGCACCAATCAACTCGATCTCGTAGCCATCCGGATCGGCGACAAAGGCGATGATGGTCGAACCCGCATTCATTGGCCCCGCATCGCGGATGATTCTGCCGCCGCGCGTCTTGATGGCCTCGGTCGCCAGATACACGTCATCCACCTCGATGGCGATATGCCCGAAAGCCGTGCCCGGCTCATAGTGATCGACACCCCAGTTGTAAGTCAGCTCCAACACCGTATTCGCCGCCTCATCACCGTAACCAAGAAATGCCAGGGTAAACTTGCCCTCGGGATAATCCTGGCGCCGCAACAATTGCATGCCCAGCACCTCCGTATAAAAACCAATCGAGCGTTCGAGATCGCCAACGCGCAGCATGGTGTGAAGTATTCTCATGGGTTTTTCCTCTGTTGAAATCGATGGTTTGTTAATGGCTTGTTTTTTCAATATAACAGGGGTGTAAAAAACCTGTCTCATACTGCCTGCAGGCTCTTGGATACCACCTCAAAGACATCCTTCGACAGGCCGGATTCAGCAAGCAGGCGTTGCAGTTGCGCCTGCATCAGGGCCTGACGTTTTTCATCGTATTTGCGCCACTGGGTGAAGGGCGTGGTGAGACGTGCGGCGACTTGTGGGTTGAGCGCATCGAGTTTGAGGATATGGTCGGCGAGGAAAACATAGCCATCGCCATCAGCGGTATGAAAGCAGGCCGGGTTGGTGTTGGCGAAGGCACCGATGAGGGCGCGCACTTTGTTGGGGTTTTTGAGGGTGAAGGCCTCATGTTCGGTAAGGGCGCGTACCCGCGCCAGGGTGTCGGGCAGGCTGGCGGTGGCCTGGATACCGAGCCACTTGTCCACCACCAGCGGCTCGTCACGCCAGCGTTGATAAAAAGCGCTCAGGGCACGCTCGCGGGCTTCGCCGGCCTGATTGGCAAGGCAGGTGAGGGCGGCCATGCTGTCGGTCATATTACCGGTAGCATTGAATTGCCGTTCGGCAAGGGCGATGGCGGCCTCGTCACCAATGCGGGACAGGTAGCCAAGACAGGCATTTTTCAGTGCGCGGCGGCCGATGGATTCACCGTCGATACGATATTCACCACTGCCGGCATTTTCCGCATACACGGCCTCGAGCTGCGGGCGCAGACGCTCGGCAAGGGAACGGCGCAGGAAGTCACGTGCAGCATGGATGGCCTGCGGGTCGATGGGTTGCATGAATTCGGCCAGATAGTTTTCCACCGGCAGGCCAAGGGCCAGAGCGGCGAAGGCCGGGTCAAGGCGGTCATCGGCCAGAGTGCGGGCAAAGGCCCCGGCGAAGGCCTCGTTCAACAACAGGGGACGCCCGGCCTGGATGTCGTCCACCAACCCCATGAGCGTCTTCACCGCCATCTTTTGTCCAGCCTCCCAACGACTGAAAGGATCGCTGTCGTGGGCCATGAGGAAATAGCGCTGGCTGTCGCTGAGGTCGTCTTGCCATTTCACCGGCGCGGAAAAACCGCGCAGCAGGGAGGGCACGGTGCCCGCAGGCAGGTCACGAAAGACAAAGGACTGGCTGGCCTCGCGCAGGTGCAGCACGCGGGTCGTTGCTGCGGAAACCCCGCCCGCCTCACCTTCCAGGCATAACGGCAAGTCGCAGCCTTCGGCGTCCAGCAGGCCCACCGCCAGCGGGATGTGGAAGGGCTGCTTTTCCGGCTGATCCGGTGTGGGTGGGCAGGTTTGTGTTATGTCCAGGGTCAGGGTGCGTGCAGCGACATCGTAACGGTGACTGATATGGAGTTCCGGCGTGCCGGCCTGGCTGTACCACAGACGGAACTGGCTGAAGTCGATCCGGTTCGCATGTTCAATGGCCTTGACGAAATCATCGGTGGTCACCGCCTGGCCATCGTGGCGCTCAAAATAGAGATCGGTGCCACGACGAAAGCCCTCGGGGCCGACCAGATGAGCCAGCATGCGTACCACCTCCGCGCCCTTGTTGTAGACAGTGACGGTGTAGAAATTATTGATTTCCACGTAAGCATCCGGCCGTACCGGATGGGCCATGGGGCCGGCATCCTCGCGAAACTGGTGGGTGCGCAGCACGTTGATATCCCCGATACGCTGCACACCGCGGGAATTCATATCGGCGCTGAACTCCTGGTCACGAAACACCGTGAAGCCTTCTTTCAGGCTGAGCTGAAACCAGTCGCGACAGGTGACGCGGTTACCCGACCAGTTATGAAAATATTCATGGGCGATGACACTCTCTATCCCCAGGTAATCGGCATCGGTGGCGGTATCCGGACGCGCCAGCACATAGCGCGAATTGAACACATTGAGGCCCTTGTTTTCCATTGCGCCCATGTTGAAGTCATCCACGGCGATGATCATGTACAGGTCGAGGTCGTATTCGCGGCCATAGGTCTTTTCGTCCCAGCGCATGGCCTTCTGCAATGAGCGCATGGCATGTTCGCACTTGTCGATATTGTGGTGTTGCACGTAGATATGCAGGGCTACATTGCGGCCGCTCAAGGTGGTGAAGGTGTCTTCGATACGCGCCAGGTCACCGGCCACCAGGGCAAACAGATAGGACGGCTTGGGGAAGGGGTCTTCCCACTTGGCCCAGTGACGGCCGCTGTCCAGCTCACCGCTGGCGATCAGATTGCCGTTCGACAGCAGCACCGGATAGCCGGCTTTGTCGGCCTCAAGGGTGGTGGTGAAGCGGGCCATAACGTCAGGGCGGTCGAGGTAGTAGGTGATCTTGCGGAATTCCTCCGCCTCGCACTGGGTGCAGAAATTGCCACCGGAGGTGTACAGGCCGCCCAGCGAGGTATTGGCGGCGGGGTGGATTTCGGTGACGATCTCCAACTCACAGTTGTCGGGCAGGCCGTCGAGACCCAGGCTGTGGTCGTCGAGGCGATATTCGTCCGATCCAAGCGTACGGCCGTCCACGGCTACCGAGATCAGGTCGAGGTCGTGGCCATCGAGCAGCAGCGCTTCATCCCCGTGCAGGCGGCGTACCGATAGGCGGCTGGTGACACGGGTGGTATCCGGGTCGAGGGTAAAATACAGATCGACGTGATCGATGGTGTAGGCCGGCGGCTGGTAGTCGGTGAGGCGGATGGTCTGGGGTGTTTCGGACATGGTGGGCTCGGGGTGCAGTCAATGGGCATCGTGGGAGCGGGCCATGCCCGCGATAAGTCTTGCTGAAAACGAGATGAAACGCAGAGGTCGCAGAGACTCAGAGTATGCAAAGAAAATCTGTTCAATAATCTTTGCATTCTTTGCGTCAATTCTCACTGTCGAAAAAGGCGCATCGCGGGCATGGCCCGCTCCGATTTCGTTAATATCGTGAGATTATAACCCACACCTCAGATATGACATCACTCGCTGGCGAAGTAGATATCACCGTAGAGGGCTGAGGTCGTCTGGCCCGTATTGTCGCTGTCGGTCATTACCGCCACCGCATCGATATGAGTAAAGTCTTTGCCGAACAGGCGTTTGAGATCCTCACGCACGTTGCGCCGTTCCTGCACCCAACGGCCGGTATCGGTGTCAGCGGAGCGCACCGCGAGCATCATGGCGTTGCCGGTGAAGGCATTGGGCCAATTCGTCCCCACCGGCTGATTGCTGGACCAGACATAATTCACCGCGCGAGTCCGCCAAAAAAACATGCCGCCGTCCACCACCACGTAGATCCGTGCGGGATAATCATCGCCGGCCTTGCTGCGCTCGTCGTTGCCACGAAAGGTCTCGTCCACCCGCCACGACCAATGCAGCCAGGGGGTGCGGGTGAGATCGATACGGATTTTTTTGAACATGCCCGAGGCACTGCTTCGCGCACGGGCCTGCAACGCCTTGCCCTGTTCCGTATCGACGATTTCATATTGAGTATTACCGGCGAAGGACTTTTCCCCCCAGCCGCCGAGATCACCGCTACTGAACTGACCGATGGCCTGAGCAAAGGCGGCGTTGGACAGGCAGAGCAGGGCCAGACCTGCAATGGTGCGCAGCGGGGGGTAAAGGGAGCGAAGGGGCATAGTGTTTTCCATCAATAACGGTGTAATGTCTGCGCCTTCTGACACATTGAAGCCATAATCGTTACATTGAACCTGGATGAATCACTGCGCATGGTACAAGACATGTCCACACGCACACTCTGACTGAAATGCCATGACCGACTCCGCCCTCAAAGACTTGCAGCGTATCCCTGGCGTCGGCCCGGCCATGGCCGCCGACCTGCTCAGTCTGGGCATCCGCTCCGTGACGGCCCTGCGCGGGCAGGATCCCGAACGACTGTATCAGCGTCTGAACCAACAGGCGGGCAGGCCGGTGGATCGCTGCGTGCTGTATGTGTTCCGTTGTGCGGTCTACTTCGCTGAAAACACGGTACATGATCCCGAGCTGCTCAAATGGTGGCACTGGAAAGACCGCCCGTGAGCGACCCGTTGCTGCGCGTCAGCCGGCTGATAACCCACCAGCGCGGCCCCTTCGACCTGTCCATCGACGCCGGCGAATGCGTCAGCCTGCGCGGCCCTTCCGGCAGCGGCAAATCATTACTGTTACGCGCCATCGCCGACCTCGATCCGCACCAGGGCGAGGTCTGGCTGGACGGTGTGGCGTGCGCGCAAATCCCTGCCCCACAGTGGCGCCGACAGGTGGCGCTGCTGCCGGTGGAGAGTCAGTGGTGGCAGGATGAGGTGAGTGCTCACTTTTACGGTGTGGCCTGTCCCTGGTTGATTCCGCTGGGTTTTGGCGAGGCGGCGCTGGGTTGGCAGGTGAGCCGTCTGTCCAGTGGTGAAAAGCAGCGTCTGGCCCTGGCGCGGGCGCTGATGAACCGGCCCCGTGTGTTGTTGCTGGACGAACCCAGTGCCAGTCTCGACGAGGTCAGCGCCGCAGCGCTGGAAGCCGTGGTGGCCGATTACCGCCATGACACCGGCGCGGCGGTGTTGTGGGTCAGCCACAGCGCCGCACAGGCCGCGCGGGTGGCGACACGCCATTATCAATTGACGCCACAAGGCGTGCAGGAAGGCGAACCATGATCACCTTGAGCGTCTTCGATCTCAGTCTGGCGGCATTGCTGGTATTGATTCTGGCTGCTTTGAGCTGGCACATGCGCCTGGGGCTGGAGCGCTCACTGCTGATCGCCACCCTGCGCATGGTGGTGCAACTGTCGCTCATCGGCCTGGTGCTGAAAACGATCTTCGCCACCAGCGGCCTGCTGTGGGTGAGCCTGATGGCCGTGGTGATGCTGCTGGCCGCCGGGCGCGAAGTCATGACGCGTCAGCAGCGGCGCTTGAAAGGCTGGTGGGGTTATGGTTTGGGCACCGGCGCCATGTTCATTTCGTCGTTTGCCGTCACCGTGCTGGCCCTGTTCACCATGATCGGCAACCAGCCCTGGTATGAACCGCAGTACGCCATTCCCCTGCTGGGCATGATGCTCGGCAACACCATGAGCGGTATCGCTCTGGCCCTGGATCGCCTGACCCAGACCGCCTGGCAGCAACGTGCGATCATCGAACAGCGCCTGATGCTCGGACAGACACGTACCGAGGCCATCGATGAAATCCGCCGCGAGGCCATGCGCAGTGGCATGATGCACATCATCAACGCCATGGCTGCCGCCGGCATCGTCAGCCTGCCGGGTATGATGACCGGCCAGATTCTCGCCGGAGCGCCGCCCATGGAAGCGGTAAAATATCAGATTCTGATCATGTTTTTGATTGCCGCCGGCACAGGCTTTGGCGTGACCGCCGCCCTGTGGCTGGCATCGCGGCGGCTGTTCGACGAACGGCATCGGTTGCGGCTGGAGGTGCTCAGCGCTCCACGACCGTAGAGAGGGTCACGTCTGCCTGTGATCGCATTTTTTGCAGGCTGGCACTGCCCAGCAAAAACCAGCAAAGATTTTCACCATGAACGGAAACAGGCCTGGCCATAAAAGAGAGGTACTGGCTTTTCTCTACGATTTTTCGCTGCCCTTTGATAATAACCTGGCTGAACGTGATACACGCATGGTCAATGTGAAGCAAAAAATCTCAGGCTGCTTTTGTTCCGATCAGGGCGTGAAAACGTTGTGCCGCATTCGGGCTTATATCTCTACGGTTAAAAAGCAGGGGCGTAATGTCTTCGGTGCATTGAACAAGGCGATGTACAATCTCAATCGATTGTCGGGGGCATATATCAAAATGGGCTGGGAGTAAGTCGGGACTTGAATCAAGCCCTGTTCTGGCATCAAAAGGCGGCAGCGAACGGAAGTGTCAATTCGCAATACAGTCTGGCGTATATATAATTATGGACAAGGAGTACAAAAAGATTACCCGCAGGCTGAATTTTGGTACCGAAAGTCCGCTCAACAAGATATGGCAGAGTCGCAAAATGAATTGGGTGTTTTTCTCAATTTGGCCGTGGCGTTGAAGTCGACTACGTCAGGTCGGTTAAGTGGTACAAAAAGGCAGCAGAAAGTGGGATCCCAATCGCTCAAGCGAATTTAGCGACTATGTATCTGGCTGGACGTGGTGTTATGAGAAATTATGAACGAGGCCGTGAATGGTTACGAAAATCAGCCACTCAGGGATTTGCCCCTGGATAAACTTCAGACAGCAGGCAAACAATAGGGGTAGATCAGAATGGTCGTTACTTAAGGATTTAAGTATTACAAATCAATATGCTAAGACTGATACAAAAAGAGTTGGATAGGTTTGTGAAAATGGCCAATCACGGCTTTTATCGTGTTATTCATTCAGTGCTCTAACACGTTAGCGCGGTAGGTTGGGCACGGCCCACCAAAATGGTTCAAGGAATGCCCGGTGGGCGGTGTCCTACGATCCGGGATGGTAGCGTTCAGCAATGAGGGCAATGAGCTGCCGTGCCAGTTGTGTCTTGGGCGCCTGCGGCAACTCAATCACACCGCTGGCATCGAACACGCTCAACGCATTCTCCTCGGCCTCAAAACCCTTTCCCTCACCGACGTGGTTGGCAGCGATCATGTCCAGTTTTTTGCGCGCTAGTTTTTCGCCGGCGTGTTCCAGCAATTTCTCTGTTTCAGCGGCGAAGCCGACAGTAAAGGGGCCGTCAGGCAGCGCGGCGACGTCGGCGAGTATGTCGGGGTTGCGGGTTAGCTGCAATGTGAGGGTGTCGGTGTTTTTTTTTATTTTCTGCTGTGCGGGTGCGGCCGGGCGATAGTCGGCAACGGCGGCGGTGGCAATGAAAATATCAGCCCCAGGGGCGCGGGACAGAGCGGCCTCATGCATGTCCTGGGCACTGCGCACGTCGATACGTTCGACGCGCGGCGGCGTAGCCAGCGCCGTGGGGCCGCTGATCAATATGACACGGGCACCGGCCTCGACGGCAGCCTGTGCCACGGCGTAGCCCATGCGTCCGGAGCTGCGGTTGCTGAGGTAGCGCAGCGGGTCGATGGCCTCCCGGGTGGGGCCGGCGGTAATCAGTACACGTAGGCCGGTGAGGGCGCCGGTGTCGAACAGTTCGGCGGTGTGGCGGGTGATGTCGGCGGCTTCCAGCATGCGGCCGAGACCGCTTTCGCCGCAGGCCTGATCGCCGGCGGCGGGGCCGAACTGATGCACGCCACGTTCGCGGAGTTTCCGTAGGTTGTCCTGGGTGGCGGCATGGGCCCACATCTGTTGGTTCATGGCCGGGGCTACGGCAACAGGCGCCTCGGTGGCGAGGCACACGGCGGCGAGCAGGTCGTCGGCGCGGCCCTGGGCGAGGCGGGCGATGACATTGGCCGAGGCGGGGGCGACAACCACGGCATCGGCCCAACGCGCCAACTCGATGTGGCCCATGGCCGCCTCGGCTCCGGTGTCCAGCAGTTCGCTGTGCAGTGGATTACCGGACAGGGCCTGAAAGGTCAACGGGGTGACGAATTCCGCCCCGCCGGCGCTCAGCACCACGCGCACCTCGGCGCCGCCCTTGCGCAGGCGGCGCACCAGCTCGGCAGCCTTGTAAGCGGCGATACTGCCGGTAACGCCGAGCAGGACGTGTTTGTTGGCGAGGTTTTTGTTAGCGGGGATACGCATATTTGTGCAAGATTACCTATTGGTGGGCGTCGAGGCTGTGTAGTGTAAACGAAACCCTGTACATGTTGCGAAACGACAAGGATGTTGCGATGGCAATTACCGACTGGCCGAGCGAGGAACGACCGCGTGAAAAACTCCTCAAGCGTGGCGCAGAGGCGCTTTCCGATGCCGAACTACTGGCGATTTTCCTGCGCACCGGAGTGCCAGGCAAGACCGCAGTTGACCTGGCTCGCGACCTGTTGACCCGCTTTGGCAGTTTGCGTGCCCTGCTGGATGCCGATTGCAAGGTCTTCTGCGAGGCGCCTGGACTGGGCATGGCCAAGTTCACCCAACTGCAGGCCACCACGGAAATGGCCCACCGCCACCTCGCCGAAATCCTGAAGCGCGGCGAGGCCTTGACCAGCGCCGGAGATACCCGGCGTTATCTTAGCACCCGTCTGCGCGACTACCCCTATGAAGTATTTGCCTGCCTGTTCCTCGACACCCGCCATCGGGTGATCGAATTCGAAGAACTTTTCCGCGGCACCATCGACGGCGCCAGCGTGCATCCGCGCGAAGTGCTACGCCGCGCCTTGGCCCACAATGCTGCCGCCGTGATCCTCGCTCACAATCACCCTTCCGGTATTGCTGAACCCAGCCGCGCTGACCGGCATATCACCGAGCGCCTGACCGATGCCCTGGCGCTGGTGGACGTGCGGGTGCTGGATCATTTGGTGGTGGGTGATGGCGAGGCGGTGTCGTTTGCGGAGCGGGGATGGTTGTAGTTCAGGCCGCTGCTTGGACGTAGAGCAGCAAGGGTAAATTTGCATGCACGAATTTTGGAGCTAAGGGGTCAGCAGCAAGCTAATTTTAAGCTATTTATTTAAGGGGTCAGGTTATTATTTAAGATTTTTAAGTTTAAGGGGTCAAGTTTAAGGGGTCAGAAGTTTAAGGGGTCAGGTCAATTGAAGTTTAAGGGTCTTAAGGAGGGTCTTAAGGGGTCAGGTCAATTGTATCATCATTAAGGGTCTTAAGGGGTCAGGTCAATTGTATCATCATTAAGGGTCTTAAGGGGTCGGGTCTTA
>DRKN01000150.1 GCA_011051755.1 Gammaproteobacteria bacterium
GGTAATCACGGCTTGGTTGCCAGCCTTAGGTGCCGGGCAGTCTCTTGCGGCAGAACTCGTTACCTCCAACTCAGCAACGAATGGCTCGGCCGTCAGCGCAACGGACTTGTTGGCGACCAGTTTTGACGCTGTTATCGAGCTAACGTCCGGTCTCTGGTCTCTTCTGTTTCTGAGCTTGACAATGGTCTGGAAAAAACGGCGTGAGCTATTGCCCTTGAGGCATTACTTCTCACGGACGCGGGCTCAGGGATGCGTATTGATGGCCTGCGCTATGACAGCGATGCCGGCTCAGGCCAATACGCCCGGCCTGGTACTGCACTGGAGTTTCGATGAAGCGACGGTCACCGACAACGCGGTCGGCGATGTCAGTGGCATGGGGTTGGAGTTAAACCCGATGTCATGGGCTCCTGGAGTGGTGGCATCTATGATTCCCGCCGTGAACGCCTGGTGGTTTGGGGCGGTGGACACCTGAATTATGACAGCAATGAGTTGTATGCTTTCGACTTCAATAACTTCCGCTGGCGTTTTGTCACTCAGAAAACACCCAAGGAACAGCGGGTGAAAAGTGTGGATATCTACGATGATGGCCTGCCTTCTTCACGCCACACCTACAACGGATTGCAGTACATCCCGACCATTGACCGCTTCTTTAGCTCGGGTGGCTCCGTTTGGGGTTCCGGGGGGTGTTTAGGGGGAACCTGGTTATACGATTTCGGTGCTGTACCTGCTGAATCGGGTTGGCAAAACATTGAGGATGACAAGGGCGGCTGTGCCATGACGTCTGCCTATGATCCGGTCACAGGCCATGTATGGTATACCTCAGGGGGGAATATGTATGAATTTGATCCTCTGAATTTGTCGGCACCCTGGACAAAACGCAGGAGTAACAATGTTCAGTCCGACATGTACATGACAACAGCAATTGATCCTGGCCGCCGGAAACTGGTCATGCTCGGTGGAACGAAATGGGGGGAAAAGAAACCGAAAACCGTCATTTACGATATTAGCAACCCTGAGGCTGTGACGGGAGGGGTAGTAACCACCAGCGGCGCAACAGAAATCGAAGACTCTGATGCCGCGGGTTTTGAATTTGACCCTGTCAGTGATCGTTTCGTTGCCTGGAAGGGCGGAGATCAGGTTTATACGCTGGCATCAGACACATTGCAATGGTTCCGCATGGCGCCCGCCGCCACCAACCTGATCACACCCAGTGCACCGATTAAAAACGGCACCTATGGTCGCTTTCGCTATGTCCCCTCGAAGAACCTGTTTGTCGTCGTCAATGATATGACGCAGAACATGTTTGTTTACAAACTCTCTGAGGGCAGTGGCTCTTCAGCGCCTTTTCCCTCACTGGATTTCGAAGCGAGCAGCACAAGCGTCAATGCGGGCGAAACGGTGGGCCTGACATGGCGTGCAAGCAATGCAGACAATTGCATCGCCACAGACGGTTGGACAGGGGATAAAGCGCTCGCCAGCAGCGAGACAGTGGGGCCATTGAGTAAAGACACCACTTTCACATTGACCTGTGGCAGTCGTGCGGGTGACGCTGTGCGCAGCGTACTGGTAGCCGTATCGGCAACCGCCCCCAGCGTTAATCTGAGCGCCAGTCCGGCCAGTATTCTTGTCGGTGAAAGTATCACTCTCAACTGGTCCAGCGGCAATGTGGAGAGCTGTACCGCCAGTGGCGCCTGGAGTGGCAACAAAGAGACCAGCGGCAGTGAGACCGTCAGTCCCAACAGCGACAGTACGTATACCCTCGATTGTTCCGGTCGTGGAGGTAGCGCCAGCAGCTCTTTCAACATCACGGTGACTGCGCAGGCATCAACAAATAATGGCAATGGGGGAGGCGGTGCCTGGGGTGCGTGGGCGATGGGAGTTTTGCTCATGTTTTCGTTTGCCGGACTCACTGCCAACCCGTGGCGTTTTGTGCCTGCGGGGGTTCAGGGTTACTCCACTGCCGCCACCCGCACCAATGCCACGCCACCGCGGCGATAAATAATCTCACTGACCCGCAAACCCTCGGGCAAATGACCCAAACGATGCGGCTTGGTCAGCACCACATCGCCCGCACGCGGCGTGCGGGTCTCGCTCACCCGCTGGGTGTAGACGCTGAAACTGGGCGTATTGAGGTGCCAGCGAATCACCGTCAGGCCCTGCTCGTTGGCGATCTGCGCCGCCGCCTTCACCGGCCCCTGCTGCATGCCACCGATGACCGGCAACAAAAATAACGAGATGCCCAGCGCCGACACCACACCGCTGACCAACAGCTTGTCGCCCAGGACGAAGCGCCGTTCACTCATACAGAAGATGGTGAACATGATGGCGGCAACGAAGAACAACCGCCAGGGCAGGCCGAAATAAGCCGAATAATCGGCCAGCATGGCCCGCACATAGTCGTCGTCGATGGCCGGCAGCACACCGGCGATAATATCCGGCAACAACAGCAGCACGCTGAACAAAATCAACTGCGGCAGGAACAGCCACAGCCGCGCACGCAGGCCATCGAACTGCACCGCCATGAAAATAAAAGTGCCGGTAAGGCCGTACAGCACATAGTGCGGCAACTTGGTGCCGGAAAAGGAAAAAAAAGCCAGCACGAACAAAAACCAGATCAGCGCGAAGCGGCTCAACTCGTCCCGCCACAGCGCCTTTACCCGCCACAGGGCGGCGATCAGCACAGCGGTAAACGGCAGCACCGCCACCAGCACCACCGGGATGTAATACAGCAGGCCACCACCGTGGCTTTCCATGGGGTCGGAGAAACGCTCGATATTGTGCTTGAGGAAAAAACCCTGGATGAAGGCGTCGCCTTCTTTCAGATACTGCACCACATACCAGGGCAGGGCCACAGCGAAAAACAGGACGATCCCGGCGGGATCGCACACCATGCGCAACCAGGCCTTCAGTTCACGTTGCACGGCGAAGAAGATAAAACTCACCACCAGCGGCACCAGCACCGCCACCGGCCCCTTAGTGAGAAAACCCAGACCGATAAGACCGAAGGTCAGCAGCAGCCAGCGCCGCTCGCGTTCACGCCAGTAGAGGAACAGGCTGAACATGGCGCTGGCGATGAAGAAATTGAGCAGCGCATCGGCGGTCGCCGCGCGCGACATGATCGACACCGCCAGCGCCGTGGCGGCGATGATGGCGGCAATCAGACCCGTGCGCTCGTCACGCACCCGGCGTAGAAAAAACAACACCGCCAGCACCCAGCCGGTGCCGGCCAGCGCCGAGGGCAGGCGAAAGGCGAACTCATTGACGCCGAACAGCGTCACCGACAACGCCTGAAACCAATAGATCAGGATCGGCTTGTCATAGCGCGGCTGGCCATCAAGATAGGTGGAGATAAAATCACCGCGCACGAACATCTCGCGCGTCGCCTCACTGAAGGCGCCCTCGTCGAGATCGAACAGCGGTACCGCCCACAGATTCAAATAAAAGCTGCTGGCCACGGCGATGAACAGCAGCCAGCGCAGGGCCTGTAGACTGAGGGGCTGGGGGGTGATAGAGGTCATGCGCTGAGTGAATCCTTGAGGGTACAATGGCTGCCGACAAAAAAATCAAAACCGTAGGAGCGGGCCATGCCCGCGATTTGTGCTTGCTGATAACGGGCAATCGCGGGCATGGCCCGCTCCTACAAAATACCGCACAACCACCCTCGAGGCGCATTTGCAACCACAGACCCTGCTGAAAACGGCCATCGGCCTGGCCCTGCTCGTCGGCCTGATCGTGCTGGTCGAACGCGTCATCGGCTGGGCCGCCTTGCTGGCACCGTGGCGCACGCTGCCAGCGATCCCGCTGGCGGCGGCCATTATACTGGTATTTTTCACCTACGGCCTGCGCGCCCTGCGCGTGCACGATTACTTTCGCGACGACACCTGCGGCCGCTTTGCCACCGTGCTGCGCCTGTCCCTGCAACACAACCTGCTCAACAACCTGCTGCCGGCGCGCAGCGGTGAACTGAGTTTTCCACTGTTGATGTCTCACCATTTCACCATTCCGCCCCTGCGCAGCGTCCCCGCCCTGCTGTGGTTCCGGCTTCTCGATCTGCACACCCTGCTGGCCTTCGGGCTGCTGGTGACGAGCGACGCCCTGCTCGGCCCCGGCTGGGCATGGGCGCTGACCCTCGCCTGGATGCTGCTGCCCTGGCTGGGTTTTCACATGATCGCGCCGCGTCTGGCGCGCTGGCAACCCCCACAAGGCAGGCTCGGTGTCTTGCTACACCAGGCCGCACAGGCCCTGCCGTTGAATGCACCGCTATTCTGGCGCTCCTGGCTGTGGACCTTGCTCAGCTGGGGCATCAAGCTGGCGGTGTTCGCCTGGATACTCGGTCTGTTTGCACGCATGGATGCCGTCGCGGCCTGGGTGGGCGTCATCGCCGGCGACCTCACCAGCGTACTGCCGGTGCATGGCGTGGCCGGCGCCGGCACCTTTGAAGCCGGCGTGGTGGCGGCCCTGCTGCCCTTTGGTGTCGATGCGAAAACGGCATTACAGGCGGCGGTCAACCTGCACCTGTTCATCCTCGGCAGCACCCTGCTGGCCGGCCTGCTGAGTCTGGCTCTGCCAGCTCGCAGACAAAGCGGGGATGGAGAATAATAGCGCCATGCGTGGACTGAACCACAGACAGCGTAGGAGCGGGCCATGCCCGCGATTTGTGGTTGCTAGCAACGGGCAATCGCGGGCATGGCCCGCTCCTACCGTCGTGCTTTTATGGTTTCTGCTGTTACCCGGCTTCGCCGTTGCCGCGGAGTTCCCCAACCGTTTCACCGCCATCTACGATGTAAAAAAAGGCCCCATCACCATCGGCGAAACCCGCCGCAGCCTGGCAGCGGATGGCCCGAACCGTTTCATCTTCGAATCCGTTACCCGCCCCACCGGTGTGACGCGCCTGTTGCGCAGCGGGCAGGTGGTGGAACGCAGTCAGTGGATCTGGCACGGACGACACATGCGGCCACTGGAATACACCTGGTTCAGCCGCGGCGGCGAAAAGGCCCGCACCCTCCGCCTGACATTTGACTGGTCACGGCGAAAGCTGACCAACACCATCAATGGCGATCCGTGGCAGATGTCGCTCACGGACGACCTCACCGTGGACAAGCTCCTTTTCCAGTTACGCCTGATGCATGACCTGCCGAGCCGCCAGCGCTGGCTGCATTACCCGGTGGCCGATGGCGGCAAGCTCAAGACCTATACCCTGGAAATTCTCGGCGCAGAAACCATTCGCATTCCCTCCGGCACGTACAAAGCCCTTCGTGTGCAGCTCAGCAACGGGCCGTTGCAAACGACCTTCTGGTGTGCGGAAAAACTGGCGTACCTGCCGGTGCGCATCGAGCGGCGCAAGGCCGATGGCAGTACCATCAATGCGGTGCTGACGTCGGTGACGGGGTTTTGAGCTGACGCGTGGGCACACGTGCCCTACAAACTCAGGCCTTGGGCAGGGTCACCCCGCGCTGGCCCTGATACTTGCCGCCACGGTCGGCATAAGAGATATCGCACACCTCATCGCCACCAAAAAACAGCATCTGCGCCACACCCTCGTTGGCGTAGATCTTTGCCGGCAGTGGCGTGGTGTTGGAGAATTCCAGGGTCACATGGCCTTCCCATTCCGGTTCCAGTGGCGTGACATTGACGATGATGCCGCAGCGGGCGTAGGTGGATTTGCCGAGACAGATGGTGAGCACGTCACGGGGAATGCGGAAATATTCCACGGTGCGCGCCAGGGCGAAAGAGTTCGGCGGGATGATACAAACGTCGGACTTGACGTCGACGAAGCTGTTGTCGTCGAAGTTTTTTGGATCCACCACCGCCGAATTGATATTCGTAAAAATCTTGAATTCATCGGAACAGCGCACGTCATAACCGTAACTGGATGTCCCATAGGAAATGATGCGGCCGTTGTCGCTCTCGCGCACCTGCCCCGGCTCGAAAGGTTCGATCATGCCGCTGCTGGCCGCCATACGGCGGATCCAGTTGTCCGATTTGATACCCACTAAAACATCCCCCTCAATCGTAGGGTGGGCACCGCCCACCGGGATAGATTTGTACAGGGCATGGTTGGTGGGCAGTGCCCACCCTACATCTCTACGCCTCTGTGGTGAAAATAATAACCGCAAAGGATGCGAAGGACACAGCGTTTGTTCTTTGCATCGCATCGCGCCCTTGCGCAGCCAACCGCTTATCAGCTGTTCTGGATGACGATATTGGGGAACTTGGCGCTGAATTCCCTGGCTTGCAGGGCCAGACGGGCGGCCATGCGGCGAGCGATCTCGCGGTAAATCTGCGCGATACGGCTGTCGGGGGCGTTGATCACGGTGGGCGTGCCGCCATCCACTTCCTCGCGGATCTGAATGTCCAGCGGCAGGGCGCCGAGGAAGTCGACGTCGTAGTCCTCGGACATGCGTGCACCGCCGCCTTTACCGAAGATGTGTTCTTCGTTTCCACACTGGGAACAGATATGAATACTCATGTTCTCGACGATACCGAGCACGGTCACATCCACCTTTTCAAACATCTTCAGCGCCTTGCGGGCATCCAGCAGGGCGATGTCCTGTGGTGTGGTGACGATCAGCGCACCGCTCACCGGCACCTTCTGCGCCAGGGTCAGCTGGATGTCACCGGTGCCCGGCGGCAGGTCGATGATGAGGTAATCGACATCCTGCCAGTGGGTGTCGTTGAGCAGCTGTTCGAGGGCCTGGGTGACCATCGGGCCGCGCCAGATCATCGGTGTGTCTTCGTCGATGAGATAACCGATGGACATGGACTGGATACCATGGCCCATCAGCGGCTCCAGCGACTTGCCGTCCTTGGATTCCGGCTTGTCGGACACACCCAGCATGCGCGGCTGACTGGGACCGTAGATATCGGCATCGAGGATACCCACGCTGGCGCCCTCGGCGGCCAGCGCCAAGGCCAGGTTGACAGCGGTGGTGGACTTGCCGACGCCGCCCTTGCCGGAGGCGATGGCAATGATATTTTTTACCCCGGGGATGGGCTTGACACCCTTCTGCACCGAGTGCGGCTCGATCTTGCTACTAACCTTGATGGTGGCCCCGGAAACGCCGTCGACGGCCTCCACCAGCGCCTTCAGTTTGGCGGCCAGCTCATCCTGCCAGCCCCTGGCGGGATAACCCAGCACCACGTCCATGCTGACCTTGCCGGCGTCGATGGCGATGTTCTTGATGCTTTTCGCACTCAGCAGATCCTTTTCCAGATTGGGATCGATGAATTGCTTGATGGCGGACTCAACCTGCTCACGGGTGACGTCGCTCATAATGGGAACTCCTTGGGCTGACCGGTATCGTTTCGCCCCACGGAACGCTTTCCAGGGCTATAATGGAGCGGCGAGTTTACACAATTCAGGGGCGTATCGTAATATTCCCTTTTGTATAAGCCGCCATTCCGGCTTTCCTGCCTACACACCACCCCCTGAGTATTCAACAATCCCATGAGCACCGCTTCCGATACCCCCACACCTGCCCGCCCCCCGCGCCGAAAAATTCTCGTCACCAGCGCCCTGCCCTACGCCAACGGCGCCATCCACCTGGGCCACATGGTGGAGCATATCCAGACCGACATCTGGGTGCGTTTTCAAAAGATGCGCGGTCACCAGTGCCTCTACGTATGCGCCGATGACGCCCATGGCACGCCCATCATGCTGCGCGCCGAGCGCGAAGGCATCACGCCGGAGGAACTGATTGCGCGGGTGAAACAGGAACACGAAGCCGACTTCGCCGACTTCAGCATCGGCTTCGACAACTACCACTCGACCCACTCGGAGGAGAACCGCGAGCTGGCGGAGAGCATCTACCTGCGCCTCAAGGAAGCCGGTCACATCGCCGTGCGCACCATCAAACAGGCCTATGACCCGGTCAAGGAAATGTTCCTGCCCGACCGTTTTCTCAAGGGTGAATGCCCGCGCTGCGGCGCCAAGGAGCAGTACGGCGACAACTGCGAGGCATGCGGCGCCACCTATTCCACCGCCGAACTGAAAAACGCGGTATCGGTGGTGTCCGGCGCCACGCCCATCGCAAAAGAATCCGAGCACTATTTTTTCAGGCTGCCCGATTTTGAGGCCATGCTGCGCGAGTGGACCCGCGGCGGACATCTGCAGCCCGAGGTGGCCAACAAGCTCGATGAATGGTTCGAGGCGGGCCTGCAGGAATGGGACATCTCCCGCGACGCGCCCTACTTCGGCTTCAAGATTCCCGGCACGGAGGACAAGTACTTCTACGTCTGGCTGGACGCGCCCATGGGCTACTTCGCCAGCTTCAAGAACCTCTGTGCGCAACGCGGCGACCTGGACTTTGACGATTTTCTTGGTAAAAACAGTCTGGGCAAGGACAGCGACGCCGAGCTATACCACTTTATCGGCAAGGACATCATCTACTTCCACGCCCTGTTCTGGCCCGCCATCCTGCACGGCGCCGGCCTGCGCACGCCGACGGCCATCTTCGCCCACGGCTTCCTCACCGTAAACGGGCAAAAAATGTCCAAGTCGCGCGGCACCTTCATCAATGCGCGCGCCTACCTGGATCACCTCGACCCGGAATACCTGCGCTACTACTTCGCCGCCAAGCTCAGCAGCCGCATCGACGATATCGATCTCAGCTTCGACGATTTCAGCGCCCGCGTGAACGCCGATCTGGTGGGCAAGGTGGTCAACATCGCCAGCCGCTGCGCCGGCTACATCAGCAAGAAATGCGACGGCCGGCTCTCCGCCGAGTGCAGCGAAGCGGAACTCTATCAACGCTTCGTCGCCGCCGGCGAACGGATCGCCGCGCTGTACGAGCAACGCGAATTCAGCCACGCCATGCGCGAAATCATGGCCCTGGCCGACATCGCCAACCAGTACATCGACGAGCAGAAACCGTGGCGACTGGCCAAGTCCGAAGACACGGCACGGCAGGCGCAGGACGTCTACAGCACCGGTATCAATCTGTTCCGCGTGCTGATGACCTGGCTCAAGCCGGTACTGCCGGCGATGGCCGGCGAGGTGCAGGACTTCCTCAATATCGACGCCATGGGCTGGCACGACTGCGGGCAACCGCTCATCGACCATCGCATCGACAGATTCAAGCCACTGATGACCCGCGTGGAACAGGACAGGATCGACGCCATGCTGGCACAAACCCGTGATGAACTGGCCGCGCACACCGCCGCCGAGCATGCAAGCGAGGCAATGGAGCCCGGCCCGCTACAGACCGATCCCATCGCCGACACCATCAGTTTCGACGACTTCGCCAAGATCGACCTGCGCATCGTGCGTATCGTCAAGGCCGAACATGTCGACGGCGCCAAGAAGCTGTTGCGCCTGACCCTCGACCTCGGCGGCGAAACGCGCAACGTCTTCGCCGGTATCAAGAGCGCCTATGCGCCGGAGGATCTGCAAGGCAAACTGACAGTGATGGTAGCCAATCTGGCGCCGCGCAAGATGCGTTTCGGCGCCTCCGAGGGCATGGTGCTGGCCACCGGCCCGGGCGGCGAAGATCTGTGGATCCTGCATCCGGACGACGGCGCCCGGCCGGGCATGCGGGTAAAATAGCCAACCAGTGATGACGGGTAGGTTGGGGTGAGGAACGAACCCCAACCTAACAGACGGTACTCAAAGGTAAGCGGACAATCACGTTTAACCACAAAACAATCGCGTCAACATGCCGCACTCAGTGGTATATAACTGCACGATATAATGTACTCGTCTATGATTAGGCCATTTTGGTCTTTCCGTCTCAGTGAGGAGACCTGTACCCTGTCCGCCGCCAAGCCTGTTCTCCAACGGATCACACGCAACACGACATGACTGAATACGCTCTCATCCTGATCAGCACCGTGCTGGTGAACAACATCGTATTGGTGAAGTTCCTCGGCCTGTGCCCCTTCATGGGCGTGTCGCGCAAGCTGGAAACCGCCACCGGCATGGCGATGGCGACCACCTTTGTGCTCACCCTGTCGGCCGTGTTCAGCTATCTGGTGAACGAATTCCTGCTCACTCCACTGGGGCTGGAATACCTGCAGACCATCAGCTTTATCCTCGTCATCGCCGTGGTGGTGCAGTTCACCGAAATGGTGGTGCACAAGACCAGCCCGGTGCTGTACCAGGTGCTGGGCATTTTCCTGCCTTTGATCACCACCAATTGCGCCGTGCTGGGCGTGGCCCTGCTCAACGTGCAGCAACAGCACGGCTTTCTCGAATCCGCAGTCTACGGCTTCGGCGCCGCGATGGGCTTTTCCCTGGTGCTGATCCTGTTTGCCGCCATGCGTGAGCGCATCGCCGTGGCCGATGTGCCGGAAGCCTTCCGTGGCCCGGCCATCGCCCTGATCACCGCAGGACTGATGTCGATGGCCTTCATGGGTTTTGTCGGGCTGGTAAAGGGATGATACCCATGGCCGTTGTGAGCGCTGCCAAACGGATGAAAGGCTGATGCTCAGCGCGCTCCTTGCCCTGGGCGTCCTCGGCATCCTGTTCGGCCTGCTGCTGGGCTATGCCGCGATCCGCTACAAGGTGGAAGGCGACCCGCTGGTGGAGAAGATCGACGCCATCCTGCCGCAGACCCAGTGTGGCCAGTGCGGTTACCCCGGCTGCCGCCCCTATGCCGAGGCCATTGCCCGCGACGAAGCGGACATCAACCGCTGCCCGCCCGGTGGCGAGACGGTGATCGTCAGCCTCGCCGACCTGCTGGGCCGTGATCCCAAGCCCCTGGACGATGAATGCGGCGAAGAAAAACCCAAGATGGTGGCCTACATCCATGAGGAAATATGCATCGGCTGCACCCTGTGCATCCAGGCCTGCCCGGTGGACGCCATTCTTGGCGCGGCAAAGCAGATGCACACCATCATCGAGTCCGAATGCACCGGCTGTGAGCTGTGTGTGGCCCCCTGCCCGGTGGACTGCATCGACATGGTGCCCGTCAAGCAGAGTCTCGACACCTGGAAATGGCCGGCCCCGCCTCCGCCACCCTATGAACAGCCCACCGACAGCGACCCGGATCCACAGCCGGCGGGAGCCCACTGATGCACCGTCTGTTCCAGTTCAGAGGTGGAGTAGTGCTCAAAGAGCACAAGAAAGACGCCACGGCCCTGCCCGTGCAGCCGGCAAAACTGCCAGCGACGCTGATTCTGCCGCTCAAGCAGCATATCGGCAGTCCCGCCGAGCCGGTGGTGGCGGTGGGCGACAAGGTGCTCAAGGGACAGCTCATCGCGCGCGCCGGTGACGCCATCTGCGCCCCCCTGCATGCACCCAGTTCAGGCACCGTAACCGCCATCAGCGACCACCCGGTGCCGCATGCCTCCGGCATGTCCGCAGTCTGTATCATCATCGAGACCGACGGCGAAGAGCGCTGGCGGCCACGCGAACGCACGCTGTCCAATGCCGCCGAACTGAGCGCACAGGAACTGCGCGGGATCATCCGCGACGCCGGCATCGTCGGCCTCGGCGGCGCGGGCTTCCCGGCGGCGGTCAAGCTCGATCCCGGCGGCCGCCCGGTCGATACCCTGATCCTCAACGGCGCCGAGTGCGAACCCTATATCACCTGCGATGAAATGCTGCTGCGCGAACACGCCCGGGAGGTATTGGCCGGGCTGCTGATGATGCGTCATGCGCTCGCTGCCAGACGTTGCGTCATCGGCATCGAAAACAACAAACCCAGGGCCTTCCGCGCCCTCTGCGAGGCCGTCCGCGACAGCGGCGCCGACGTGGAGGTGGTAGAAGTACCCACCATCTACCCCACCGGCAGTGAAAAGCAACTGATTCAGATGCTGACGGGCAAGGAAGTACCCAGCGGTGGCCTGCCCATCGACATCGGCATCGTCTGTCACAACGTGGGCACCGCCTATGCGGTGTACCGCGCGGTGGAACTCGACCAGCCGCTGATCTCCCGCTACGTCACCATCGCCGGTAGCGTCGCCCATGCACGCAACCTGGAGGTGTTGATCGGCACCCCACTGGGCAATCTCATCGAGGAATGCGGCGGCAACCGCGACAGCCTGCACCGGCTCATCGTCGGCGGCCCCATGATGGGCACCGCCATGCACAGCGATACGGTGCCGGTGGTCAAGGGCACCAACTGCGTGCTGGTGGAGTCCACCACGCACGACGTGCCCCTGCCCTCGCGTGATGCATACGCCATGCCCTGCATCCGTTGCGGCAACTGCGCCAGCGCCTGTCCGGTGAACCTGCTGCCGCAGCAGATGTATTGGTATGCGCGGGCACGCGATTTCGACAAGATCCAGGACTACAATATTTTCGACTGCATCGAATGCGGCTGCTGCGACTATGTCTGCCCCAGCCAGATTCCGCTGGTGGGCTACTACCGTTATGCCAAGAGCGAGATATGGAACCAGGAGGCGGAAAAACGCCAGGCCGACCTGGCCCGCGAACGCCACCAGTTCCGCGAATTCCGCCTCGAACGGGAGAAGAAGGAACGCGCCGAACGCCACAAGAAAAAGCGCAGCGCCGTCACCCAGGGCGGCAGCGATGACAAGCAGGCCGCCATCCAGGCCGCCATGGCGCGAGTACGCGCCAAAAAATCAGCGCAGGACAGCACGCCGAAGAACACCGATAATCTCACCCCGGCGCAGCAAAAGGCGATCGATGATGCTGACCGGCGCCGCGAAGAAAAAACCCGGCAAAACCCCAATGAAAGCAAGGCCGCAACCAAACCGGACAGGCCATGATTCTGGAATCCCCCGTTGACCGCTCCATTTCTGATGTTGAGTTATCGCTATGAAAGCTATTGACATCGCTTTACGACTTAACCTGCCGGGCAAATCACGCTACGGGGTGAAGTGCGCGCTTGCGGTGATGCGGGACAAGGCGTAATGACGCGGAATAGTGGTTCTATTCCAAGGAGTTGCAACGCCGTCATGCGCCACCGCAAGCGCACACTTCACCCCGTCCAACTAAGAATTCCAGGATAATGACGCTACAGACCCCGCCATCACCCCATATCCATTCCGGCCTCCATGTTTCCAGCCTGATGCTGCAGGTCATTGCCGCATTGATCCCGGCCATCATCTGCTACACTTGGTTCTTCGGCTGGGGACTGATCATCAACAGCGCCATCGCCGTGCTCACCGCACTCGCCAGCGAGGCACTGATGCTGAAGCTGCGCAAGCGGCCGCTCAAACCCTTTCTCGGTGACGGCAGCGCGGTGCTCAGCGCCCTGCTACTGGCCCTCTGTATCCCGCCGCTGGCGCCGTGGTGGATGACCGTGCTGGGGGTGGCCTTTGCGCTGATCATCGGCAAGCACCTGTACGGTGGCCTCGGCTACAACCCCTTCAATCCGGCCATGGTCGGCTATGTCATGCTGCTCATCTCGTTTCCGCTGGAAATGACCCGCTGGATGCCACCCTTTATCCTCGAGCAGCTGGAGATCGGTTTCATCGATACCCTGGGAGTGATCTTTTTCAGCCACCTTCCCTACGGTCTCAGTATCGACGCCCTCAGTTCCGCCACGCCCCTGGACGCCATGAAGACTGACCTGGGGCTGAACAACACCGTGTCCGAAATCACCGCCAACAACGCCCTGTTCGGCGACGTTGCCGGCATCGGCTGGGAGTGGGTGGGCACCTGGCTGTTATTGGGCGGTATGTATCTCATTTACAAGCGCGTCATCAGCTGGCAGATCCCGCTGGCAGTCATCGGCAGCCTGTTCGTGATCAGCGCCTTCTTTTTTCTCATGGATGCGGACACCTATCCCTCACCGCTGTTTCACATCTTCGGCGGCGCCACCATCCTCGCCGCCTTTTTCATCGCCACCGATCCGGTCAGCGCCAGCACGACCCCCAGGGGGCGTATCCTCTACGGCATTGGCATCGGTATCATTATTTACGTGATCCGCACCTGGGGCAGTTATCCCGACGCCGTGGCCTTCGCCGTATTGCTGATGAACATGGCCGCACCCACCCTTGATTACTACACCCAGCCACGGGTCTACGGCCATGCCCGGGGAAAAGACTGATGCTGCGCCACTATATGACGAGGAGCGCGCTGGTTCTCGGTCTGTTCGCCCTGGTAGGTGGCGGACTGGTGGCCTACATCGACCAACTCACCGCACCGCACATCGAAGAGGCCGAACGGGCCTATACCCTGCGCAGTCTGCATGCGGTGATCGACCCGGCGCTGCACGACAACGACATCTTCCGCGATATGATCACGGTGCACGATCCCAGGCTGCTGGGCAGCGACAAGCCGGTACCGGTGTTTCGCGCCCGGCGCGATGGCAAACCGGTGGCGGTGGCCATCATGTCGGTGGCGCCGGATGGCTATGTCGGCCCGATCAAACTGCTGGTCGGTATCCATGCCGACGGTACCCTGGCCGGCGTGCGCGTGCTGTCGCACAAGGAAACACCCGGCCTGGGTGACCGCATCGAAGACCGGCGCAGCGACTGGATTCTCGCTTTCGATGGCCGTTCATTGGGCGATCCGCAACGCAAGGGCTGGCGTGTACAGCGTGACGGCGGTATCTTTGATCAGTTCACCGGCGCCACCATCACCCCGCGCGCGGTGGTCAAGGCGGTGTACAACACACTGACATATTATCAGCGGCACAAAAAGCGCCTGTTCGCGCAGAAAAGCAGCGTGCCGCCGGCAGACAGCGACGATCAGTAAACAGCGATACGGGAACGACGGCAGCATGGCGGACAATTCGAAACAGATCATCAACGAAGGCCTGTGGCGCAACAACACGGCACTGGTGCAACTGCTGGGTCTGTGCCCCCTGCTGGCGGTGTCCGGCACCGTGGTCAACGCCCTCGGTCTCGGCATCGCCACCACCCTGGTGCTGGCCGGTTCCAACGTCACCGTGTCACTGATCCGCAACCTGGTTCGCCCGGAGCTGCGCATCCCCACCTTCGTCCTGATCATCGCCTGCTTCGTCACCGCCGTCGAGCTGCTGATGAAGGCCTTCGTCTATGACCTGTACCTGATCCTGGGCATTTTCATTCCCCTCATCGTTACCAACTGCGTGATCATCGCCCGCGCCGAGTCCTTCGCCTCCAAAAACAACGTGGGGCGATCCCTGCTCGACGGCCTCGCCATGGGTGTGGGTTTCACCCTGGTACTGGTGGCCCTCGGCGCCCTGCGCGAAATCATTGGCCACGGTACCCTGTTCGCACAGGCCGAGCTGATGTTCGGCGAGGGCGCGCAATGGCTGACCATTACCTTCATCGACGGCTACCACGGCTTTCTCCTGGCCATCCTGCCACCCGGCGCCTTCATCGGTCTGGGGCTGCTGATCGCAGTGAAGAATGTCATCGACCGGCGCGCCGACAGACGCGCCGTGGCCGCGCGGCAAAAGGCCACCGCCAGCCCCCCTGCCGAACCCGCCGCCCAGCCCTGACAGCCCGGCCCCCGCTGCACGAACAAGCACTCTTCGCCGCAGATAAACTCCCAGGTTTCGCAGGCCCGACAAGCCACTGGTTTTACAAGGTACAGATCGATATTGACGCATAGGTAGAAGGGTGGGCAGGCTTTTCATGCCCACGCGGAATGCTGTTTGGAGTCTCTCCATCAGCAAAAGGTAATGAAGAAATACAAAGTCAAGCAATGCCCCCTGTCTCCACTTCCCCCCTCCACAAAGAATTTCAGCCGTAGCCCGGGTTGAGCATCGCGAAACCCGGGCGACTCATCATGACCAGGCAGCCGCAAGCGAGAACGGCGTCACACTCCGCCCTGCATGTCTGACCGAAGGCCGTTAACAACCGATAAACGGTCAGGAACTCACGCAATACGCGCCGATAACGGTGACAGAGACCTTTGTCATTGCGTGAGAAAACCGATGTTGCAGCGAAACAAACAATCCGCAGGATTCACCCTGATCGAACTGCTGGTCACCCTGTCCATAGGCGCCATCATTCTCAGCATCGCCGTTCCCAGCTTCGGCACCATGATGCGCAGCAACCGCACGGCGACCCAGGCCAACAGTATGCTGGCCGCACTGAATCTTGCCCGCAGCGAGTCCGCCAAGCGCGGTGTACGAACCTCGGTCTGCTCGCGCAAACAGCCCGCCACAGATCCTGAAACCTGCGCTGGCGGCACGAACTGGTCCGGGGGCTGGCTGGTCTTCACGGATACCACGGGTACCCGGGGAACATTCGATGGCACTGACTCACTGCTGCGCATCGGCGAAGCCCTGAACGCCAACCCAACCTTTACCGCCACGACAGCCAACGTCCGCTACCAGCCCACCGGTGCGGTCGATACCCCGACAACCTTCACGCTCACGCCCAGCGGATGCAAGAACAAAGAACGCCGCACCATCAAGGTTGGCGCCACTGGTCGTGCCGTCGTCGACAGCGCGGCCTGTCCTTAATCCTAACTTAATCACTTAAATTCAGACTGTTCATTCGCTGCCCACTGAACCGGAAGCCAAACCATGAATCACCGTCCACGCCACGCTCCGTCACACTCCCGCCAACACGGCTTCACCCTGGTGGAAGTGCTAATCTCCGTTCTGGTGTTGTCCATCGGCCTGCTCGGTATCGCCGGCCTGCAAGCTTTCGGTATGCGACAGACCCTGAACTCGCACATGCTCAGTATCGCCAACTCACAGGCCAACGACATGATCGAGCGCATGCAGGCAAATCGTGGAGAACTGGCCAAGGTGAAAAAGGCAACCCCCGAGATCACGGCCTATGACGCCATCACCGGCAACGAAACCGACCCTGACTGCATCGCGACTAAAACCTGCACCAGCGCACAGCTGGCCCAGTACGATGCCTTCGTCTGGTCCACAACCAACAAGAAATTACTCCGTGATGACGGCAATGGCAGTGTCTCCAGTTCGGTGACCAACAACGGTGACCGCACATTCACTATTCGTATTTCCTGGCGTGAGCAGGCCCTTTCCGATGAAGAGGATGCCGCTGACGGCACCATTGACCACCAGGTCACCAAGACCTATGCCACCCGTTTTCAACCGTAGCATCCAGGCAGAAATCACCATGCGTAACGACACCCTGAACAGACAAACCGGCGTCACCCTCGTCGAGATCATGATCGCCATTACGGTGGGGCTGATCCTCTCTGCCGGCTTGGTACAGGTTTTCACCAGCAGCAAGCAGGCCTACAAAATGCAGGACAGCCTGGGCTTACTACAGGAAAACGGGCGTTTTGCACTCAATACCCTCACCCGTGCCGCACATATGGCCGACCACTGGGGGGGCATTGATCCCGAGGACGTTCAGGCCGGTAGTGTCGCCGGAAATATCACCGGTGTTGGCGACTGTGACGGCGCCTGGGTTGCCGACACCAACACGGGAGTACGGGGATACGAAGGCGCCGCCACTATCGGTGCAGTTGCCGACTTTCCCACAAGCTGTATTGCCGACTCGGATTATGTCCCCCATAGCGACATCCTCGTCGTACGCTACGCCGATGCGGAGACGGTACCCGCCGCCAATAATGCAACCACCGTCTTCGTGCGCAGCGCGGTGGGAAACGTTGGCACCCTGATGCTGGGCACCGGCACCATTCCCACCAGCCTGCCGAATCAGGATGGCACCTATAACTTTGTCTACAAGACCGACATTTTCTATCTGCGCACTTGCAGTGCAAAAACCAACGGCAGCTGTAACGACAGCGTGCCGACACTGGTTCGCCTGACACTGCGCGGAGACACCGCCAACGCACCGGAAATGGTTGAAGAGGAACTCGCTGAAAACATCGAGCAATTGCAATTTATCTACGGCCGGGACATGCGCAGCAACAAGGACACAAACAGCGACGGCACGGTCGATGCCAGTGATGTGAATACCGGCAGCGACGGTGATGTCGACCGTTACGACAACGCCAGCGTCACCGCCACCAACGGACTGTCGACCACCGACTGGTGGTCCAAGGTCGTCAGCGTGCGGGTCTCCCTGCTGGCACGCAGCAAAGACCAGGATTCCAACGTCACCGACAGCAACACCTATGACCTGCTTGGCTACAGTTACAGCGTCCCGAGCGCCGATCAAAAATACCGTCGCAAGCAATACACACGCCTGATCCAGATACGCAACCGGAACCGCTCATGAAACATCCATTGACAGTCACCCAGACAGCCACTCCGTCACGTCAGCAAGGCGCAGTACTGATTACCGCGCTCATGTTCCTGACCGTCCTGACCCTGATCGGCGTGGTCAGCATGCAATCCACCTCCATGGACTACCAAATGAGTGCCAATGCGGTACTCCGGGATCGCGCCTTCTATTTTTCGGAAAATGGCCGGGAAGCCATGGGCAGCGTGATTGACGACCATCTCTTCGAGCGCGGCTGGACCGCCAATGTGACCCTGCCGACAGGTCTCAACATCGCCAATACCAACAAGGATCTGTACAACGGCAACGACACGGGCGAAAGCCTTGCCACTGCCACCAGCCTGACGGTTGACGCAACCCATCGACTGGACGGCAATGGCGACGGTGATTTCACCGACGGAGAAGACAGTAATTCGCAAATCATCGTCTACAAGACCCAAACCCAGTGGGCAGCCGGTGCGGGAACCGCCATGGCAGCCGGCTATGAAGGTCTGGGCAAGGCAGCCGCCGCCGGCGGCGTACATGTCTTTTTTGAACTGCGCAGCCGTGGAACGTCCGTTGCCGGTGCGCAAGCCACCACCGCAGCGGAATACCGCGCAATACTGAAAAATTAGAGGTGCAGCATGGATACACAACGCATTAACAAGCCCCTCAAGAGCCGGAAAATCGCGCCAATAACACAGCGACGCTCTTTACCCCAATGCCTCGTCGGCTTCGCGCTCGCCGTCAGCCTCTGGCCGGCGGCCTTTGCCGCACCACCGACGACCGCGGACTATCAGGCGGTACCGCCGTTTGTTGCCGAAAATTCCGGCAAGCCCAATGTCATCATTGCCCTCGACATCTCCGGCAGCATGAAGGCCGTTGCCTATCGTGACACTGGTGCTGGCAACTGGAGAAACGGACTGCACGATGACTTCAAGCCCGCAACGCCTTATTTCGGCTATTTTGACAGCACTAAAAAATACCGTTACGACGCCAGCCTGGGTTTCTTCGTTGAAGACGCAAACGGCGACTGGGACGGTAATTTCCTCAACTGGATGGCCATGCGGCGCATGGACATCGTGCGTCAGGTGCTGGTCGGCGGCAAGGTGCGTGATCGTAACGGCGAGGCGCTCGGTGGCACCACCTATTATGTGGTGCAGGGACAAAACGAGCCCTACGATTACACCTTCCGCAAGGCCTATAGTAACGGCTCTGCCTACACACCCTTTCCGGACAATCAGGAATTTATCATGGATACTGGCATGATAAAGCCCGTCACGGTGAATGGCACCTTCACCGTGCCGCTGGACTCGAATATCGAAGTGGGGCGCGTCTCCATGGACTGGCAGTACACTAATAGTGACCCTGATAGAAACAATCTTGCTAACTGGAAAAGCGTCACCTTCAGCAACACCTACGTAGAGCCTGTCGTTGTCGCCGTCAATGTCTCCTACAACGGCGGCGACCCGGTTCTGGCGCGTGTTGCCGACGTCACCACGACCGGCTTCAAGGTTCGTCTACAGGAGTGGGACTCCAAAGATGGCAAGCACACCACGGAAGATATCTTCTATATCGTCGCTGAAAAAGGCCACCACCACATCGATACCGACAGCGGCAGTATCAACTTCGATGCCGGTAAGATTTTCACCGACACCACCGCGGGGAGTTTTGAGACGGTCAGCTATTACAGCAGCTTTACCACCACTCCCGTCGTTTTCTCCGGCGTCAGTTCTTTTAATGACGTCGCCTCCGTCACCACCCGTAAGCATAGTATCACGGCAGCGGGCTTTCAGGTGGCACTGCAAGAAGAAGAGAACGCGGATCAGGATCATAGCCAGGAGGAAATCCACTACATCGCTATTGAAAAAGGCCGCGGCATCACAAACCTCGGCAACATTCCCTTCGAGATATCCGATACTGGAAACGCCGTCACGCACGCCTGGTATACACAAAGTTTCACCACCACGTTTTCCACTGAACCCCTGGTGGTCATGGACATGCAGACCTTCAATGGCCCCGACCCGGCCAACGTCCGCAGCGGCAACGCCGTTTTATCCACCACCGCCATCGACATGCAGATCGACGAGGAAAAATCCGCTGACAACGAAGTCGACCACGTCACGGAAAAGGTCGGCTACATTGCCGTGCCGGTCCCCGGCTACAATATCCAACTCGGCCTGACGGCAGAGCCTACCGGCATCGTGCAGGATAACTCCGGTGGCATGCGCTTCGGCATGGCGGTTTATAACTACGACCATACCCGCAGCCCGACCAGTGTCTATACGGGCAACACGGTGGATGGCGGCACCTTCCATCCCTGTTATCCGGATGTCTCACTGCCCACCGCCTCCCGCACCAATTACGACATTTGCCGGGAGACCCACGTCAAGTCCCCGCTGTCGAACATCGTCGATGTCATCGAGGATCATCCACTGATCTGGGGCACCACCCCCATCGCCGAAACCCTGTATGACATTTACGGTTATGTGCAACAGAAAAACTTTGCCAAAAACGGCCATACCCAGTGGTATGACAACGGCACCGAAAACGCCACGCAGATGAATTCCTACGAGATCAGCAACGACTGGGATCCGTACTATTACGATGAATACAGCGCCAAACTGAAGTGCGCCAAGACCTTCGTGCTGCACTTCAATGATGGCGCGCCCTACGAAGACTGGGAGGGGGGAACGCCGGCAGACCCGACGGTCAACAGCGATGGCGTCGGCGACACCGGCAAGAACGAACAGCTGGACGACCTCGCCCTGGAGCTGCGCAAGAATGACTGCCGCAGCGACATTGGCGGCCATCAGGAAATCATCAGCTACTATGTCTACGCAGCCCTGGGCGAGGGAGAGGTCAACAATGACTCCACCCGCCGCATGCGTGAGGCGGCCGCCAATGGGGGCTTCGTCGATGCCGATGGCGACAATGAACCCGATCCGGCTCACCCCGCGAACTTCAAAACCTACTACCAGACCTATCTCAACGGCGGCAGCTGTACGGCCAATGAATGGGACGCCAATGGCGACTGCAACCCGGACACTTTTTACCTCGCCAACGACGGTTACCAGCTGGTGGCCGAATTGACCGCAGCCTTCCAATCCATCGCACGGCGCGCATCGGCGGGAGGCTCGGCCTCGGTGATTTCCGCCTCCGCAAGCGGTGAAGGCGCGATCTACCAGGCCAGTTTCCAGACCACCATGTCCGACGGCACCTATCAGGTCGCCTGGACCGGGGATGTGAACGCCTTGCTGGTCGATGATGCCGGCCTGATCCGGCAGGACAATAACAGTAACCAGACATTGGAAGGGCCGGCCACCGACAACATTCTCGACATGTGCTTCAACAGCGCCGACCAGTCGACCTATATCAAGTTATCCACCAGTGAAGGCGCGCGCCCGACAGAGGCGCAAACCATCGCCTGCTCGAATTCCGTCTTCACCGAGACACCGTTCAGTATCAATTATCTGTGGAGTGGTGGTGAACGGCTCGCCAATCTCACCGACACCCAGGCCAAGACCCAGCGCAATTACACATCCGCGACCCCCGGACGCTATATTTTCACGGCCATCGACAGCAAGAAAAATACCGGCACCGTGGCGGCACGAGTGACATCGACGGAAACCGTCCCCTTCCTGCCGGCGAGCTTTGACGCCAGCAATGCCGGGCTTTTGCAGGCCGCCGACGCCGCCGAAGCGGCGAAGATCGTCAACTACATCCGCGGTGAGGATCAGCCGGGCTATCGCAGCCGCGAACTGCAAAACAACCGCACCTGGCGCCTGGGCGACGTAATCTACTCCACCCCCACCGCCGTGGCGCGTCCCTCGGAGGCCTTCGATATCCTCTACAATGACGCCAGCTACAGCGCCTTCCTGAAGCAGTACAGGAATCGCCGCCACATGGTTTACGCCGGCGGCAACGACGGCATGCTGCACGCCTTCAACGCGGGCTGGTACGATGCCCCCAACCGCAGGTTCCTGAATGGCCCAACGGGCAGCACCCAGTATGACCTGGGTGCTGAAATGTGGGCCTACGTGCCTTACAACCTGCTGCCACACCTCAAGTATCTGACCGATACCAACTACGGAAAAACCACCGGCAATCATGTCTACTATGTCGATCTGCGTCCACGTATTTTCGACGCCAAGATCTTTGCCGACGATAACACCCACCCCGGTGGCTGGGGCACGGTACTGGTCGGCGGCATGCGTTTCGGGGGGGGCGAGATCTCCGTCGATGTCGATACCAGCAATCCGGGCGGCGACATCCGCACCATGCGCTCGGCCTATTTCATCTTGGATATCACCGACCCGGAACAGCCGCCGGAACTGCTGCTGGAATTCAGCCATGAGGATCTGGGCTTTACCTCCAGCATCCCGGCGCCGTTCATTTCCGAGGACAAGTGGTATCTGATGCTGGGCTCCGGCCCCACCGCAACCAGAGACGGGCTGACCGCCGTCAAGAGCACCAAAAACGGCCGCCTGTTCCTGCTCAATCTGCACACCCTGTCCCTGGAGGCCGGATTTGGCGCTGGTGGTATTTCCGTACTGAGCGACAGCAACAGCTTTATCTCGGATCTGATCGCCGTGGACTGGGATCTGGACGCCAATGCCGACGGTATTTTCTTCGGCACCGTCTCCGGCACCGCGGCCCCGTGGAAAGGCAAGCTGTACCAGGTTGAGACCCAGGATATCGCCACGATCGCCGTCAAGGCGCCCAGCAACTGGACCCCTTCCGTGCTTATTGATGCCGGACGGCCTATCGTTGCGAAACCCTCCTTTACCTTCGACGATGAGCGCAACCGCTGGGTGCTGTTCGGCAGCGGGCGCTACTTCACCCGGGACGACGCACTGGACAATGCCAGCCAGCGTTTCTATGGCCTGAAGATGACACGCGATACCACGGGCGCTTTCACCGGCGCCGCACCGGATACCAATAAACTGGCAAACGTCACCAGCGCCGTAGTGCGGGAAAATACGGGCAAACTGACCGGTGTCACCGGTATACTCAGCTCACCGGCACCCGCCACGTTCAGTGAACTCCTGGAAAAGATGACACAATATGACACCGCTGGCGACTATCAGTCCGGCTGGTATCGCGATGCCTTGCCGGCGGGCAACCGCATTATCGGCGAGGCCACCATTCTCGGCGACAGCCTGACCCACACCCTGTACGACCCCAGCGACGCAGCCTGCAAGGTGGAAGGCCTGTCGCAATTATCGGTCACCCACTTCGCCACCGGCACGGCGGGCAATCCCCCGGTGATCGGTACCACGGGCTCCGCCGATAGCGATGGCAACTATGTCATCAAGACCACCCTGGATCTCGGTGTCGCGCCCTCTCTCTCGCCCGCTCTGCACTCGGGCAGTGGCTACAACAGCGACGGCAGCACCAAGGCCTTCATCCAGACCTCGACCGGCAAGATCGTGACCATCGAGCAGGAAAACAAGGGCGCCGTGAGAAGTGGCGAGGCCAGCTGGCGGGAATTGCAGGAATAAACCCGGATAAGACCTGGCCGACATCCCATCGACGAACACAGACGAGACAAAACCATGAATAGATCATCTCGAAAACAGACAGGCTCACCCGGGCCGTCAAGGATCCGCGGCTTCTCACTCATCGAGCTGCTGGTCACCATCACCATTATCGGCATCCTTGCCTCAGTCGCCATTCCCGCGTATCAGGATTCGGTACGCAAGAGCAAACGCAGCGATGGCGAAGCCGCACTGCTGAAAATCGAGGCTCTGCAGGGGCGCTATTTCTATGACAACGGTAGCTACACCGCCGACCTGAAGGATCTCGGCTATGCAACGGCCAACAATGTCGACTCCCCGGAGGGCTATTATAAGTCCAGCGTCCTCGCAGAAACCGCCGCATGCCCCATCGCCAGCTGTTTTGTGCTGCGCACCCTGCCGCAGGCCGGGCAGGCCGACGACGGCAGGATGGAACTCACCTCCAGCGGCCTCAAACGGCGGGATAAAAACAAGGACGGTGATACCAGCGATGCGGGTGAAGACTCCTGGTAACTCAAGTTTCGGGATTCATTTTCAATGGGCCCAATACTCGTTAAGGCGTTGAAATTAACCTGAATCCGAGGGTTGAGGATTCAATAATTTTTGTATACTGACGGCACTCATCGATGGTAACAGCAGAGTGTAGGGTGGGCTCCGCCCACCGGTACAGAAGTCCAGTATTCACGAAAAGAGCGGGGCAGTACCCACCCTATCACGGTAGCACTCTGTAAACCCTGCCGGGTTCAGTGGGCCTGTCAGCGTTCAGGGTACCACCAAAAATAGACGCCCTGAGGTGACACTAGGCGCTTTTGCTTTTTGCGCAATAAAAGCAAGCTCGTTGTTTGCTTGCTGCACTCAACTTTGCGCTGCACGTCCATGTCGATATCTTGTGCATTCAACCTGTTACAGTCACAATCCGCTTGGTTTTGAACCCCGAAACTTGAGCTGGCATCGGTCGCGTAAGGTGACACCGGCAATCAGCCGCGCCTGAAGTATGATGACACGCGACCGATACGCTTCGTGGCACTCAACCGCATCCACAACGGTGTTGCAAACAGCGGGGAATCAAACCCGGCAATATCACCGGTGTACTGTAACCGCCCTTTAGACCGCCTATCGTGATATAGACACCGCTCGTCGGCTCAATCCCCCTCCCTCCCTCCCTCCCAGCCAAAGCTGTGTATACTCTCGGGTCAGAAAACCCCTCAGGCTTGGAAGAGAACTCCGTGCACGAACAACAGGGATTCACACTGTTCGAACTCATCATCACGCTGGCCATTGCCGCCGTGGTCGTTGGCGTGGCCGCGCCCAGCTTCAGCACCATGATTCAGGACAACCGCCTCAGCGCCCAGTCCCTCGACTTCGTCGCCGCCCTTAACCTGGCCCGCAGCGAGGCCATCAAACGCCGTGTCCGGGTCGCGCTGTGCAAGAGCGCCAACGGACTGGACTGCACCGTGGATGGTGAGGACGATTCAACGCATTGGGGGCAGGGATGGATCGTGTTTGTCGACGACAACGGCAATCAGGCACGAGACAGTGACGAGGATAATCCCGCCGATGATGAGATCATCCTGCGCGTCCACGGCGCCCTGGCCGGTAACAACCGCCTGACCGGCAACGAGAATGTCGCAGACTTCATTTCCTACGACGCGCGTGGATTTTCACGTCTCGCGGGTGGCGCGATACAAATGGGCAGCCTGTCTCTGTGTGACTCCCGCAACGACAATGACAAGGCCAAGGCCATTCGTATCAATGCCACCGGACGACCCATGCTGAGCAGCGTAAGTGAGGCACAGAGTGCGGGTCTGGCGATAGAGGAATGCAGCAAATGACCCTCAACCAGCAATCAGCGGCAACGCGTGCCGGCACAGCCGGTTTCACCCTCATCGAGATCCTCATCGCGCTGGTGATCTTCTCCATCGGCCTGCTGGGTCTGGCCGGCATGCAGCTGCGCGGTTCGGAGGGCACCAACATGGCCTACTTCCGCAGCCAGGCCACCCTCATCGCCAACGACATGGCCGAGCGCATGCATGCCAACCGGGCCGGCGTCGACGCCAATGCCTACGCCGACCTGAGCAGCGCCGATGCCTGTACCGACGAGGCGCCGGATCCGTTCTGCGCCACCCAGGGCACCACCCAGGGCGCCAGCTGTAGCGCAGATGAAATGGCCTTCTTCGACAATTACGCCATCGCCTGCCACATAAAGAATTCGTTACCGGCGGGAAGTCTCCTTCGCGTCACCTGTAACGACGCTCCCCTCTGTCAGGTCGGTTCGCAGCACACCGTGGTCATCGCCTGGAGCGAGGTCGACGAGGGCCAGGCCCGCACCAGCGACGTCACCCTGGTGGTGCAGCCATGACCCGCCTGTTTCCTGGCCGGCAACGCCAGCAAGGCTTTTCCCTGGTGGAGATCATGGTCGCTTTGACACTCGGTCTGGTGCTGCTCGGCGGTGCCATCACCCTCTACGCCGGCAGCAAGGACAGCTACCGCTTGCAGGAAAACATCGCCGGCATGCAGGAAAACGCCCGTTTCGCCATCCACGCCCTGCGCCGTGACGTGGAGATGGCCGGCTATCCCCTGGTGAACGATATCGTGCCTTTTGTCGCAGCTACCACGACCAATGGAAACGGCGCTGTCAGCGACCAGATCACCATCCAGTACCTGTCACGCGCCCCTGCCACGAGGGACTGTCTGGGTAATAACATTGCCGCGGAGAGTCCGATCATCAACCGGTATTTCATCGGCGAGGGCAACGACCTGCGTTGCCAGGGCAATAACAACGACGCTCACCAATCCCTGGTGGAGGATATCCATAACATGCAGGCGCTCTACGGCATTGACGATGACAACGACAGCACCGCCAACCGCTATGTCCGCGCCGACCAGGTCGGCGCAGGCAATTGGGGCCGCGTGGTCAGCCTGCGCGTGGCCCTGCTGGTCGCCTCAAACGGTGATATCAACGCAACACAGCAGGCTGGCAGCATCTCCCTGCTGGATACCGAGATCGATGCCCCCGACGACAATCGCCTGTACCGCGTCTTCACCACCACCATCCCCCTGCGCAACCGCATCCCCTAGGAGCCCGTGACATGCCGATCCAGCACCTGTATCCCCTGCCCGGCCGGCAATGCGGCGCCGCCCTGATCACCGGCCTGCTGATCATGATCGTCATGACCCTGATCGGTATCAGCGCCATGGAATCCTCCCTCATCCAGACCAATCTTGCCAGCAATGCCCAGCTGGACAGCGTCGGCTTCCAGGCCACCGAGACGGCCCTCGCCCAGGCGGATGATAATGGCACGTTACTGGGAGTGGCCATTAACAACACCGCCGGAGGCAGCAGCACCTACGCAAGCACGACTGCCCTTGACCGCACAACAGACAGCGCAGGGACAGGGGGAACGATAGCCATCAACACCATCGTCGCCGCCACCCTCTGCGGTGAGCTTTTCGGCCCCCAATGCGAGGCCTACGGCCTGGACGCCAACGAATCAAAAACCGAGATCACCAGCAAATGCATTGGCTTCACACTGGCGGCAACGACCACGGCCGGCGCCCAGGCCATGACCCGGCATACCCTGGTCAGCTCGCGGCCGGTTCCCGGCCAGCAGGGAAACGCGGTTCAATGCACCCCTTAAGCAAAACGAATACAACGATAAATAACCCCAGCTTCCCGGGAGAACCCAGATGAAAGGAAACCACCCCCGCCGCACTGCCACCGCCCTGGCCGCCCTGTTCGGCCTTGGCCTAGCCGGCGCACCCGCCATGGCCGAAGACATCGAGGTCTTCCTCTCCCAGCCGGCCAACACGGCGGCACCCAATGTGCTCTTCATCCTCGACACCTCGCGCAGTATGAATGCCGGTAATCCAACGCGCCTGACGACGTTGAAAAACTCGTTAAACGCCGTCCTCCTCCCCGCGCAGCCCTACAAAAAGCTGAACGTCGGCATCATGGACTTCAACGGCAAGCGCAGTGGCGGCATCGATTTTCCCATCACCAGTATCAACAGTGACGCCTCCCTGGTCGACGCTGACATTCCGGCAGAGACGAAAGTCGGCACAGTGCTCGATTACATCTCCAAAAGCTATACGACCCTGACAGAGGGAGGTTTCGACACCCCCATGGGCGACGCCCTCTTTTTCGCTTCCCGCTACTATTCAGGTGCGCAGGTCTTCAATTCCGGCACCCCGCACGGCGAGCGTAACCTCCCTGCCCCAACATGGAACAGCTCAACCAACCGCTATACCGGTGGCGACCGAGAAGCCGACAACCCGGCCGCCTACAATAATGATAATGAGGACATCATTAAAACCAGCACACAGGTAGCCGATACACGCCCCTGTTATGTTTACACTGGCAAAACCAAGCCGGCTGGTCAGGGTTCGATGAAAAAGTGCGGTGACAATCCCTATAGCTGCGGCGGGTACATAAACTACGAAACCCCGGCTCAACTCGCGCAATACCGTGTCCGCACATACTCATGTGACAGCAGTGGTCTCGAGTGCCTATGGGACGCCCCCCCCTATACCACTGGTGAGCACGTCAACTGCAGCGCGGAGCCGACAGCCCCCCAGAACGGCTCGACCTGGGTAGAGTGCAAGGACGCCCAGCCGGCCAGCAACGGAACCTATCAGCACTGCACAGAAGAGTACACCTACGAAGAACAAAGCTGGAGCGCGGTCAACTACGACAGCCCCATCCAACACACATGCCAAAGTAACCATGTGGTCCTGCTCTCCGACGGCGAACCGACCCGCCTCTCGACCCAAGGCCCCATCGCCGCTCTGCTTTATCCCAACAGTGATCGAGCAGACCACCAGAGATATCTCGACTGCGCCGACCTGAGCAACCAGTTCACCGGTAAAATCCCCGCCAATGGCCGCTGTCTGCCCGAACTCGTCGAACACATGGCGACCGCGGATCAGTCCACCGTCCGGCAGGGGACGCAGACCATCAGCACCTACACCATCGGCTTCGAACTCAGCGGCAATACGGAGGCACAGAATTTCCTCCGCCTGCTGGCAAACAAGGGCACGGGTCAATACTTCGATGCCAACTCCCCCGCAGAACTGGTCACGGCATTCAAGCAGATCATCCGCGAGGTCACCAGCAGCGACGTCAGCTTCTCCACGCCCTCCGTCACGATCAACCCAAACAACCGCCTGGAGACCAGCAACGCCCTCTACCGGACGGAATTCACCCCCAGCGACAAACCCGCCTGGCGCGGCGACGTGATCAAGGCCGTACTGAGCTTTGACGCCAACGGCAATCCCACCTTTACCGATAGCTCGACGACCCTGGCGGGGACGCTGGATTCCAACACACGCAATATCTATACCTATCTGGGAACAAGCGACCTCACGGGTACGGGCAATGCCTTCACCACCGGCAACAATGCATTGACCTCCGCCCTGCTGCAGCACTCAAACACCGTGACGCGCGAAAATCTCATCCGGTGGGTTCGCGGTGAAGATGTGCAAAACGAGGATGGTGATTCCGCCACCACCCAGCGAAAACACATGGGTGACTCCCTGCATACGACACCGGCACTGGTCAATTACACCAGCACCACTGCGGTGCCGCTCCCGCAGCAGGTGCTCTACGTACCGACCAACGACGGCCTGCTGCACGCCTTCGACGTCACCACCGATCCACCCACGGAACTCTTTGCCTTCATTCCGCCGGAACTGCTGCCCAATCTCGACACCCTGTACCACAACAGCAACACCGCTACCAAGGTCTACGGTCTGGATGGCAACATGACCATCTGGCAGACCCCAAGCCGCACCTATCTCTACTTCGGCATGCGCCGCGGCGGGCGCAACTACTACGCCCTGGACATCACCAACCCGACAATTCCGCAAATGCTATGGACGATCAAAGGTGGTGTTGCCAACAGCACATTTGCGGAGCTGGGCCAGACCTGGTCCACCCCGCAGTTGACCAGCGTGATGGTCAACAGCGTCAGGACCAAGGCGCTGATCTTCGCCGGTGGCTATGACACCAACCAGGATGCGCCACAGGACAAGACCACCCCGAACACACGTCGAGATGACAACCAGGGCCGCGCCATCTACATCGTCAACGCCCTCACCGGCGCAAAAATCTGGAGTGCCGGCCCCGCTGATTCCGGTCATGACTATACCCTGGCCTTGACCAACAGCATCCCCTCGGACGTGCGCATCATTGACCTCGACGGCAATGGCCTGGTTGATCGCCTCTACGTGGGCGATACCGGCGGGCGCGTCTGGCGCATCGACATCAATCAGACGAACGTTACCGGCAGCAGCGGCTATCTGCTGGCCGACTTCGCCACTGACAATTCGGTCGAGAATACCCGCCGTTTCTATTACCCCCCCAGCGTCGCCTTCGACCGCCAGCGGCGCCTGATGGTTGCCATCGGCTCCGGCTATCGCGCCCATCCCACAGCCACCGGAACCACCGATCGCTTCTACGTCTTCGAGGATCAGGATGCCTCTCTCGGCCCGCCCACCACCTCCCGAAGCGCGATCACCGACACGACCCTGGCCAACATCAGCACTGATATAGCCCATACTGGCACCGAGCCGGGCTGGTACCTGAACCTGAGGACAAAAGAGAAGGTGCTGGCCGAATCGGTCATCTTCAACAACAACGTGATCTTCACCAGCTACGAACCCAATTTCCAGAACACTAGTAACGACGCCTGCCAAGTCGCCGGCAGTACCCCCCGCGCCTACATGCTCGCCCTGGAAGATGGCCGGCCGGTCGTAAACTTCGATGATATTGGCGGCAACGCACGGGATGCGCTCACCCTCACTGACCGCTCCAAATCCCTCGGCAGCGTCAACTTCATCCCCAGCGCACCCTATATCACCTTCAATCCAGGCACTGCCGGCAATGCGGACGCTGGAGATCCTCTCCCCCCCCCAGCCCCCCCCTGCGCCAGCGCCTTCGTCGGCGAGGATCTTCTCGATACCACCTGTTCGGTGAACCGACGCGTCGCCTGGAAAAATCGATAAACCACGTCGCTCAACAGCGGGGATGAGTGACAGGCAAGCACTCATCCCCGCTGTTGAACGAGTTGCCTTTGCCGCGACTTTGGCACTCAATGACTGATGGCCCCAACAGACACCAGGAACAGACGCCTCCGCATGAAGACAAACAACCAGCAAGCTCACCACAGCCGGGGCTTCAGCCTCATCGAGCTGCTGATCGCCCTGGCGATCATCGGCATCCTCGCCAGCATCGCCTATCCCGGTTATCAGAACCATGTACTGAAAAGCAACCGCACCGAGGGCCAGACCAAACTGCTGGAGATTCTCGCCAAGCAGCAGAATTTCTTCAGCCGCAACATGACCTACACCGCAGACCTGACACAGCTGGGGTATGACGCTGACCCTGTGATAACGGATGACGGCCTCTACAGCATTGGGGCCACCGTATGCGGTGGCGCCTTCGGCGGTATCACGGCCTGCGTCATGCTCACCGCCACCGCACAGGATCGGCAGGCTTCAGACGGTGACCTCACCATCAATTCTAGCGGGACAAAGACCGGGAAATGGTGAACAGCCACATACAGGCACACTTTTTTGTGCCCGCACACCGGGGTAGGCACTGCCCGGCAAAGAGTCGCCACTCAACCAGGTAGGGTGGGCACGTCTTTCTGTGCCCACGGAATGTAAAACCGGGCCCACAGAACCTCGTGAAAAACTAATTTGGCAGCGTGCCTGAACACTGTATAGCGGTAAACAGTTGCCGCGTGGGCACAAAAAACGTGCCCATACGATACAGCGCGAGCTGTTGAGAGAAGCAATCAGTGCGCAAATTCACGCCAATCGACGCCTGAATCATTCGCGTCCATTGACGTTCATTCGCGGACAATTTCCCAGCCATCAGCAGCCGTAGGGCATTGCCCACCAAAGAGCGGTAAGTTTGCTCGGTGGGCAATGCCTATCCTACAAGACCGGCTGCATAGCGGCCCGGCAGGGTATTGCACCGTGATGCCTGTTATGTCTAAATAGTGCCCGGAAACGCCGGAACGCCTTCGCGGGTGGCAGGCAAGGCAGCGAGGAACTGTTTACAAAAAACGGCTTTAGAGGAAGTCATCGTGAAAAGGGGATATATTGCAGGCGCAGCCCCATCGGTAACGGTCAAAACCTTTGCCGCCGGGCTGTTTTTTGTCCTTTTGCTGGGCCTGTTATCAGCCTGCTCCTCATCCGACTCGGATAACGATAACCCACCGACGGCCAACAGCACCCCGGTCGCCGATGCCGGGGCGGCGCAAATCCTCACCAGCGGCGCCACCGTGCAGCTCGACGGCAGTGGCTCCAGCGATCCCGACGGTGACAACCTGAGATTCTCCTGATCACTGATCACGCTGCCCACCGGCAGCGCGGCCGCCCTGTCCGATGCCGCGTCCCAAACGCCTTCTTTCATCGCCGATCTACCGGGCACCTACGTCGCGCAGCTGATCGTCAACGACGGCCGCCTCGACAGCGCCCCCGCCAGCGTGAACATCGAAGCCATGCCGGCACAGGTCAGCGTGCCGGATGTCACGGGGCAGACCCAGGCATCCGCCGAAGCCGCGATTACCGGCGCTGGCCTGACCGTCGGCGGGATCACCCGCCAGAGCAGCGACACCGTGCCCGTGGACAGCGTGATCAGCCAGGATCCGGCGGTGGGCGGCTCTGTCGTTGCCCTGACGGTCTCCAGCGGCAGCCTGCCCCCCGATCCCGCCGACGTTGCTCCCCCGCTGGCCCCGGGTCAGGTGAACAGCCTTCAACAGACCACCGCCTTCCTCTACAGCGGCGCCAACCCCATCCAGACCGGCGTCGCGCCCGATACCATCGAACTCAAACGCGCCGCCGTGCTGCGCGGTCGGGTGCTGGATCGTGACGATGCACCTCTGAGCGGCGTCACCATTACCGTCAAAGGTCATCCCGAATTCGGCCAGACCCTGAGCCGCGCCGACGGCGTGTTCGACATGGCCGTCAACGGCGGCGGCCTGCTCACCGTGAACTACCAAAAGGGCGGCTACCTGCCGGTGCAACACCAGATCAACGCCCCCTGGAACGACTTTGCCGCCAGCGAAGACGTAGTGATGATCCCGCTGGATGATCAAGTCACCACCATTGATCTCAGCGACACCAGTCAGGCCTTCCAGGTCGCCCGGGGCAAGCCCGTTACCGATGATGACGGCACCCGTCAGGCCACCCTGCTGTTTCCACAGGGCACCACGGCCACCCTGACCCTGCCCGGTGGCGGCACCCAGGCCCTCACCACCCTCAACGTGCGCGCCACCGAATACACCGTGGGCGACAACGGCCCGCAGGCCATGCCCGGTGAACTGCCCGCCACTAGTGCCTATACCTACGCCGTCGAGCTTTCCGTGGACGAGGCCATCGCCGCTGGCGCCACAAGGGTCGACTTCGACCAACCCGTGCCGTTTTACGTGGATAACTTCCTCGACTTCCTTGTAGGCGTGATCGTCCCCGCCGGCTGGTATGACCGGGAGAAGGCCGCTTGGGTGCCGTCGGATAACGGCCTGGTCATTGGTATCCTCGCCATCACCGATGGCAAGGCCGAGCTGGACGTGGACGGCAGTGGTAACGCCGCCGATGCCCAGGCCCTGGCCGAACTCGGCATCACCGACGCCGAGCGCGCCCGTCTTGCCGAACTCTATACTGCCGGTAAAAGCCTCTGGCGCACGCCCATCACCCACTTCACCCCCTGGGACTGCAATTGGGCCTGGGCTCCGCCGCCGGATGCCGCGCCGCCACCCCCACCGCCGCCACCCAATGATCCGCCGCCGGACGAAGACGAGGATGAGTGCCCCGGCTGTATCATTCAGCCCCAGAGCCAGTCCCTGGGTGAGGAACTGCCCGTTACCGGTACGCCGTACAAACTGCGTTACCAGAGCGAACACATGCCCGGCAACATTGCCGCGCGCACCCTGACTATCCCCCTGTCTGGTGATACCGTGCCCGGCAGCTTGCAAGTCATCGAGCTCACCATTCAAGTGGCGGGGCAGGAGTTCAGGCAGTCATTCCCGGCCGTGCCCAACCAAAGCTATACATTTATCTGGGACGGCAAGGATACCTATGGTCGACCGATACATTTGGCCAATGCCACAGTGATACTCGATTACCGCTACTCGCTTGCTTATTACGGTGGAGCAAGGGGTGGTGGTGGCGGAGGAGGTGGTGGTGGTGGTATTGCAGCTTCCCAGCGCGCCTTTGCTCAGGCAACCCGCGGGAGCGCTGAGATGATTGGTCCCCTCCGTGGCGATCAGACTATGAGGCTGCGTCAGAAATGGCAACAGGTACTCAGCAGTGGCCTTGCAGACGCGCCCCATCTGGCCAGCAGCGCCCTGGGTGGCTGGGGGCTGGATAGCCACCATGCTTATGATCCCGCATCGAAAACGTTTTATCAGGGAGATGGAAGTGTACGAAATATACAGGCTCTGGGTCTGACCATTTCCACCGCAGTCGGGGGTGGGGCTGGCGGCGACGGTGGCCCTGCCGACCAAGCTCAGCTGGGGAGGCCTTCTGACATAGCTTTCGGCCCCGACGGTAGTCTGTATATTGCGGACAACTACACTAACAGCATCCGCCGCGTTTCTTTGGACGGCATCATTACCACGGTAGCAGGTGTGGGAGGATGGGGTTATGACGCTGGGGGCTATTCTGGCGATGGTGGCCCTGCCGATCAGGCTCAGTTAAATAGACCCTCGAGCATAGCCTTTAGCCCCGATGGCAGCCTTTACATTTCGGACACTGGGAACAGTCGTGTCCGTCGAGTAGCTCCAAACGGTATTATCACTACTGTAGCGGGCACAGGAGAGAGGGGTTACTCCGGTGATGGCGGCCCTGCTGATCAAGCTAAATTGTCGGCGCCCGCGGGCGTGGCCATCGCGCCAGACGGCAGCCTCTACTTTGCGGACGCAGGGAATCGCCGCTTCCGCAGGGTTGCACCGGCATTACCTGGCGTTGGCGCTGATGAATATCTGATTACGTCCATCAACGGCAGCCAGTTGTTCCATTTTGATGAAACCGGCCGCCACTTGCGCACTCTCGACACCACCACCAGGGCGGTTATCCATCAATTCCGCTACGACACCGCAGGCCGTCTCAGCGAAATCGAAGACGCCGACGGCAACATCACCCGCATCGAACGCAGCGGCAACATCCCCACCGCCATCGTCGCCCCCGACGGCCAGCGCACCAGCCTGACACTCGATGCCAATGGTTATTTGGACGCCGTGACCGACCCCGCCGGCGAAACCTGGCAAATGGCATACACCGCCGACGGCCTCATGACCGCCTTCACCGACCGTAACGGCAATCGCACCGACTTCACCTTCGATGCCGCCGGACGCCTGATCGAAGACAACAACCCCATCAACGGTGGTTGGCAACTGGCCCGAACGGAAATCGACAGAGGCTATCGCGTCGCCATGACCAGCGGCGAAGGGCGTATCAGCACCTACCAGGTCGAGCGCCTGCCCGATGGCACGCGCCGCCAGACCAATACCGCCAGAGACGGCAGTATCATTATTACCGACTACAAGAACGCCGAGACCGCAACCATTTATGCCGATGGCACTGTCACCACCGTCACCGAAGGCCCCGACCCCCGCTTCAGCATGCAGAGCCCGGTGTCCGCAAAGACCGTCACCACCACCCCCGGTGGTCTGGAGCGCACCGTCACCCAGGCACGTCAGGCCAGTCTGGCCGATGCCACCGACCTGCTCAGCCACACCCGCCTCACGGAGACCCTCACCATCAACGGCAAGGCTACGGTGAACACCTACGACACCGCCACCAACACCTGGACCCTCACCACCCCCGAAGGCCGCACCCAAACCACCGTGCTCGACGACAAGGGCCGGGTGACCACACTGCAGATCGCAGGACTGGCCGCCCTCAACCTCAGCTACGACACCCGCGGCCGCCTTGTCGGCATCACCCTCGGCAGTGGTGCGGACAGCCGCCGTCTGCAACTCGGCTACGACGCCAACGGCTACCTCGGCACCCTCACTGACAGCCTCAACCGCGTCACCGGTTTCACCCGCGACGTGCTGGGCCGCGCCAACCAGCAAACCACGCCCGACAGCCGCACCATCGGTTTCGACTTCGATCCCAACGGCAACCTCACCGGCCTCACCCCGCCAGGCCGCACCGCACATCGCTTCGACTACACCGCTGCCGACCAGGAAGATACCTACACCCCGCCAACCGTCAGCGGCATCCCCAACCCGGCCACCGCCTACGACTACAACCGGGACAAACAACTCACCCGCATCACCCGCCCGGACGGCCAGAGCGTGGGCCTCAGCTATCACCCCGACAAAGGCCACCTCACCACCCTGAGTATTCCCCGTGGTGACTACACCTACCGCTACGATGTCAGCAGTGGTCAACAGACCGGCATCACCGCCCCTGACGGCGGCAGTCTGGCCTTCACCTGGGACGGCTTCCTGCTCACCGGCACCACGTGGAGCGGCACCACGTGGAGCGGCACCATCAGTGGTAGCGTCACCCGCAGCTACGACAACGATTTCCAGCTCACCAGCCTCAGCGTCAACGGCGACAGCATCGCCTACACCTACGACGATGACGGCCTGCTCACCGGCGCCGGCGACCTCACCCTGAGCCGGGACGCCCAAAACGGCCTGCTCACCGGCACCACCCTGGGCAGTGTATCCAGCAGCATTACCTACAACCCCTTCGGCGAACCCGAAACGGTCACCGCCACCTACAGCAGCACCACGCAATACGCAGCAACCTACGCGCGTGACTCACTGGGCCGCATCAGCCAAAAACAGGAAATCCTCGACGGCGTCACCACCACCTACGACTATGCCTACGACCTCGCCGGCCGCCTGGCGGAAGTCACGACCAACGGTGCCACCACCGCCACCTATAGCTACGACGCCAACGGCAACCGCACAGAAGGCACCGTTGATGCACAAGACCGCCTCCTCACCTGGGGCACCGCCAGCTACACCTACACCGCCAATGGCGAGTTACAGAGCAAAACCGACAGTGGCGCCACCACGAACTATACCTACGATGTCCTTGGCAACCTGTTGCAGGTCAAGCTCCCCGGCGGCATGACCGTCGACTATGTGATCGACGGCCAGAACCGAAGGATCGGCAAAAAGATCGACGGTACCCTGGTTCAGGGCTTTCTGTACCAAGATCAGCTCAATCCAGTGGCCGAGTTGAATGGCGCGGGCAACGTGGTCGCAAGATTCGTCTACGGATCAAAAAGCAATGTGCCGGACTACATGATCAAGGACGGCAACACCTACCGCATCATCAGCGACCACCTGAGCAGCCCCAGGCTCATCGTCAACATTGCCGACGGCAGCATCGCTCAGCGCATCGACTATGATGTTTGGGGTAACATCACCAATGACACGAATCCCGGCTTCCAGCCCTTTGGCTTTGCCGGAGGCATCTATGACCAGCACACCCAACTCACGCGATTTGGCGCGAGGGACTATGATGCCGAGACAGGCAGGTGGACGGCCAAGGACCCGATACGGTTTGAGGGTGGGGATGCGAATTTGTACACCTATGTGGAAAATAACCCGATAATGTGGTTTGATCCCTTCGGGTTGGCTGGCGAAACAGTAGATTTAGGCGGTGGTACAAAAGTTAGGGTTGATAATCCCCACGTTCCAGGGCAGCAACAGCATGCTCATGTAAAAACCCCAAAGGGTGAAGTCGTAGTAAATAAAGATGGAACACAAAGCCATAAAAGCAAAGGTAGCTTGGATAAGCTTAATAAGCAGATCAATTTTTTGGGTTGCCTAAGAAGTTCTGGAACTGGTATCACCGCAATGAAAAAAGACCTGGCGATCCTGATTTAGATAAAAAAAGTGCCCAGGATCTTCACAAAGAATGGAAAGATCGTGGGATGCCTGGGCCTGATAAGAGACGGGAGCGAGGGTCTGTTGATCCTGATCTACTAGAGTGGCTAATACCATGGCCATTAATTCCTTCTGAGCTTGGTTGTGGTGAACTTGATTGCAACCACAACGGTATCCCGGATCATGAGGAAAACCAATGCAAGTAGATGTGGAGATTGCATTGATTAATGCATCAGCAAATGAGTTGAAGGTCATCCAGGCTGATCTGCCCCCTGGTTTTTTTATTGAGGATCGATCTGATCGAGGCTGGGGGTTGGTTATTCGAACCACACAAAAGTTATCAGATGATTTCAGTGAAGCTATTGATGTATTTCTGGAACCGCTTAGCCCATTGGTAGAGATGGTTAGCAGCCATGCAGGGATATTAAGAGTTTGTGTTTTCTACAGCACAGTTACCTGCACCATGCGGCTTAACTCTTGTGATCGGTTAGCTGTATTTGGATTGCCTTTAGAGATATCAACCTATCCGTCTTCAGATGAGGAATAGAAAGCGTAGTTATTAGCCGCAAACGCCCCACCCAAGCCCCACCTTCGTGGGGCTTGTTCGTTCAGGCCTTCAAAAACTGCTCAGTTGTTATCCCCGTCTGTTTGAGGATTGCCTTCAGCGTCCCCTCCGGCATATCCCCGGGATGGTTGGGAATGGTGGTGTACTGGTTTGTTGCCGGGTTAAACCAGATTTCATGAGACCCGGCGGCTTGGCGGTCAAACTCGAACCCCAGCCTTTTGAGCTTCTTGATAATCTGCCGGTACTTGAAACCTGCCAGTCTGCCCATCAGGTACCCAGAATCAGCGGGTAATCAAATGAATCCTTGGCCGACGTTAGTTTGGTCTGTTGATGCCGCTCGGCCTGCGCCTCCAGCAACTTCTTCGCCACGTCGCGGGCAATCTCCAGCGTCTCGGTGATGGTGCGTCCCTGAGCGACCAGACCCGGAATATCGTCACTGGTGGCCAGGTACAGGCCTTCGGGCAACTTCTCGATATGTAAATTGGCAATCTGTTCCATAGTGTTCTCTCTCGTGTAATCAGGTGGCATTGGCTTTTTGTTTTAGCTGCTCGGCCTCGACAAAGGTATCGATCAGCTGCGTGATCTGTTGCCGGGGCTTTGGCCCCAGCTTTTCTATTTGCCGAATCCGGCGCTCCAGTCGGCTGCTGACCGGCACCGTCTCGACAGGTTTGATCCCCAACAAGGCATCGGCGCTGACATTCAGCGCCCTGGCCAGATCCACCAGCATATTGGCAGGTGGATGCTGACTCTCAGACTCGTAATAGGCAATCATCCGGCGCGTTGCGCCGATCTCATCTGCCAGCAGCTGCTGGGTGTACCCAGCCGCCTTGCGCAGTTTGGCCAGGCGCTTGCCGAAGCGGCTGAGCTCCTCGTTGATCTTCTTGGACATACACATATTCCTCTGCACGGTATGTCCCATAGTGTAAACCCGGTTTTCGTTCATAGGGGTTGCACGACCCTCGTTCTCGCTTTAGAATGTCCGGTAATCGTACATGCTGCTGACACGAAAATCAACGGCAAAAAATCCTGAAAAGGACTTGACACGTTTTTGGAGGAACCCGGATATGGCCCGCATCCCCGACGACCAGATCGAACGGCTGAAACAGGAAGTCTCCCTGCAGCGCCTGGCCGAGCGCCAGGGCATTGCCCTGAAAAAGCACGGCAAGGATTACCTGAGGCTGTGCCCTTCCACGATGATCGGGAACCGTCGCTGGTGATCTCGCCGGAGAAAAACCTCTGGCATTGCCTGGGGGCCTGCGGCGAGGGCGGGGATGTCATTAGCTGGATGATGAAGAGCCAGGGCGTCAGCTTCCGCCATGCGGTGGAGCTGCTGCGCGAGGGTGACTTTACCGCTTTAGCCGCTCAACCGGTGAAGCGTTCCACGGTCACCAAGCTGTCCACGCCGTTGAACGCTGATGCCGAAGACCAGGCGCTGTTGATGCAGGTGGTGAACTACTATCACCAGGCATTGAAGCAAAACCCCGACGCCCTGGAATATCTCAACAAGCGCGGCCTGAATCATCCCGAACTGATCAACCACTTCAAGCTGGGCGTGGCCAATCGAACCCTGGCGTATCGCCTGCCGGAGAAGAACCGCAAGGCAGGCGCTGAAATCCGGGGCCGGTTACAGGCATTACCAGGCATTACGGCATTACGGTGACAGTTTACTAAATGCACTTAACTATCCACCCACAATCTTTCTTTTTGGCCCTCGTCTTCTTGTACGATTACGGTGACAGTTTACTGGGTAAAGGGGTCGTAGCCGAATGGCACTAAGTTAAGCCTTTTTGCATAGGGCTGACCTGCGGGAAAGCCGCGCCAGAACGAGGCTAAGCTATTGATAGTCGGTGCTAAACACCCTTAACTTAGTGCCATTCGGGTCGTAGCCCTTAGCAAGTTTCGCATTACGCTATAATCCCCGCCAAACTCCTCCGCAACGCCTTCTGATCACCTTCCTTTAACCGTCCCATGGTCTTGATGACCAAGGGCTTCTCTATGGTGGTAATGACCGGCTTGATGGCCGAGGGTTTGAGCAGGCCGGCGGCTTGCCAATCCTGTACGATCACCTCACCAATAACTGAGGTGGGTTTGATCTGCGAGGTCACGGCCATGATGATGAGGTCGGGCCGCTCGGTATTATAGACTTTGGAGCTGATCACCACCGCCGGACGCTTCTTGGTGGCGGACTGGTCGGTGAACGGAAACGGCACCAGAATAATGTCGCCGAACTCAAAGGGCGTCATAAACGGCATCGTCCGGGTTGTCCCACACCTTGTGAAAACTCGACTCGGCGACCTTCGTTGCGACGTGTGTTAATTGCCGGTCCTGATCACGTTGTTTGATGAAGTCGATAAAGTCCTCCACCTCTGCGACACGCTCCGGCGGCAGGGTTTCGAGCTTGTCGATCAGCTCGCGAATATGGTTGCGTTCTGTGGCCATGTGAAATCCTCTCGTGTTTAACCGGTTGCCCGGTAAGCCCGGCGGGCCTTGGCGTCGCGGGGGACAGAACACTTGAAAGATACACCTACGACCCGCACTATTACAACAAGATCACCACAAAGACAGAGGCCTCGTGTATTACGGTGACGGTGACAGTTTACTAAGGGCCTGCAAAACCAGTTTAAGGGGTCGAAGCCCTTAGTTTAAGCAAGTTTAGTTTCTTAAAAACTCAAGTTTCGGAGTTCAAATTTGCACTGAAGCAGCGCGTAACTAGCTGATAAATAAAGGAAGCAGGCCTCACGGAAGGTTATAATGTAGGTGTTCAACGCCCAACATCGAAACCGACCGGAGGCCCCAATGAATAATGGCAC
>DRKN01000151.1 GCA_011051755.1 Gammaproteobacteria bacterium
GCATAATAAGCGCATATTACATGGGTACACTTTGAACCGGAAAGTGCCAAGAATCGAGAAAAAGCTCATGGATATCTGGAGGTTAGAGAGTAAATGAGAGGAATTCTTATTCGAACTTCAGTTTAGCCTCCTGCCCACCGGCCACCAGCCTGCCGCGTGGGCACGAAAGACGTGCCCACCCTACCTGCTGTGGCAAGAGCGTTTTTGCATCCCCCGTATTTCCCTTGAAGACAGAAACCGAGACAGGAATACCCCGTGCATTCGTTAGCAGGCCGTAATTGATTTGGCGCTTGCCCTTTTTACCGTCGCGGTTGTGACCGAAGGCCGCCAATGGACAGGTGGTTCCATCGCGTGAACTCAAGTCGTACAGAGCCATCGCGTCGTTGTCGAGGTGGCGGGCGGCGAGTTTTTTCTCGATGCGCGCCTGGCGTTCGAGCAACCAGTCCAGTGCCACGTACAGCTCATTCTCATCGGTCTCGTCGACCCCGAGCAGGGAGGGCAAGGTGGTGACGCGCCACCAGCGCGTGGTGGCGCGCTTGCTGTCAGGTTCGAGCAGACGTGCAACCACCATCGCCACGACCCGCTCGCGTGAAGGGCGTGAGGCGATGAGTTTGGCGAAGTCGAGACGTTGCATTAATGAATGGCATCGACTTGATCTACCACTGCCAGTCGCGGATCTCCGGCAGGTCTTCACCGTGGTCGGTGATGTGCTGTTCGTGCTCGATCAATTTGTCGCGCATCCGTTGCTTCAGGTATGTGCCCCGGGAGCCCAGCCCATCCACCCGCTCGATGACATCGCAGACCAGGTGAAAACGATCCAGTTCATTGAGTACCGTCATGTCGAACGGGGTGGTGGTGGTGCCTTCTTCCCTGAAGCCGCGGACGTGCAGGCCCTGATGGTTGTGACGACGATAGGTCAGGCGGTGGATCAGCCATGGGTAGCCATGGAAGGCGAAGATAATCGGTTTGTCGGTGGTGAACAGGGTATCGAAGTCATGATCGCTCAAACCGTTTGGGTGTTCTTGCCGTGGCTGAAGGGTCATCAGGTCGACGATATTGACGACGCGGACCTTCAATGCTGGCAACTGTTCACGCAGGATTTTGACCGCGGCCAGGGTTTCGAGGGTGGGCACATCACCCGCGCAGGCCATCACCACATCGGGCTCACTGTCCTGATCGTTGCTGGCCCAGTCCCATACGCCGATGCCTTCGTGACAATGTTTGATGGCGGCATCCATGGTCAACCATTGCGGCTCGGGCTGTTTGCCGGCAATGATGGTATTGACCAGGTTGCGGCTGCTGAGACAGCGTGCGGTGATGCAGAGGGTGGTATTGGCGTCCGGTGGCAGGTAGACCCGCACGATGTCGGCCTTCTTGTTGACGACATGATCGATGAAGCCGGGATCCTGGTGGGAAAAACCGTTGTGATCCTGCCGCCAGACGTGTGAGGTGAGCAGAATGTTCAACGAGGCAATGGGCTGCCGCCAGGGAATGGTCTTACTGACCTTGAGCCATTTGGCATGCTGGTTGAACATGGAGTCGACAATGTGGATGAAGGCCTCATAGCAGGAAAACCAGCCGTGCCGCCCAGTCAACAAGTACCCTTCCAGCCAGCCCTGGCAGGTATGCTCCGAGAGGATTTCCATGACCCGGCCGTCCGTTGCCAGATGGTCGTCGTATTCATAGGTTTCGGCCTCCCAGGTTCGCTGGGTGACTTCGAGCAGGGCGCCAAGGCGGTTGGAGACGGTTTCATCCGGCCCCATGACACGGAAGTTGCGTTGCTCCGCGTTCAGCGCCATGACATCACGCAGATAGTCCCCCATGCGGCGCGTGGCCTCGCCATTGACGCCGCCGGGAGAGGGTACGTCGACGGCGTAATCGCGGTAATCCGGCAGTTTCAGATCCCGCAGCAATAGCCCCCCGTTGGCGTGTGGATTGCAACCCATGCGCCGTTCACCTTTGGGCGCGAGGGCCGCCAGCGCCGGCAGTAACCGGCCTTGATCGTCGAACAGGGTCTCGGGCCGATAGCTTTTCATCCATTGTTCCAGCACGCGCAGGTGCGCCGGCTTTTCCGCCAGCTGTGCGAACGGCACCTGATGGGCGCGCCAGTAATCTTCGAGTTTGAGGCCATCGATCTCCTGCGGACAGGTCCAGCCCTTGGGGGTGCGCAGGATGATCATTGGCCAGCGCGGGCGTTCGCGGTTCTTACCCTGGCGTGCGGCCTGCTGGATCGCGTGAATGTCGTCCACAGCGCGATCCAGGGTCGCCGCCATGGCCTGGTGCACGGCCTGTGGATCGGCGCCCTCGATCAGATAGGGTGTGTAGCCGTAACCCTTGAACAAGGCAAGCAGTTCATCGCGGCTGATGCGCGCCAGCAGCGTCGGGCTGGCGATCTTGTAACCATTCAGGTGCAGGATGGGCAGCACGGCGCCGTCGTGTTGCGGGTCGAGAAATTTGTTGGAATGCCAAGCGGTGGCGGCGGGGCCGGTTTCCGCCTCACCGTCGCCGACCACGCAGGCGACGATGAGATCGGGGTTGTCGAAGGCCGCGCCATAGGCATGGCTGAGCGAATAGCCCAACTCGCCCCCTTCGTGAATCGAGCCCGGTGTTTCCGGCGCGGTATGGCTGGGGATGCCGCCGGGGAAGGAGAACTGGCGAAACAGTTTTTGCATGCCTTGCGCATCCCGGGTGATGGTGGGGTACCGCTCGCTGTAGCTACCCTCGAGCCAGGTGTTGGCGACGATGCCCGGCGCGCCGTGGCCGGGGCCGGTGACGTAGATCATGCTCAGATCGCGTGCCTGGATCAGCCGGTTCAGATGTACGTAGATGATGTTCAGTCCCGGTGTCGTGCCCCAGTGGCCGAGCAGGCGCGGCTTGATGTGATCGAGCACCAGCGGCTGTTTCAATAGCGGGTTGTCGAGCAGATAAATCTGGCCGACGGACAGGTAATTTGCCGCCCGCCACCAGGCATCGATGTGTGCCAGCGCTTCGTCGTTCAGTGGTGTCCCGGTGATGGATGCATAGGGTGCAATCATGCTATGTCCCTGTGTCAGCGTTGATGTCGATGAGGGTGATTGAGGATGTGCAGGCTGTGCTCGGCGATCATCTGTTCCTCATCGGTGGTGATAACCCAGGCCGATACCGCGCTGTCATCACGGCTGATACAGCTGCGGCCGAGGCGGTTGGCTTCGTCGTCCAGATGCAGACCGAGCCATTTGCAGCCGTCGCCGATGGCGGCGCGGATCGGTGCGGCATGCTCGCCGATACCGGCGGTGAAGATCAGTGCATCCACACCACCCAGCGCGGCGGCCAGGGAGCCAATGGCGCGTACCGTGTGGTGGACAAACTGCTCGACGGCCTGCTGCGCCGGCATACTGGCGCTTTGCAGCAATGTGGCCATATCGCCGCTCTCGCCGGAAATGCCCAACAGCCCGGAGTGAAAATATAGCAGATCGGCAATGCGCTCCGCCGTCATGCCCTGTTGCAGCAGGTACAGCACCACGGCAGGGTCGATGGAACCACAGCGCGTGCCCATGGGAATGCCGTCCAGCGGGGTGAAGGTCATGGTGGTGGCAATGCTGCGGCGTTGGTGCAGGGCGCAGAGGCTGGCGCCGTGGCCCAGGTGGGCGACGATAATCCTGCCGTCCGCATCGCTGCCCAGGTGATCCGGCAGGGTTTTTGCGATGTACTCATAGGAGAGGCCATGAAAACCATAGCGCTGCACTTCATCCAACTCAGGCCCGGCAGGCAGGGCAAAGCGCTGTTCCACGGCCGGTCGGTGGTGATGGAAGGCGGTATCGAAACAGGCGATTTGCGGCAGTTGGGGGCGGAGACGTTGCAATGTGGTGATGCCCAACAGGCAGGAGGGCTGATGATTCGGCGCCAGTGCGGACAGTGAATGTAAATAAGTCAGTACATCTTCCGTGATGCGCACGGGTTGTTGAAAGCGGCGCCCGCCGTGCACGACACGGTGGCCGATGCCCAGCAGTGCCGACGATGCGGTCTGTTCCGGCAGCCACGCCAGTAATTGTTGCAGGGCCTGTTGGTGATCGCTGGCCGTTACCTTGCGTGTCTGCAACAGGACATCCAGATTATCGTGGACACAAAACCGGCTATCACCACCAATCGCCGTGATGTCGCCCCGGTACAGACGTTTGGGTGGGTGCGGCCCATGAGCCGAAAACAGGGCAAACTTCAGGCTGGATGAACCGCTATTTATTGTTAATAGCACTGGACTGTGGTCGATGTCCATAATGACGCTCGTCCCGGGTTGAGGTGTTTAGCGAGAGATCAGTACCACCACGGAACGGGCCTGGAGCGTATAGTCCATACTCTGTAGTGGCACTTCCTCACCCGGCTCCATAATGTCATGGGGGCTTTGCCGGGCGGTATCAATGACTCGCATCCAATTTTCCACCTGACCCTGTTGAACAGAAAATGATACCCAGTGGTGCTTTGCCGGCATTTGAACCGGGGCCAATCGACGCACGACGGCTGAAACTGAACGGAAAATATACGGCGCGGCAATAGGGATCAAGTAACCACTTTTGCGCATCGAAGCGATGGCCCGCCTGTAGATCGTGGGGGCCATCGATCTGGTAGGCATAGTAGCGTGCGCCATCCACCATATCGCCCGCGAGACGACAGTACCAGATACGCCCTGATTTGTTCAGCAGCGGCCTGAAGTGGTAACTGTAAAAAGGACGTTGTGTTTCATCCGGGTGAAACAGGTGCAGTGTGACTGAAGCGGCATGTTTGGAATACAGCGCAAAATTCCAGGCCTGCTCGGCTGCGATAAAATTCACGCCGAGTGGTTGCGGGGAGCCTTCCCGGGATTCCCAGTTATTCATCGGATATTGTTTCCATCTTGTCGTCTTGTGTGTATCACGCAGGTTGAGGGGATTGCAGTGATTTCCGATCTACCGATGCAGCCAACGGGGTTTCACTGACAGGAGAAGATCTAAGTTTAGTCGGGCTATCAGGCGACACAAGGATCTGCTTCTTCATATTTTTTCAGATACGATTAAATAGCTGTGTATGTTCTCGCATATGAGCAAGCGTTTTTCCCAGTGTAATGGGGAAAGTTGACTGCGAATATTTACACAACTATAAATATTCAAGCTTTCCTGTGCACTTATTGGTTGAATCCGGGTCATAGGGGCCTGTTGGACTTGTTGGGTCGTCGCAAGGGAAAGTTATTTTGAGCCCATTTTTTGATTGTTTGAGGCGAATATATTGGACATATTCAACGAACCACTCGCTCGTCACGAAAAACAGAAAGAGGTTTACGGTGAGTATGGTGAATGATATTTGCCCGGTATGTGGAATGGAAACGATGCCCGATACACCTATGGTCGAGTACCACAGGATGTTTTTTCACTTTTGCTCGGCGCAGTGTCAAAAGACATTTCTTGCCCATCCAGGACTCTATAGCAGCAAAACAGGCACAGACCGACATAAAATACTTAAACAGCGAACGATGAATCTGGCCGAACCACTGGATGATGAGATTCGAAAATTGATCACTTCTTCTTTACTGAAAATGATGGGTGTGCAAGAAGTCATCATCGAAAAGGGCAGGGTAGGTGTTACCTACGACTTACTACAGATAACGGAAGAACAAATAGAAAAAGTACTGCTGGAAGTCGGCGCGCAGCTGGGTGGCGGTTGGCTGGATCGCTTACGCCGGAGTTGGGTGCATGACAGTGAAGAGATCGAGTTGGACAATCTTGCGGCGCCACCCGCGCCACGGCGAAACCGGCCCCCGCCTGGCGCATGAACAGTCGACAGTGAAGGAGTCGGCGACACGGGCAATGAACAACCTCACCACCCTGGAGCGCGGTAATGAATGAACGCAGTCACTGTCAAGAGTTTCCTGAAAAAAGCCATTGACCTGTGTGCTGCACCTAGGGTCTATGCTCAAGATGCAAGGAGATAATCGGCTCGATAACATTTATAGGTGAATAGCATGTTGACGGTCAGTGAATTGTCAAAAGCGGCGCAAGCGACACCGGACGCGGTACGTCATTATGTGCGTATTGGCTTATTAACGCCGTCACGCAACCCGGATAACGGTTATAAACTCTTTGGCGACAATGACATTAAGAAAATGAAGTTCATTTACCGGGCCAAGGGGCTCGGTTTCACCTTGAGCGATATTCAACTTATTTTTGACCACAGCCGCATGGGACAATCACCCTGTCCGCTGGTACGCGACATCATTCAACAGCGCATCAATGAGAACAGGGACAGGCTGGCCGAATTGAATCAGCTGCAACAGCGCATGGATGAGGCATTGGAAAAGTGGAAATTGATGCCGGATGGCGAGCCCGATGGCGATGCAATCTGTTACTTGATTGAGTCGACAAACTGATGATGAGGCAGTGGTTTTTACGCCCTGTTTTTAGATAAAGAAAACAGTGCATGGATTAAAGGAGATAGAAAATGAAAGCTGACCCGGTTTGTGGAATGAGCGTTGGCGAGGAATCAGCGCATCACACCGAATATGCGGGAAAAATGCACTATTTTTGCAGTGAAAACTGCCTGAGTAAGTTCCTTGCGTCACCGAACCGGTATCTGCAAGAAGAGACAGACGCCAAGGCGAAGAGAGGCTGTGGTTGCGGTGAGAAAAAGGTCGCGACACCTGAGTCGGAAACAGAATCTCATGGCTGCTGTGGCGGCAATCATTCATGACCGTCAGGCAGCAAGCAGATCAGGCAAGGCCGCTGTCTTCCCGCTGGGTTTGGCAAGATTCCCAAAGGAATTGAAAGCGATGCGTGGTGAGTCGGTGAGTTACGGTAACTACTTCATCCTGCATAAACCGGAACGCTATCGCATCCGGGTCGAGATCCGGCGTGGCGACGATGAACATCTGTCGGTGGCGGAGTTTGTGTTTCAACGTCCGCTGGATTAGCCAGGCTAAAATAGAGGAGAGTTGATGGATGCCGGGTGAATATGCCTACGGTATGTGGGTGGTGGCGGCCTTTAACGTCGGCATTTTCCTCTTTTTCATGCTGAGTTTTCTCAAGCCGCGGGGCGGTGACGAGTGGCGCGGCATGGGGGCGGTGGCGGCCTTTCTGGTGGCACTCTTTAGCGAGATGTACGGTTTCCCCTTGACCATCTATCTGCTGACCGGCTGGCTGGGTGACGCTTATCCGGTACTGCAACCCTTCAACCACAAATTCGGCCATCTCTGGGTCGTGGTGTTCGGTGGTTCAACCCTGGCCTGGGCGCTTGTGATGGGCTTGAGCCTGGTATTGATGCTCATGGGTTACACACTGCTTTCCAAGGGCTGGACACAGATCCATGCCGCTCACGGTGGTCTGGTCACCGAGGGCATCTATGCCTATGCCCGTCACCCGCAATATACGGGATTGTTCCTTGTCATCATTGGTTTTCTGGTGCAGTGGCCGACACTGCTTACCGTGTTGATGGCGCCTGTTTTACTCTACGCCTATGTGCATTTGGCCAGGGTCGAAGAGCGGCGTGCCGAGGCGGAATTTGGTGAAGCCTATAACGAGTACATACGCAAGACACCCGCTTTTTTTCCACCTCGCAGTCAATGGAAAAGGTTTCTGACGGTACAGGTTCGGGATGCGGAAGCACTGTAACTGAAACCCGGGCAGGGGGAAAGACAGGGAAGGCTCAGGGGATGTTAACAATCATTTTGACAGCCCCAGTGCTCTTTGCGGTTTTCTTTTACCGCATGATGCGCCGCTACGCCAGCGAGGCCACTGTGCGATGAGCGCTTGATGATGAGAGAGAGAAAATGCTGGAACATCGATGGGAAAAACGCCGCCAAGTGTCACTGGATGTTGTTGTCAGGAACCGTAACGGCTTGACCGTGCACGGCAGGATCCGGGATATCTCCAGCGAAGGCATGTTTATTCAGCTTTCAGCACAGGCTATATCGACAAGCTCGGTGGTGGAGATTGAGTTTTCCCCCCATGGCTGTTTGCACAGCTGGGTGGTGCATAGCGGAGATAAAGGTATCGGTGTCATGTTTCTTTCGGCTGGCGATAGCGAGCAAAAACTTCTTGAGCAACTGCTTCCGGGGAAGTTCATTAACGGCGCTAAGGATGCGCCATAAAAACCCGCTTATCCGCCGCAGTTCGTCGCTTGGGATGAGCCTCAACATGCCGAGAGTTTTGTCGTGTGCGGTTTTGTTTGTTTGAGCTTCGTTCCTCACCCCAACCTACCGCTCTGGCAGTCCGCATTGGTGGGCGGTGCCCACCCTACGAGATTATTCCATCAACAGTGGCAGCAGCCATGTTGGGGTAACACTCGCGGCATCAAAAATAGGCGCTTGAGGTGAGCTGCGGGAAATTAAACCCTTAGATTAAAAGGAGTGCTGAAAATGCTACAGAAAAAGACAAAACAAACACAGCTCGCCGGGTGTTCGTCGAGCATTGACCAGGATACCTCAGACGAGGCAGTGAGCGTTGCGGCGCGGGAGATCCTGGAGCGTCTCCTGGCTGGCTATGAAGGACCGGTTGCAGTGCGTCTGTGGAATGGTGAGCGCATCTACGGCGAAGTCAATGCCCCTTGCACCGTGCTTGTCCGCCACCCCTCGGTGCTGCGTCATCTGGTATTGCATCAGGATCTGGTTCGTCTTGCCGAGTCTTATCTGGCCGGGGAGCTGGATCTGGAGGGTGATATGGAGAGCCTGTTTGACCTGACGCAGCATGCACGCGAACTGCATTTCTCCTGGCCGGACAAGTGGCAGGTGTTGCTGCGGGCATTGCGCTTGCCGAGGCACCGGACACCGGCCGTTCGTGATGGGAGAGCGGTGCAACACCACAATAGCAAGCAGAGCATCGCCCATCACTACGATGTCAGTAATGATTTTTACCGCCTCTGGCTGGATCCCGAGATGGTCTATTCCTGCGCCTATTTTCGTGATGAAGACCAGTCGCTGGCCAGCGCCCAACAGGAAAAGATGGACTATATCTGCCGTAAACTGCGTCTGGAGCCGGGTCAACAACTGCTCGATATTGGTTGTGGCTGGGGCGCCCTGGCCATCTGGGCCGCCCGGCACTATGACGTGCGGGTGCACGGAATCACTCTGAGCGAGCAGCAATATCGCTATGCCATCGAGCGGGTGCGCAGTGAGGGCTTGGCGGAGCAGGTTTGTATTGAGTTGCGTGATTACCGTGACCTGCCCAGCGAATCCCGCTACGAGCGGGTCGTCAGCGTGGGCATGTTTGAGCATATCGGGGTGGCCAACTTCCCGCTCTATTTCGACATCATCAAGCAAGTGCTCAAACCGGGCGGGCTGTTTCTCAACCACGGTATTACCAACGACACGGGCTGGCGGGATACACCGATTACCCGCTTCATGAATCGTTATGTCTTTCCGGATGGCGAGCTGGCGCGTATCAGCGATGTACAGGACGCCATGGAGCGGGCCGGTTTCGAGATCATCGATGTGGAAGGGTTGCGCCACCACTACGCTCTGACCCTGCGCCATTGGGTGCAGGCATTGGAGAGCAATAAGCAGCAGGCAATGGCACTGGTGGGCGAGGCCACTTATCGGGTATGGCGCCTCTACATGGCGGGCTGCGCCTACTTTTTTGACGAGGGCAGCACCAACGTCTATCAGGTATTGACCGCTTCCGCGCATCAGCCGTTGACCACACCGTTGCGACGGGACGACCTTTACGAAAAGGACTGCATCGGGAAAACGTGTGGGTGCGCTGATGGTCAAGGAGAAAAGCAGTGACGGATAAAAAATGTATCTGCCAGGAGACTCAGCGCCATTTCCTCAAGCGGGCGTTTGATCGTCTCAAGCTGAAAGGGACACAGCGGGAACTGTTGTTATCGTCGTTTCGGGAGACACGGGTGACCGTGCCGGTCACTTTACGCCACAACGGTGAAAATACCCTGCATACCTTTCAGGGTTACCGTGTGCAGCACAACCATGCCCGTGGGCCGTTCAAGGGAGGGCTGCGTTTTCACCCCGATGTCAACATGGGCGAAATATGGGCGCTGGCACAGCTGATGACCTGGAAGACGGCCCTGGTGGATATTCCCTTTGGCGGCGCCAAAGGCGGTATCGCCGTTGATCCTGGACAATTGAACGATACTGAACGGGAGGAGCTGACTCGGCGTTTTTGCCAGAAAATGGCGCCGATCATCGGTGTGCATGAAGACATCCCTGCGCCGGATATCGGCACCAATCCGCAGGTAATGGCGTGGATGCTGGATGAATACAGCAAAAGCCACGGATTCAGAACGGCCGTTGTCACCGGCAAACCCGTGGAACTGGGGGGCAGTGCCGGGCGGCTCGAGGCGACGGGTCATGGTGTGGCCCACCTGGCTCACAGGGCGGCCACTGACATGGCGCTTGCCCCCGGGCAGAGCCGGGTCGTCATTCAGGGCTTTGGCAATGTCGGCTCCCATGCGGCCATCGGTATGGCGGACAAGGGATACAAAATCATCGCCCTTTCCGATGTTCACGGTGGTGTTTTTTCTGAGAAGGGGATTGATATCGGTCTCGCACTCGCGCATGTGCGTGAAACCGGGGTGCTGTCAGGCTTGGTGGATAGCGCACCGGTCAGCAATGCCGAGCTGCTCGAACTCCCCTGTGACATTTTGATTCCCGCGGCACTGGAAGCCACCATCACCTGCGACAACGCCGATGCCATCCAGGCGAAATTGGTTGTGGAAGCCGCCAACATGCCGGTGACCCACCGGGCGGATGATCAGCTGCAACAACGAGGCGTTGTCATCGTTCCGGATCTGTTGGCCAACGTGGGCGGGGTGCTGGCATCTTATTACGAATGGGTACAGAACCTTCAGCAATTTCCGTGGGAACGGGAGCTGGTGTTGAGCCGCCTGGAAAAACGACTCTCTTACACCTATGACACAGTGCGCGATCTGGCTCAAGAACAGCAGGTGGATATGCGTCGTGCTGCTTATGAGTTGGCGATCAAGCGGGTGGAACGAGCAATTCGGCTGCGAGGATTTTGAGTCCGGTAGGGTGGGCACATAAAGCCTGCCTACCCGACCAAACTGTATTTTTTAAATAAAGGAGAAAGTCGTATGGCTATGGTGAAAAACCGTAAATCACTATTTTCCGCTGTTCTTTTTTTTAGCCCGGCAGTCTCTGTATTTGCTGCTGAAGTAGCGGATACAGAATCACTTTTTAAACAAAAATGTTTGCTATGTCACGCCATTGATAAAAAGAAATCAGGGCCAGCAGTCAATGCCATGAGTGGTGATGCTGAAACCCTGCGTAATATCACCACTACGGGCAAAGGCGCAATGCCTGGCTATGGAGGGAAATTGACCGTCGAAGAGATCGATGTGCTGGTCGATTATTTGTTGGCAAATCAAAAACCGGGGTGAATGACACATGGATGGCATGTCCGTAGAAAAAGGTAAAAAAAATAAATTATCCGGGGGCATCTGGCGTCGTTTTCTCGATGGAAAACCAGAATATCTGGTGCGGCACTATTGGTGGGCTTATCTCTGGCCCTGGGGTGTCTGGTTTTTTGACCATCAGCCGATTATCAATGCCATTCTCTTTGGGCAATACCGGAAACTCTCTCACCGGGCGTTACGCGACTGTATGAAAGATCGGCCACCGGGACGGTTTTTACAGCTCACTTGCGCTTATGGGAGCTTGACGCCTTCTCTGCTTGAGGTGATGGATGATGAACTCTATCTCATGGATGTCGCTGACATACAGTTAACCGCAACACGTAACAAGCTGGTAGATACGGAAAAAAAACGTCTGCTTTGTACGCGGATGAATGCGGAGTCTCTTGCTTATGGTGACGATCTGTTTGCTACTGTTTTGATTTTTTTCCTACTGCATGAACTACCGCCTGATGCGCGTGAACGTAGTCTGAGTGAAGCCATTCGGATATTACGGCCCGGCGGCCGTTTTGTTATTACCGAGTATGGGACTTGTCCTAAAAAACATCTGCTGTGGCGGTTCTGGCCCACACGTATCGTATTGCAGCGGCTGGAGCCGTTTTTGGACAGTTTTTGGCAGGTGGATTTGACCGCGATGTTGGATGAACATGCACGAAGGCAAGGCAAGATGATTCGACAGGTGGATGAATTTCACTGTTTTTCCGGTTTCTATCGTGTGTGTACTTTTGAATTGTTGGAGTGAAGGTAATGGATCAAAAACATCCAGCGGAAACATGCCCGGCCACCCGGCCACGCCGTTTTTATGATTGCACCCTCAACGAAAAATTACTTTATACATCGTTTCTGTTTCTGGCTGGACTCGCCTACATCATGGCGCTGGCTTATCTTTATACCAGCTTTGAAGGTATCGACGGCAAGCCGGGGTTGTCGGTGGAGGATATCGCCGAGAACTACTATGGCAACCGTAGCGGTACACGGCTGGAGTCGGCGTTGCGGGGTTCCATGGCCGGTTACATCGAGACGAAGCACCGCAACCATGTGGTCAAGTGGTTGAAATCGGGCGCGCCTGAAGAGGGCTATGAGCGTGTCATAAAACCCATGTTCGATGAACGATGTGTGCTGTGTCACAGCGCGGCTTCGGGCTTACAGATTCCCGATCTCTCCAGTTACGAAGGCGTCAAACAGGTGGCCAATGTGGATACCGGTGTCTCGCTGCACAGCCTGATGAAGGTGTCGCATATCCACTTGTTTGGTATCGCCCTGGTCGCTCTTGCCATTGGGTTGGTTTTTCGCTTTGCCCTGCTTCCGGCTTGGTTTCAGCACATGCTGACACTGTTGCCATTTGTCGCTATTTTTTCTGATATCAGCGCCTGGTTTCTCACCAAATGGGATCCGGTCTACGCCTATACGGTGATCATCGCCGGTGGTTTGCTGGGATTGTCGTGGGCGTTGCAGATCCTTATTTCTCTCTATCAGATTTGGTTTTTAGGTTGCCGCGTGGCGAGTGAGAATGAAGGCGACAACTCATAAGGAGGCGATGAAAATGTCTGTTTTTCATGAAATCCGTTTTCACGGTCGCGGCGGTCAGGGCACGGTGTCGGCAGCGGCACTGATGGCGCTGGCAGCCTTTGAGGATGGCTTTGAGTCTCAGGCGTTCCCCAAATTTGGTTCCGAACGGCGTGGTGCGCCAGTCGAGGCCTATGTACGCATCAGCAGCACGATGATTCGAGCCCATAACCAGGTGTATGCACCGGATGCAGTGGTGATCCAGGATGCCGGCCTGTTGCGCTCTGAAGCGTTGTTACGGGGGCTGAAGCGGGGTGGCCTGATCATCCTCAACGGCGAGCAGAATCCAGATAGTGAGAGCCGTGATTTCCGCTGGATCTGTCTGCCGGCCAGCCAGCTCGGCGAGCGCCATTTAGGTCGCTCACTGCCCAATACGGTGTTATTGGGTGCGTTAGCGGCGAGCACCGAATGGGTGAGTCTGGGTGCGCTGGAGCAGGCGGTAACGAAGCTCCTGGCCAGCAAAGGTGAAACGCTGATCAAAGCCAATATTGCTGCCTTGCGTGAAGGGGTCGGATTTATTACGCAAGCCGAGGAGGTCGTGGCATGAAACAACTGCTGGAAGGTTCACAAGCCGTAGCCGAAGCCGTGCGTCTGTGCCGGCCACAGGTGGTGGCTGCCTATCCCATCACCCTACAGACCCATATTATCGAAGGCCTGGCGCAGCAGGTGGCCAACGGTGAACTGGCGGCAGAGTTCATCAATGCTGAGAGCGAATTCGGCGCCGCATCCATCGTATTGGGGGCGGTCGCCGGCGGGGCGCGAGCCTTTACCGCCACCGCCTCACAGGGCCTGCTGTTGATGACCGAGGTGCTCTACAACATTGCCGGATTACGTTTGCCAGTGGTGATGGTTTGCGCCAACCGGGCAGTGGGCGCACCGATCAATATTTTTAGTGACCATCAGGACAGCATGGCCCTGCGTGATGCGGGCTGGATTCAGTTCTATGTCGAGAGTAACCAGGAGGCGGTGGATACGCTGATCCAGGCGTACCGTATTGCCGAGGCCTGCGAACTGCCGGTGATGGTCTGCATGGATGGTTTTTTCCTCACCCATACTTTTGAATCGGTGGAGCTGCCGACACAGGCGGCAGTCGATGACTTTCTGCCCCCGTTTCACTTTGCCCGCACCCTGGATCCCGCTAATCCGATGACCTTGGGTGGGGGCAGCGAAGCGGACAACTATCAGGAGTACCGCAGCGCCAAGCAAGCGGCGGTGGAAGATGCCCAGCCGGTGATCGAGGCGTTCGATGCCGAATTCGATGACCGGTTTGGTCGCGCCCATGGGGGACTGCTACAGGCCTATCGTCTGCACGGGGCTGAAACCGCGTTGCTGGGGATGGGTTCACTGATGGGCGCGGTACGCGATGTGGTGGATAAACTACGTGACCGAGGGCAGGCAGTGGGTGCGTTACGTCTACGCTGTTTTCGCCCCTTCCCGGCACAGGCACTGGCCCGGTATCTGAGCGGTGTGCAGCGCATTATCGTGTTGGAAAAGGCCATCAGTATCGGCGCGGGTGGCATCCTTGCCAGCGAACTGCGAGCAGCGTTGCACCAAGCGGGCATGATGATGCCGGTGGAGAGTGTGATCGGTGGCCTGGGTGGCCGCGACCTGACTCCGCAGGTGATCGAGTCGGTGTTCCATCATCTGTTTGGCAGCAAAACGGGGGCGGTGGAACTGCGTCATCTGCAAGCCCTGGCCGATGCCCGCATTCGCCGCTATGGCTTGCTTGATGCCGATACGCAATGGGACACAGCGCGCGCGATGCAGGGCATGCGCCACGGTCGAGGGGGTTACGCGCCTTCCAAACCGACTTCGGAAATGGTGAAAAATGGCACCTGAACTCGATATCGAACCCGGCAGCAGTAATGCCTATCACAGCGGTGATTGGCGCACCCGGCAACCCGTCTACCGGAATAAATGGCCGCCCTGCAGTCAGACCTGTCCGGCCTCTGAAGATATCCAGGCCTGGTTGGCCCTGGCGACGGAGCAGCAGTGGCAGGCGGCATGGCGAAAACTGACCGAACGCAACCCTTTTCCAGCAACCCTGGGGCGCATTTGTTATCACCCTTGCGAATCGGCATGCAATCGCAAACATCTCGACAGCGCCGTCAATATCCACGCTATGGAGCGCTATCTCGGCGACAGGGCCATAACACGTAAATGGAGCCACAAACCCGTTTGCGACACGCCGCAAACCCAGCGAGTGGCAATTGTGGGCGCTGGCCCGGCCGGCCTCTCCTGTGCTTTTCAATTGGCGCGGCACGGCTATCCAGTGACGATCTTTGATGCGCAAGCAGTACCCGGCGGCACACTGTACAGCGCGATTCCTGATTACCGTTTGCCTAAGCCGGTATTGGCGAGTGAAATCGACGCCATTCTCGCACTGGGCATTGAACTGCGTCTCAACAGCCGGGTCGGAAAAGAGATCAGCGAGAGCGATCTGCGTGATCAGTTCGATGCTGTTTTTCTCGCCATCGGCAGCCAACGGCCACGCCAATATCCGGGCAAAGAATCATCGAGGCATCGCGTGATGAGTGGCCTCGAATTTCTCCACCGCCTCAATCGTGGTGAACAAATTGCACTTTTGTCTGAACGGAAGCCAAAACACGTTGCCGTGGTGGGTGGCGGCAATACGGCCATCGACGTGGCGCGTTGCGTCCGGCGCCTGGGGGCTGAAGTGACCGTGATCTGCGCACAAGACTCGCACGGCAATCATCATCGTGAATTGGGTACTGAAATGCCGGCATCATTGCAGGAGGTTATCGAGGCCGAAACCGAGGGTGTTCAGTTTATTTATCGTGCCGGAATACGTCGTCTGGTGCGCAGTGGTGAGCATTTGTCCGGTATTGAAATCGCCCATGTGGATCAAGTGTATGACCGGCATGGCGACTTCAATCCTGTGCTGTTTGATGGCACGGAAGAATTTGTGCCCGCCGGCCTGGCCATCTTCGCCATCGGTCAGGAGACGGATTGGCAGGGGCTGGAACAGTTGAGTCAATCCACGCAAGCGGACGGTGTTTGGCTCGGCGGTGATGCAGTCAGCAAATCCAAGTTGGCGGCTACCGCCGTGGGCAGCGGCTACCAGGCGGCGATGTCGATCATGGCCGATTTGAAGGGCGAGCCGTTTGTTTTCGATACCCATAAAAAAGCACAAATCACCTTCCGGCAGATGTCGTTGCACTACTACCCAAAACAATCCCGCCATGAAGGTGAGGTGAGTGAGCAACGACTTGATGGTTTCAATGAAGTGGAGACAGGCCTGCTTGACGATGATGCCACACATGAAGCCAGGCGTTGCCTGAGCTGCGGTGTCTGTTTCATGTGTGACAACTGCTGGCATTTTTGTCCCGATGCGGCGGTGATCAAAAAAGCCGGGGGCTACGGGATTGATGATGATTACTGCAAAGGGTGCGGCATTTGCGCCCAGGAGTGCCCATGCGGGCATATTGATATGGAGCGGCTGACAGGTTGAAACAGAGGGGCATGCCATGAAAAAAATCACCATTATCGGGCCTGGTCGGGTAGGGGAGTCCACCGCCCAGATCATCGCCAAGACAGAGTTGTGCCGCGCACTGGTTTTACTGGGACGACAGGCGGGAAAGGCAAAGGGCATTGCGCTCGATATTCAGGAATCGGCGCCATTGTTCAGATTTGATACCCGGGTCAGTGGCGGGGCGGATCCGGCCGCCATGGTGGACTCGGATCTGGTGATTTTCACCGCTGGTCTGCCGAGAAAACCGGGGATGTCACGCAGCGACCTGGTGGATGCCAACCTGGGGGTCTTGCGTGAAGCGGTGGACAACGTAATGCGCCATGCACCCAACGCCTTGCTGCTGATCGTCACCAATCCGGTGGATGTATTGACCTATCACGCCTGGCGCCAGACCGGCTGGGGACGGCATCGTGTATTGGGCCTTTCCGGCGTGCTGGACAGCGCCCGCATGGCGAGTTTCATCGCCCACGAAACGGGTTTTTCCGTAAAAGACATCGCGACCCTGGTGATTGGTGGTCATGGTGACGCCATGGTGCCCCTGACCCGTTACGCCGGTATCAATGGTATTCCCATCAGTCAGTTCCTTGATACCGAGACCATTGACCGTGTGATCGAAAAGACCCGCCAGGGTGGGGCGGAGATTCTGGCACTGAAAGAGAGCAGTAGTGCCTATGATTCGCCGGCGGCATCCGTTGCCGCCATGGTGGATGCGATGGCGCGTAACCGGCGGCGTATTCTTCCCTGCGTGGCCATCCTTGACGGTGAGTACGGTGAACGTGACATCGCCATGGGTGTCCCGATCATACTGGCGGGCAACGGCGTGGAACGGGTGATTGAACTACCCCTGACCTCTGGGGAATCCGTGGCGCTGGCACGATCCATCGCCCAGCTTCGTGAAACCCTCGGCCAATAGGAGAACGCAAAATGGTACAAAAAAAGACACCCGAAAAGACAAAAGAAAAAACAGAAGAAAAGACAGAAGAAAAGACACAAAAACTCACTCTGACAGACCCGGCCAGTGGCAGGACGCTGGAACTACCCGTGTTGAAAGGGACGCAAGGTCCAGCCGTCATCCCCATCGGTAATCTTTACCGTGAACTGGGTTATTTCACCTTTGATCCCGGTTTTCTGGCCACCGCCAGCTGCCGCAGCGCGGTGACCTTTATTGACGGCGAGCAGGGGGTGTTGCTTTACCGCGGCTATCCCATCGAACAGTTAGCGGAGCACAGCACCTTTCTCGAAGTCGCTTATTTGCTGATGTATGGTGAGCTGCCCTCTGCGCAACAACACGACGACTTCACCAGCACGATTGACTGTCACACGATGATCAATGAAAGCCTGAGGCGTTTTTATGATGGTTTCTACCACGATGCCCATCCGATGGCGATCATGGTCGGGGTGGTGGGGTCGCTATCGGCCTTTTACCACGACTCCACCGATATTCACGATCCCCGCCACCGCGAGATTGCCGCCCACCGCATGATCGCCAAAATGCCCACCATCGCCGCAGCCTGTTACAAGCACTCCATTGGCGAACCGCTGGTCTATCCCAAAAATGATCTCAGTTATGCCGCCAATCTGTTGCACATGATGTTTTCCGTGCCCAGCGAGGAATATCCCATCGATCCGGTGGCGGAACAGGCCCTGGATCTTATTTTTATGTTGCATGCCGACCATGAGCAAAACGCCAGCACCTCCACCGTGCGTCTGGCGGGTAGTTCCGGCGCCAACCCCTTCGCCTGCATTGCCTCCGGCATTGCGGCGCTATGGGGGCCGGCCCATGGGGGCGCCAATGAAGCCGCATTGAATATGCTGGAGGCGATGGGTGATGTGAAAAACGTACCCAATTATATTGCCAAGGCCAAGGATGAAAACGACCCTTTCCGTCTGATGGGTTTTGGTCACCGTGTCTACAAAAATCACGATCCCCGGGCACGCGTCATACGCGCGGCCTGTCACGAAGTCCTGGCAAGACTGGGGGATCCCAATGAGCCATTGTTCGAGCTGGCACTGGCGCTTGAAGAGGCCGCACTCAAGGATGACTATTTTATCGAACGCAAACTCTATCCCAACGTGGATTTTTACTCGGGCCTCATTTACAAGGCGCTGGGTATTCCCACCAATATGTTCACGGTGATGTTTGCCATCGCCCGTACAGCGGGTTGGGTCGCGCAGTGGATGGAGATGATCGCCGAACCGCAACAGCGCATCGGCCGGCCCCGGCAACTGTATGTCGGGCCGGCGCGTCGGGATTATCCAGCAACGCTTGAATGAGGAAAAAATGATGGCGTGGTTAACGGAATATTGGTTATTGATAGTGCTGTTGTTGGCCTGTGTCGGTGTGCATTTTTTTATGCATGGCGGGCATGGCAAGTCGGACGATAGTCACGATAAACACCGGCACTGATTCAGCGGGACACTTGTAGCCAGGTAGCTGTGATGTGAGACGCAAGCAGGGATAAGTTGAATGACAAAAAATAATACACACCCTGAAGCTGCCGTGGAAATCGCGGGTGCTGGTCCGGCTGGATTGGCCGCAGCGATTACCCTGGCCCATGCGGGGCGTCGGGTGATCGTGCATGAAGCCCACAAAGCGGTGGGTTACCGCTTCGGTGGCGATTTTCAGGGCCTGGAGAACTGGACCACCCGGGAAGACGTACTGAACGTACTGAAAAATCTGGGTTTGACGACGGATTTCACGGCCGTGCCTGGACGCAATGGCAGTGCCTTCGATGCCAGTGGTAAACGTTATGAAATCAACAGTGACGAGACACTGTTCTATCTCGTGGAGCGCGGTTCCGGCCCCGATACGCTTGACAGCGCCCTGCTCAGACAGGCCCGGGCACTGGGTGTGGAAGTGCATTTCAACAGCCGCCTGCGCCACATGGCAGGTGAAGGCATCCTTGCTGCCGGCCCACGGGCCGCAGATGCCATTGCCGTCGGCTATCACTTTGAGACCGACATGGCGGATGGTTATTGGGTCATTTGCGACAATGATCTTGCGCCCAAAGGTTATGCCTATCTCTTGGTGATGAATGGCAAGGGCACGGTGAAAAGCTGCATGTTTTCCGGCTTCAAACAGGAAAAGCTTTACGTGCAGCGAACCCTGGAGGCGTTTCAGCGCCTGGTCGGTCTGACGATGAAAAACCCTCGTCCTCATGGTGGTAGCGGTAATTTCCACATTCCGCAAAGTGCCCGTAGCGGCCCACATCCCCTGGTCGGAGAACAGGCTGGATTTCAGGACACGCTATGGGGTTTCGGTATGCGTCTGGCCATTTTATCGGGTGTGCTGGCCGCCCGAAGTCTACTGAATAATGAAGATTATGATGTGCTTTGGCAGCGGGAATTGCAACCACAAATGGAGACTTCGGTCGTCAATCGGGCCCTGTTCAGTCTGTTGGGAAATCGGGGCTATGGCTGGTTTTTGCATCGTTATATCTCCGCGCCAAATTTGCGCGAAGCATTGCGACGGCAGTATCAACCATCCTGGCCCAAACGTCTACTGGATCCCTGGGCCAGATATCGCTACAAAAGTCTGCGCAAAGATGTCACCTGTGATCATATCGACTGCCACTGTATCTGGTGCCGTGGGGAGTGTTGTATCCATGAATAGCGTGCATGGAAAACGCTTGGATAAATAGCATGAAACTATTTCCAAAAAAACTTCGCGAGATCGTATTTCACACATTGGTTGGCGCCTTCATCGGTATCGTTGTGTTACACCCGGTTACCAAAATCGTCTATTGGTTTGAATTTCGCCATGACCTGGCTGCTGGCGATGAAAATTTGTGGCGCTTTCTTCTCTCCCGCCTTGACTCGACCTTTGTCCTGGAGATGGTGCCGATGAGTCTGGTTTTTTCCTTCATTGGTGGTGGCATCGGCTTAGCCTTCGCCATCTATCATCTGGCGCTCGTCAGGCAGCAGCGGACAGTGCACTACCTGGAAAAGGAACTGGCAGAGGATCTACCCGCTCTGATAAAAGATGGCGAGGGTGAACACCTGGAATTCAAGTCGTCAGTACGCTGGGATTTTCGTCAGGGTAAAATTAATAAAGCACTCGAAATGGTTATTGCAAGAACGCTGGTTGGTTTTATGAATCATCGTGGTGGCAGCCTACTGATTGGTGTGGACGATGAGGGTGAGGTTGTCGGTCTGGAACATGACTATAAAACGCTAAAAAGCAAGGGCAGAGATGGTTTCGAACTCTGTATCACGGATATTGTAACAAGCCGGATAGGTGTGGACATGTGTTCTTTTATCCATTGTGTGTTTTATGAAATAGAAAGTAAGGATGTCTGTCGAGTCATTGTTGAGTCTGCCGTTGAGCCTGTTTATTTGCGGGATGGGAATACATCCAGATATTTCTTGCGCACCGGAAATGGGACGCGTGAACTCGATGCGCGTGAAGCGATGGCACATATCACGCGCTAGTGAAGCGATTTACAGGGTTGCCTGTGGTTGTTCTCGAAAAAGAGCGAAGGAATATGCACGATGTTGAAACATGACATGACGAAACGAGGTGCTGGTTTGAAAAACGACCATGAAAATTCCGTGCAAAAAGAGTATGCCCACTTGGCACAGAAATATGACGACAAGTGGAGTTTTTATGTTGAGGCAACCCTTCAGAAAACACTGAAAAAAATTGAACTCCATTCGGGCGAGCATTTGCTTGATATTGGCTGTGGAACAGGTGCTTTACTCGCCGCAATAGAAAAGAGGTATCCCGATGCTGTTTTAGCCGGTGTTGACCCCACCCAGGAAATGCTCGATATCGCCGGCAATCGATTGTCAAAAAAAGTTCATATCAAACGAAGCTGGGCGGAAAGACTTCCCTTTGACACCGAGACATTTGATGTCATCGTATTTTGCAGTGTGTTCCACTACATTCGCGAACCACTTCTTGCCCTTAAAGAGGTGGTACGAGTCCTCAAGCCAACAGGAAGAGTGGTAATTACCGATTGGTGTGATGATTATATAACCTGTCAAATATGTGACTTGTTTCTGCGCGTCTTTAATAAAGCGCATTTCAAAACCTATAGAAAAAAAGAGTTTTATCAGCTTCTGTCTTCGTCAGGTTTTTTTGATGATATAGAAATTAATGGCTACAAGGTCAACTGGTTTTGGGGAATGATGACGGCAACAGCATGTAAGAAATCAAATGTAAAGAGGTGAACTGTCATGATCCGTGATCCCGCCTGTTTGTGTTCAGCGCACATTGTCACCCACTTTGGCGACACAAGCCCATTTTCTTGTTTTTGTCACGACTCTTCAGTGCTGGTTTAATTCATGAGTAAAGCAATAAAGGTTGGTGTGGTATTGAGTTCCGGTGGTGGGCGTGGGGTGTTCGCCCACACCGGATTTTTACTTGCATTGGAACAGCTGGGTATCGAGATCGGTGCAATTGCAGGTTGTAGCGCAGGTGCCTTGGTAGGCGGGGTTTATGCCAGTGGTACCGATCTGCACCAATGGGCGGAGCGCATTGCCAAGGTAAAAACACGCGAGTATTGGACTCCTGATTCCTTGTCACGTTTTATCTGGCAGATGGCAGTGCACAAGGGGAGGGGTTACACGGGTATTTCAGGTAACAGAGCGGCCATCGATTTCATCCGTAGAAACCTTGCCACACAGACGTTCGAAACCTGTCCGATCCCATTTTACTCCCTTGCGACTAATCTGACCCAAGGGGGGAAGACGTTGTTCTCGTCGGGTGAGCTGGCGCCCCGCATCATGGCCAGCGCCGCCATGCCGGTATTGTATCGCCCGGTGGAGATCGATGGAGAGTTATTTAGCGACGGTGCGACGATTGAGTTGGCCTCTACCGAAGCGATCTGTTGCCGGCATAAACTCGATGCGTTGATCGTTCACCACACATCGGTTTGCCGTGAAGGCCCCGACGGGCTGGCGCATGCTCTGAAGCAACCGTGGTCATTGGTGGAAATTCTCTATCTGTTGCTTTATCGCAAACGCCCCTGGTACCTGAGCGAGCAGGCACTCGCCGTTCGCCACTGCCGGTGTGGTTGTGGCGCCCCTGTTGTGGTGATAGAGCCTGATCTGCCTGAAATCACCTGGCCGCTCAGCAAGGGTGGGGCTCAGGTACAGATAGCAGCCAAGCAGCAGGTTGAAGCGCTGTTGCAACCATATCTACCCATCACGGGCAGTCTTCCACATAAACTGCGCACCCTGCTTACCCCATGGCGGCATTGTGATTCTTAGGAGGTTGCATGATGAAAGTTGGTTTTTTTATGTTTCTGCTTGCTGGCAGCGTGATGTTGCAAGGTTGTGATGTGCTTGATCCTGAGCAAATTCAACAACGGCAACACCTACCAGGTACTGATTTTGTTGCCGATCCACAGCACGGTGAGGCCCTGTTTCATGCTCACTGTGCGCGCTGCCATGGTGAAAAAGGATCCGGCACCGATCAGGGGCCACCTTTGGTGCACCAAGTCTACCGCCCGGGCCATCATGCGGACCTGACGTTTCACTGGGCGGTAAAAGACGGTGTCAAACAGCACCATTGGCACTTTGGTGATATGCCGCCGATTGCCGATGTTTCACCGCAACAGGTTGGGCATATTATCGCCTACATACGCCGCGAGCAGCGCAAGGCGGATATTCGTTAGATGGTTAAGCTGGATTCTGAGTAATATTTTTTTCTTGTTCATGGCCGGGTGTATTCCTGCTATCGGGAAAATACTGAATGGAAACCCGTGATTTTTTGGGAAACAAAAAACAATTAGCGAAAAAAGGTATAGCATGAACTCTGATCAATACATCTGGTTAGGGTGCGCTCTCAATATGATGTGTAAGTTTGGCTCCAAATGTCCTATTATAGTGAAAACCAAAGGGGCGCACCATGTCAGCAGTTATCAAATCGACATCTCAAGATTCCGTGACAATTGAA
>DRKN01000152.1 GCA_011051755.1 Gammaproteobacteria bacterium
CGCCCGGAGGGAGGCCCGCAAATGCCCCAATCCTGCGTTCCAGTCCTTGTTAAGGGAGGGGGCCATTAACGGCGGACTGCGCCTTGTCTTGGGGCATTTGCGGGCCTCTGATAGGTGCACTTTATACGTTACACCACACTAGTGTCTACAAAAGAAAAAGACCTTCCCCTATCTGCTCGATATTCAATCGGATCTTTTGGGCCAGCTTCGTACACCATCGTCATTCCATTCGGAAAATACCCCGCCGTACAAGAGCAGATTATCGATCTGAATTTATGGATGCCATTGACCTGATTGTCGCAGAGATCTGAACCAGTCGTCTCTGTAAGATGCCAACAATTCCGCGTGGGCAGCGTCCACCCTACATTTTACAGCCCCGGGCCAATTGATATTCCAGCGTTTAACCCCAACTATCAGAATAGCACGGGCAATGTGTGGCTTGCCCTCAAATAAGAAACTGCGAAAAAGGAGGTGGATGATGGCAATACTGAACCCGATCAAGCAGCGTACTGCGAACGTCCTCGATAATGTGACCGAGGGCTGGAGCCGTCTGTGGGACAGGGCTCGCACGGCGGTGACCCGCTTTACGCCAAAAAAACGCGAGGATGACTGGCAGGCGCAGGGCAGTGAATGGCTACCGGCGACGCCTGGCTGGAGTGTGCTCGGGGCTGAAATCAAGGAAACCGGCAAGGAGATTGTGGTACGTCTTGAGGCGCCGGGCATGGAGGCGGACGACTTCGATATTCAGGTTATCGACGATAGCCTGCTGATCCGTGGCGAAAAGCACTGGCAACGCAGCGATACGAAAGGCCGTTATCATCTGCTGGAATGCGCCTATGGTGAGTTCGAGCGCGCTATTCCCCTGCCCAGGCCCGTGGATGATGGCCATGCCAAGGCCAAATACCGGCGTGGCGTGCTGACCGTTACGTTGCCGATCACCAAGGCCTATCGGGCGCGCCGTATCGACATCGCCCGTTAGCGTAGTAAATCTTCCATCCGTGCACACAGCGTATGCTACGGGCAGGTGTAGTGTGCGCGCTGTGCGCACAAATGGATATCCCATTTCCCTGTGAGCTTTGTGCCTTGGTGATGAACTGAATGGTCACATAGAAAGTAGACAGCAGGGTAGAACAGCGCGGCCTCGGCGGCGGGGTGATCAAACAACAAGCAGAGCCGGCACGAATGTCTACCGGAGCGAATGGCAAACTGGATCTCAAGCAGGTCATCGCCATGGGGGTGGGCGGCATGGTGGGCGGGGGCATTTTTTCCGTGCTCGGTCTGGCTATGGTGCAGGCGGGCCATGCCGCACCCATCGCCTTCGCCTTCGGTGGTGTGATCGCCCTGCTGACCGGCTGGTCCTATGCACGCCTGGGGCTGACCTATCGCTCGGACGGTGGCAGTTTCACCTATCTGGAGCAGGCTTTCACCCATCCCACCGTCGCCGGTATCGGCGGCTGGCTGCTGCTGGCGGGCTACATCGGTACCATGGGCCTGTATGCCTTCACCTTCGGCATCTACGGTTCCGCCATGCTGGGTAGCACCACCAACCCCGCCATGCAGCACCTGCTGGCGTCCTTCATTCTGTTGCTGTTTCTCGGTATCAATCTCTATGGCGTGCGCGAAACCGGTAATGCCGAGCTGCTCATCGTCACTGCCAAGGTGCTCATCCTGTTGCTGTTTGCCGCCATTGGGCTGACCTACATCAAGGAGGATTATGTATTGCCGGTATTCGACCAGGGCATTGGCGGGGTCTTGATGGCGACGGCATTGATCTTCGTCGCCTACGAGGGTTTTGAGTTGATTCCCAATGCCGTCAACGAAATGCAGGATCCGCAGCGCAACCTCGCGCGGGGTATCCTGTGGTCCATCCTTATCACGATATTCATCTATATCACTGTGTCGTTGGTGGCGGTGGGCAATCTGCTGCCGGAAGAGGTTGTCCGCTACAAGGAATACGCCCTGGCCGAGGCCGCCCGACCTTTTTTGGGGCAGGCCGGTTTTTTGCTCATCGGCCTGGCGGCGCTGTTTTCCACCGCCTCGGCGATCAACGCCACCCTGTTCGGCACCGCCCGTCTGGGCAGTGAAATGGCCCGCAGCCAGGCCCTGCCGAGGGTGTTTGGTTTTCGCCGCCGGCAGAACGGCATTCCCTGGGCGAGCCTGGTCATCGTCACTGCCGTGACCCTGGTGTTCGTCAACAGCAGCGACCTGACCATGATCTCTTCCTTCGCCAGCGCCACCTTTCTGCTGATCTTCGCCGCCATCAATCTCTCCGCCTGGCGGCTGCGCAGGGTCATTGGTATCCGTGCATTCGCACCCATGACAGGGTTGATACTGTCGCTGGTTTCACTGGGTGTGTTGTTGGTCTATCTGTGGCAGTCCCGGCCTACTGTCTTCTATGCACTGCTGGTCATTTACATGGTGGTAGTGATGGCCGAGGTTTTATTCAGCCAGCGGCGCTGGCTGTTTTCAGGCAGGGGCTGATCATGAAATTCAATCAACCGACAGACTACGGCCTCTTCATCACCGCCATTAGTTGGGAATATGCACTGTGGATCCGGGCCTATGCGTTGGGCTGGTTCCTTATCAACGATGCCGTAAAAATATGGACATATCGCCTGCTGCGACGGGAGAGGGTTGCCTGAGTTCGGTTTTTTAACTGACAAACAGCGTATCTGTTTACACCACAGAAAATACAAAAATATTCAAGGGATATCGTCATGAATAGACACAAACATCATTTTGTCGCCGGTGTCTTCGGCAACGAGGATCGCGCCTTCACCGTGGTGGAAGACATGATCGAACACGATTTTCCCATGGATCAGGTGTCGGTGTTGCACCGCGCTGGCGGACAGGGTGATGACGTGCTCGGCATTGCCTACAGCGACGAAAAGGAGCGTTTCAAGGTCTGGGGAACGCAGGGTGCGTTGTGGGGTGCACTGGGTGGACTACTGGCGGGAACGGCTGGTCTGGTGTTGTTACCCGGTGTTGGCCCGCTACTCATTGCCGGCCCCGTCGTCGATGCCATTGCTGGCGCGATTACTGGTGCCGGCCTGATGACTGGTGGTGCCGCTGTCACCCATGTCACCCTTGGTCTGCGACGCATGGGTATCCCGGAGGAATATCTCGAGACGCTGCACGACGCCATCATGGAGGGTAAGACCGTGCTCATTCTCAATAGCGGTGATGATAACCCCGAGGTCTGGCGGCAGAAGCTGGCATGGCAGGGCGCCGAGCCGGTGTTAGTGATGCAGTCCTAACATTATTTATGCATCCCTCTGGGTACGTTGCTTTTCTCCTTTGCCCAACCTACTGTACTATCCTGCGTGCGTGCCTGCGTGGGCACAAAAAACGTGCCCACCCTACTTGCTCTAGAATTCGTTTTTCTTCGATATACGCTACAATAACAACTGGGAAAAATGCTCAAAGCAGCATTCTGGTTTAACAGCATTTAACCGCATAGCGAAAATCTCGGGGGCTTGCGGCCGAATTATTTTGTAAATGTTGGTTAGAAGTGATTTTCTTATTTTGCAGGTGCAATATGGATCTAAAAGAATTTGTAACAGAAACACTTGTTTCCATTGTCGAGGGTGTTAAAGCCGCTCAAGAAAGAGTAAACAACAATGATGCTTTTGTAAATCCTGGCGGGCTTATGCGTAATACTAAGAGTGTCGATGATAATGCCATATGGGATAACAGAACAAATAATTACGCACGGTATGTTACGTTTGATGTGGCAGTTACAGCAGAAGATTCATCGTCTGGCGGAGCCAAGATAAAAGTTCTGCCCGGTATTCTGGGGGGCGATGTCGGCGGAGAGAAGGGTAATAAAAACACAATTGCAAGCCGTGTACAGTTCACTGTGCCAGTGTTATTGCCTTCACATGATGTAGGTGATCGAGCAGCGAGGTCATCTTTAGCAAACTTTTAGAAACAATAGAGCAGCAGGTAGGGTGGGCACGTTTTTTGTGCCCACGCGGAGTCGGTCGTAAACAATCGCATGGCGTACGGCGCACCTCCGGAGGTTGTCTGTTTCCCTGTCAGTCCTCGACGCTCTGACGATAAGGCTGAATGACATCCCGACAGGCCCGGGACTGGTTTGTCGGTGATGGTGTCCTGTACCACTCCCTGCACCGGAACCCTGCACCGGGACGCCCGCTATCCATCATTCGGGACGCCCGCTATCCATCATCTGAACCTTGTTGTCCGAGACGGCTGAAAGTCCACGGCTTTACTGATATATTTGCCCCCCCCCCCCTTAACGGAGGCAGATCAAACATGTTCACCGGGATCATTCAGGCAGTGGGCGAGATCCGTACCCTCGAACAGTGCGCAGGCGATGCACGGCTGACCATTGCTGTCGGCCAGCTGGATATGGGCGATGTGGCACTGGGTGATTCCATTGCTGTCAACGGCGTGTGTCTGACGGCGGTGAGCCTCGACACGCACAGTTTTGTTGCGGATGTCTCGGCTGAGACCCTGGCGTGCACGACCTTAAGCGGTCTGTCGCCGGGTGCACGGGTGAATCTGGAAAAGGCGCTGATGCCGACCACACGCCTTGGTGGACATTGGGTGAGCGGTCACGTCGATGGCGTGGGTGAGGTGTTGCGATGCTGGCCGGATGCACGCTCCAAGCGTTTTCGTCTCCGCGCGCCGGCCGGACTGGCCAAATATATTGCCGAAAAAGGCTCCATCTGTGTCGATGGCATCAGTCTCACGGTGAATCGTGTCGAGGTCGCGGAGTTTGAACTGAACATCGTGCCGCATACGTTGCTGGAGACCACCATGGGTGATTTCAAGGCGGGCCGGCGAGTGAATCTTGAAGTGGATATCATTGCCCGCTATCTGGAGCGCCTGCTGCTGGGTGAGCAGGCGGCGGCTCCCGATGGGGTGAGCGAAGCACTGTTGGCGGAGCATGGTTTTATCAAACCATGAACAAACAGATTATTTGTAGGAGCGGGCCATGCCCGCGATGGATGAGCAGCGTCGTCACAAAGGTCGCGGGCATGGCCCGCTCCTTGGATTGATAGGGACGAAGTATGGAATTAAACAGTATCGAAGAAATCGTCGGCGATATGCGCGAGGGTAGGATGGTCATCCTGATGGATGACGAAGACCGTGAAAACGAGGGCGATTTGATCATGGCCGCAGCCAAGGTACGGGCGGAGGACATCAATTTTATGGCCCGCAATGGCCGTGGTTTGATCTGCCTGACTCTGACCCAGGCGCGCTGTGAGCAGTTGCGCCTGCCGCTGATGGTCAATGACAACAATGCCGCCTATGCCACTAACTTCACCGTTTCGGTGGAGGCGGCGGAGGGTGTGACCACCGGCATTTCCGCCGCCGACCGTGCGGTGACCATCCAGGCCACCGTGGCGCCGGATGCAAAGCCCGAGGATCTGGTGCAGCCGGGCCACGTGTTTCCCATCATGGCCCAGCCGGGTGGGGTGCTGACGCGCGCCGGCCACACTGAGGCGGGCTGCGACTTGGCGCGCCTGGCGGGACTGGAGCCGGCCTCGGTGATCGTCGAGATTCTCAACGAGGACGGCAGCATGGCGCGGCGACCGGATCTGGAAAAATTCGCCGCCGAGTTTGATATCAAGATCGGTACCATCGCCGATCTGATCCGCTACCGCCTGGAGAACGAGCGCAGTGTGGAGCGGGTGGCCGAGTGCGCGATGCATAATGACATCGGCGAATTCCGTCTGGTCACCTACCGTGACCGCATCAGCGGTCAAGTGCATTTCGCCCTGGTGAAAGGGCAGATCAAGCGTGACACGCCGACCCTGGTGCGCGTGCACATGCCGCACTATCTGGCCGATGTGCTAGGCATGAAACGCTCCGATGCCAGCTGGCCGTTGGAAGATGCCATGTCCTTCATCGAGGCCAAGGGCGAGGGCGTGATCGTGCTGCTGGGGCAGAGTGAGGGCGAGCAGGGGCTGATCCAGCGTGTCACGCACTATCAGGAAGAGGACGAAGGCCAGAGCATGGGTAAACACGAGTCCAATCCGGATCTGCGCACCTACGGCCTCGGCGCCCAGATCCTGCTCGACCTCGGCGTGCGCAAGATGCGTGTGCTGTCTGCGCCCAAGCGCATGCACGGCCTGTCCGGCTTTGGCCTGGAAGTGGTGGAATATATTGGCGGTGACGCTGCGGCGTCAGCATGAGAAGATTGCGCCAGTATTTGTAGGAGCGGGCCATGCCCGCGATAAAACGGCCGATTATCACAGAGAAAAACAAATTAATTATGCCTCTGTGGCGAGAAAGTCATATTTCGCGGGCATGGCCCGCTCCTACGGATGAAACATTGCTGAACCGGGTGCTTTTCCGCCCAACGAACGAACAACCAGACGGAATACGATCATGAGCATCAAAACCATCGAAGGTAGCCTGACCCTGCACGGCAAACGCTTCGGCCTCATCGCTGCCCGCTTTAACAGTTTTATCGTCGACAGCCTGGTCAATGGCGCCATCGATACCCTCAAACGTCATGGCGCTACGGATGGCGATCTCACCCTGGTGCGCGTGCCCGGCGCCTTCGAGATGCCCATTGTCGCTGCACGCATGGCGGTGAGCGGGGATTACGATGTGATCATCGCTCTCGGCGCGGTGATTCGCGGCGGTACTCCGCACTTCGACTACGTGGCCGGTGAGTGTACCAAGGGCCTGGCGCAGGCCTCCCTGCAACACGATGTGCCAGTGGCCTTCGGCGTGCTGACCGTGGATTCTATCGAGCAGGCCATTGAACGCGCCGGTACCAAAGCCGGCAACAAGGGCGCCGAGGCGGCCATGTCGGCCATCGAAATGGTCAATCTGCTGGAAAACCTCGGCTGATGAGCAATGCCCGTCAACTGGCCCGACAGTGCGCGGTGCAGGCGCTTTATTCCTGGCAGCTGACCGATGGCGATCCGTTCGATATTGACGCGGCATTCCGTATTGAAAATGACATGGACGGCGTCGATGTCGACTATTTTCGCGAACTGCTGCGCGAGATTCCCCGGCTGCGTGAAGAACTGGATGGTTATATCGTTCCTCTGCTCACACGGCCACTGACCGAGGTGGATCCGGTGGAGCGCGCCATCCTGCGTCTCGGTGCCTACGAACTGAAATGCCGCCTCGATGTGCCCTATCGCGTGGCCATCAATGAGGGCGTGGAGCTGGCCAGGTTGTTCGGTGCCGAACAGGGGCACCGCTTCGTCAATGGCATTCTGGATGGCATGGCGCGCGAGCTGCGTGGCACGGAGCAGGCCGCCGACAGCCGCCCGATTCCGGCGCCGGCCGCGCCTGTGGATGCCACTGTGGGCAAGGGTAAGTATGGCCAGAAACGCGCACCCATCATCCGCACGGCGATCAAAAAAAGAGTCGTCAAAAAACGCAGCCTGGAAAAAGCCGCCGCAAAGGCGGTAACCGGGAAGGCGGCGAAGCCGTCTGCAAAGGCCGCCGAGGTGCGCATAGGCAGGCCTGCTGCCGACGGATCCTCTGTAAAACGGGGCCCTGCAAGAAAGACTGTCGCAAAGAAGGTTGTTACAAAGAAAGCTGTCACGAAAAAGACTGTCATAAAGAAGACCGCCGTAACACAAGCACCGGCAAAAAAGCCCTCCACAAAGCCCTCCACAAAGGAAAGAACCGCAGTAAAGAAAAGCGGTGCCAGCCTTTATTCGGGCAAGAAAAATACGGGTAAAAAAAATACCGACAAGAAAAAGCCGGCGTCCTGAGTCGGATGGCTCGATCTCAAAAACTGTGAATGAGTTTGACCTTATCCGCCGCTACTTCGCCGACCACGGCGTGCGGCGTGATGATGTGCCGCTGGGTATCGGCGACGATGCCGCTTTACTGATACCACCGCCGGGTCAGTCGTTGGCGGTGACCGTCGACACCTTGCACAGCGGTGTCCACTTCGCCCCCGATATTCCGCCCACCGATCTTGGCTACAAGGCCCTTGCCGTCAATCTCAGCGACCTCGCCGCGATGGGCGCCGAACCGGCCTGGGCGACCCTGGCACTGAGCCTGCCGCAGGCCGACGAAGCTTGGTTGGCGGCCTTCGCCGAGGGTTTTTTTGTCCTTGCCGAATGTTACAACGTGCAACTGGTCGGGGGTGACACCACCCGCGGCCCGCTCAGTGTCACCTTGCAGTTGCAGGGTTTCGTGCCGCGGCAAAAGGCCCTGATCCGCAGTGGGGCGCGGCCCGGCGACCACGTCTTTGTCACCGGCAGTCTGGGTGACGCCGGGGCCGGGCTGGCCATCGCGCAGGGGCGCTGGGGATTCGCCGGCCCGCTGGCGGATTTCCTGTTGACACGTCTGCACCGGCCCACGCCGCGCGTCGGGGCTGGGCTGGCCCTGCGCGGTCTGGCCACCGCTGCCATCGATATCTCCGATGGTTTGGCCCAGGATCTCGGCCATATTCTCACCGCCAGCGGGGTGGGCGCGGTGCTGAATATCGATCACCTTCCGCTCTCCGATGCACTACTGGCCAGCGGTATCGACCGGCCCTGGCGTCTGGCGGTCAGCGCTGGCGACGACTACGAGCTGTGTTTTACCGTGCCGGCCGATGCCGACCTCAGCGTGAGCGGTGGTCTGGATTGCCCGGTCACCCGCATCGGCCGTATCACCGCTGAACCCGGCCAGCGCTGGCAGGATGCCGCAGGCGTGCCTTGCGAGCCACCAGCGCACGGTTGGGATCACTTCGCAGGGGGCGGGGCATGAAGCGTCGTAACACCGCACCGCCCAGCGTGTGGCGCAACCCGGTGCATTTTTTCGCCTTCGGCCTTGGCGCCGGCGCCGCGCCGGTGGCCCCCGGCACTTTCGGCACCCTGGCCGCCGTTCCGCTCTATCTGCTGCTCGCGCCGTTGCCTCTGTGGGGCTATCTGCTGGCCGTGTTGGCCGTGTCGTTACTGGGTATCTGGCTGTGCGACCGCACCAGCCGTGACCTCGGTGTGCATGATCATCCCGGCATTGTCTGGGATGAATTCGCCGGCTACCTCGTCACCATGATTGCTGCGCCACCGGGCTGGTTGTGGATCGCCGTCGGTTTTGTACTGTTCCGTATTTTCGACATTCTCAAGCCCTGGCCCATCCGCTGGGTCGACCGGCAGGTGCATGGTGGTTTCGGCATCATGCTCGATGATCTGCTGGCGGGGGTGTTTGCGGCCTTGGTTTTACAGGCCGTGACTCGGGGATTCGGTTAAGTTTGTCGTTGCCATTTAATCCAGGTTGAAGCGGCAATCACCAGCTTCCTGTAATGCTCAGGTTGCCCCAGGTCATGGCGTGACTGCCCTTGCCATGCCTGACCTCCGCCGTCTCGCCGTGCCAGCTGTAGCCCAGGCGAATGCCCCTACCAAACACATATTCCAGTCCGATCCAGACGTTGGCGATAACGGGATATAGTGCCGGGCGTGAATAGCGCACGGGGCTGTCTCGGAACTGGCCTTGCAGCAGGGCGTTGTAGGCGCGGGCACGCACAAACAAGCCTCCCCACAGATAGAATTGATGGCGCGATGCACCGCGTGTGGCGTGGATACTGCCGCGTTCGGCGTAATCCTCCAGCAGTGGGTTGTCGCTCCACCAAGGACTGCTGATGCGGCCCAGGCGGCCGCTGATGCCCCAGCCCAGATCGCTCAGGTAACCGAGACTGCCTTTGAGTGTCGAGCTGAGATCGTAATCGAGGCCGACGGCGCCTTTGCGCGCCCAATGACGTGTTTGCCGGCTGAGGCTGTAACGCAGGGTGGGTTCGCCGCCTGCGGAGATCTGATATTTCCAACCCTGGGCCAGATCGACGCCCAGTGGGCGATGGATGGCATTCTGTACATTGGCGCTCAGGGCCAGGCCGAGGGCGCCCAGGGTGAAGGTGCGGGTGATGGTTTGCCGGTTATTGGCCAACAGGGTTTGCCGGCTGCTGGAGAGAAAGAGCAGGCTGGCATAGGGGCGGTCATCGTATTGCACTGTATGGCTCTGGGTGTCCTCTGGTGTAAAGACACTCATGCCGGCCTCGGTGGCGTAGAGGGTGCCTCCTGGTGTCTCGATGCCCGCTGTTTGCTCGATGAAACCGAGCACGGTATCGAGGCTGATCCAGGGTGGGCTGGACAGACCTGAGGCGGGAGAGGCGCTGGTGTAATTGAACGAGATGCCGCCGGTGAAATCCTGATCGCGGTTGTTGAGGGCGATGAGATCATTGTCCATCGACAGCCGCCAGCCGGCGGGTATGGCGGTGTCGGCCTGGGGGGAGTCCATCATGAGTCCACAGGTTAATAGCAGTAGTGGAAGGATTTGCTGCCGGAAATTTGGTTTGTTGTCAGTGATGATGCTCATATGTCCACACGATAACCCATGTTCTGCTGCGGTGACATGATGGATAACGGTGTGAGCCCAATGGTGAAAAACTGTGGGTTGATTCACATTCTGTTGTGTTACCAACCACTAGAATCCATAGAGATTTAATGGATTAATCCTTATTAATTGATTTGGGTGGTTGAGCCATGAAAAAGCAGAGGGTGTTTGCCGGTGTGTGTGTCGTTCTGTTGCTGGCGGCCTGTGGTGGAGGGGGGGCGGATGATCCGGGAGAGTCGGGTATGACGAAGGTCGCGCTGGGTGAAATGTTATACAAAGACACCAATCTGTCGAGCCCGGCGGGCCAGTCTTGCGAAACCTGC
>DRKN01000153.1 GCA_011051755.1 Gammaproteobacteria bacterium
GCGCCCGGAGGGAGGCCCGCAAATGCCCCAATCCTGCGTTCCAGTCCTTGTTAAGGGAGGGGGCCATTAACGGCGGACTGCGCCTTGTCTTGGGGCATTTGCGGGCCTCTGATAGGTGCACTTTATACGTTACACCACACTAGTTCAGGAACCGACAAACAACCGCCCCGCAATGCCTGCAACAAATACCTTCTCGTGATTTCACATCAACACCCGGAGTAAAACCATGGCAAAAACCAGCATACCCTATTGGAACCCCTTAATCGTAAGAAACCGGCAATTCTGGACACCCATTGCCGGTATGCAGGGACTTGCGGAAGAACTGACACTGGCCGTCGACGAAAAAACCGGTGACTACACCCGTCTGACCCGCTTTTACCCCGGTGCGGACACCAGCGCCTGCGGATCCCGTTGGCACGAGTACCCGGAAGAAATTTTTATCATCCAGGGCAGATTGTATGACGCATCCTTCAACCGCTGGCTTGAAGTTGGAGAGTACGCAAGCCGGCCACCGTGTGAAGTGCATGGGCCTTTCAAAACAGACACCGGATGTATCATCCTGGAAATATCCTTTCCCAGCCAGACCGATGACATGGCGATTTCACCGTTGAAAAAAAATGGGAAAAGGGTTGGCCATAGCTGACAACTCAAGGGAAAAATTTCACGGTATCTTTTTTTACGGTCTGTATATGGCCTCGGATCTGCTGGCACTGAAAGGCGTTGTCCCCAGAAATCCGAGAATGGCCCGTGCTGAAACCATGTCCTGAGAATTGGCGACAAGGCCACGCTGCCGAGGCAGGCCGGAAAAACCGCGCACGGCGTCGTCTATGCGCTGACCCACGCGGAAATCAATGCCCTGTACGCGTTGAAAGCAAGTGGTCCGGTGGCAATCTGGGCGGCTCGCGCCTGCCCTTATGCACGCCCGCGGAACTGGCGAACCTGCCCGCGGAAAAACTGGCGCTGGCGGATCATGTGCTGGCGGATGACACACAATTCATCAGCAAGATTCTGGATTTCATGCAGAACAACTACAACATCAACAGAAAGCGCATTTACGCCTCCGGTTTTTCCAATGGTGGCGGGATGACCACGCGTCTGTCCCAGGAAATGTCCCATCGTTTTGCCGCGATTGCCGCTGCCGCCGGCTTATCAGGCCTGCCTCCTCAGCCTGTTCGGCCCCATTCATTTGTTTTCAGCGTCGGCAACGAGGATGACCGTTTTCTGTCCATGTTCAATCTTGCCCAATTTCCGCTCAGTGAAACCTTGTTGACCGACGTGCCCGAACTGGAAGCGATGGTCGTCGATCCCATGCTGACCATCTTGCAACTGAATGACGTGCACACCTATGCCGACGTGGGTATGTCCGGCACGGCAACCAGTCACTTCATTTTTGCGGACAGTAGCGTGGGTGAGAACAACAGTTACACCATGATCATCATCGACGGGCTCGGCCATCAATATCCCAATGGCGTCAACCATCCAGTGGTTCTTGTGGATTATTTGTGGGATTTTTTCAAGACCCGGCAGTTGCCCTGATGTGCTGGGTGTCACGGATATTTAAAGAAATAACACTGCTTATCTACAGGAGAAATAATATGCAATCCACAATGAATCCATATTTTGGATTGAACAACTGATACTGCCCGATTGACAATGAGTGTTTCGGGCAGATCCTCCACAGGGCTACATACAAATTTTGTGCCACTATTTATTAATTTATGTTTTTCAATAAGTTAGACTGAGAATCAGGCTTAGGCGGCACCCTCCCCCAGTAAAATCGGGCAAGATCTTGCCGGTTTTGTTGCGTGGCCGGCTGAAAACATGCTGACGGCCTGTTTTTTATCAAAGTGTTTCAGGCAAGCCGTTTTTACTCAACAATGATTCAACGATCTATTCCATGGGTGTTTTGGATCGGTCGGGTTGTCTTTGAAAAAGCGCCATGCCGTACTGTTTGTCGTTTACTTGGAACCACCAAACCTCTCCTCCGTCTGCTTAAAACACTTATTTTCGATACATGCCGGATTTGGCCTAAAGCCACGGATTCAGGTATAGGTAAACAGGATTGAGGATTAAGCGCAGGCTGCTTAGCCCTCAGTCCTTTTTTTCCCACATCCGGGTTAACATATGCGGCATGATTTTCTGTGTCGAATTCTGTGTGTCTTGCGGGTTGTCCCGCGCGTGAATTTCCGCCGTCGAATGAAATACCGGCCTGCCGCAATCATCCTGCTGGTAGCGGCGAACCTGTTGCCGGGACTGTCTCTTCTTTCTATCGCGGCCAGCGAGGTGGGAAAGTGGCGGTACTGCCTCCCGGCACCCCGCTTTGCTGAACCGCCGCAGGCCTCGGCAGATGATAATCTGCACTTTAGCGCCGATTCTGCTGAGGCTGAAGGCGGTCGTTATCGCCTTTGGGGGAATGTGCTGGGACAGCGTGGCGCGCAGAGCCTGTTTGCCGAACAGGTGACATACGATGCCGGGAGCGAGACCGCGCAGGCGCAAGGAAAGGTACGCTACCATCACGGCGAGCGGCGCTTGTTCGGCTCTCAGGCCGACATGGCCTTGGGCAACGAGACCGGCGAGATCAGCGGGGCAAGCTTCTGGCTGCTGGACAAACACCTGCGCGGCCAGGCCGATATAGTGTATATCGAAGGCCCTGAGCAGATGCGCCTGCAAAGCACGCTGTTTACCACCTGTGATGAGGACAATGAATTCTGGCGCCTGAAGGCCGTCCGTCTGCAGCTGGATCAGGCCGGGAATGTGGGCATTGCCCATCATGCACGGCTGGAGCTACTGGGCGTACCGGTGTTTTACACACCTTATCTGAGCTTTCCACTGGCCGGCCGCAAGACGGGTTTCTTGCTGCCCACTATCGGTGAATCGTCGCGTTCTGGTGATGAGTTCAGCCTGCCCTGGTATCTCAACATCGCCCCGGACAAAGATGCCACGCTGACGCCCAAATATATGAGTAAGCGTGGTGTGCTGTGGGATGGCGAATTTCGCTATCTCACTGCGCGAAGCCGTGGCGACATTACATTTGCTTATTTGCCCGGAGACAAAGTCTTTGGCAGGGATCGCAGCGCGACTAGTTTCAACCATCTCGGTGATCCCGCCCCCGGTTGGCGTACCAGCCTGCGTTATCAGCGGGTGTCGGACGCTGAATACCTCAATGATTTCGGCAGCCAGCTCAATGTCACCAGCATCACTCACTTGGAAAGTCGCGCCGATGTGAGCTACCGCGATACTTACTGGGGCGCCACCGTGATGGTACAAAAGTATCAGACACTGGATCTGTCACGGCCGCTCACTTCACGTCCCTACGCCCGCCTGCCGCAGATCAAGCTGGACATGTCGACCCTGCGCATCGGTGGAGGGCTGGAACTGGATGCGCGTGCCGAACTGGTGCGTTTCGACCGCGAAGGCGGTGTCATCGGCAACCGTATCGATGTCCAGCCGTCGATCTCCCTGCCCATGGAATCGGCTGCGGCCTTCCTGACGCCGCGACTGGGTTTTCGCCACACCCGCTATTCCCTGCAGCGCTCCGCGCCGGACAGCGATACAAGCCCACGGCGCAACCTGCCCCTGTTCAGTGTGGACTCCGGGCTGTTTTTCGAGCGCAATCTGCGCGGTGGTGGCCGTGCCACCCTGCAAACCCTGGAGCCACGTCTGTTCTATCTTTATGTGCCTTACGTGGATCAGTCCGAACTGATCGTCGACGAAAATGGTGCGTCGCGGGTGTTCGACAGCAGCCGGCCGCTGCTCAGCATCGGCCAGATGTTTCGTGACAACCGCTTTAATGGCGCCGACCGCATGGGTGATGCCAACCAGCTGAGCGCGGTACTGAGCAGCCGTTTTCTCGATAAGGGTGGACGGGAACTCGCCCGCGCCTCGCTGGGTCGTATTTTCTATTTTAGTGACCGTGAAGTCACCCTGCCCGGCAAGGTCGTGGAGATGCAGTCGGCCTCGAACTGGCTGGGTGAAGTGAGCACTCACTGGACATCTTCGCTCAGCAGCCGTCTAAATCTGGAATGGGATGCGTTGGAAAGCGAGACGGCACGTGGCAATGCCAGTGTGCGCTATCGCCCGGGTCCACGTAGCGCCTTGAACCTGGGTTACCGTTTCGAACGTGATCGCCTCGAACAGACCGACATCTCCCTGATGTGGCCGCTTTGGAAAGGCCTCAGCGTGCTGGGCCGGCATCGATATTCGCGACAGGATTCCGTGCTGCTGGAGAGCGTGGCCGGTTTTGAATATGAGAGCTGTTGCTGGATTTTCCGTGCCTTGAAGCGTCGCTATCGGGTCAATGTCAGTGAAGAGCGGTTGAGCGATACCTTTTGGTTCCAGTTGGAGCTAAAGGGCCTGTCCAGCGTGGGGCGGGATGTCGAAAGCCTGCTGGGGCGTGATATCCTAGCGCGCTGATGCCTCACGGGCGATGGTGCTTGCCGCCCAATCGATAAAAGAGTCGTGGCCGCTATTCGCCACAGAGGCACGGGGTACACAGAGAGTTGCAGGCCAAAGTCCGTGCGAATCGATAGCGAGTCAGGTTGATGTTAACCCGATAATTAAACATATTTTTTTGTGACATCACAGCGTGGCGTCATGAGTTCAGCGGTATTCAGCCGTTCTCCATGTCTTCTGTGACGAACGAATGACTACGAAACTGTGAAAAATTTCTGGAATCCATTGTGCTGAGAAAAGTTGTCTTCCCTCCCCTGGCCGGGTTCGCCCTGCTGTTGATATTACCCCTGTCCCCCTCTTTGGCGGCGGATGGCACGGCTGCGCAAGATGCGACAGGTCAGGGCAATGGGGAATTGCTGGATCGGGTGGTTGCCATCGTCAACGACGATGTCATCACCGAGCAGGAACTGGCCAGCGAGGTGACGATGATCAAGGGTCAGCTGCGTGCGCAGAATACCCGTATCCCTGCGGATGATGTCCTGAAACAGCAGATCCTCGACCGTATGGTGCTGCGCAGTATCCAGCTGCAATTGGCGAAAAAGGCGCACATCAGTGTCGATGACGAAACCCTCAATCGCACCCTGGAAAACATTGCTCGGCAGAACAATCTGACGCTGCTGGAGTTTCGCGATGTGCTCGAAAGAGAGGGTATGCAGTATCAGCACTTCCGTGAAAATATGCGCGATGAAATCACCATCAACCGCTTGCAGAAACGCCAGGTCAATGACCGTATCAATATCACGTCTCAGGAGGTCGATGCTTTTCTCGCCAATCGCGCCTTGCAGACCGGCACTCAGTACGAATACCAGTTGGGGCATATCCTCATCAGCGTGCCCGAGGCCGCCAGCCCGGAGGCCATCGCCAACGCACGCGAAAAGGCGAAGAAGGTCGTTGACGAATTGCACGCCGGAGCCGATTTTGCCGAAACGGCCGTGGCCGTTTCCGATGGCCGTCAGGCCCTGGAAGGTGGCCGTCTGGACTGGCGCGAGGCCGCTGCTCTGCCCAGTCTGTTTGCCGACTGGATCATCGGTCGCGAGGTAGGCGCCATCAGTGACGCCATCCGTAGCCCCAGCGGATTTCACATCATTACGCTGCTGGACAGGCGCAGCAATCAGCCGCAGCTGCTGGTGACCCAGACCCATGTGCGTCACATCCTGCTTCGCGTCGATGACCCGACCCGCAGCGACCGTGTCCGTCAGCGTATCGAAGACTTAAAACTGCGCATCGAGTCCGGTGAGGACTTTGCCGATCTGGCGCGCGCCAATTCCGATGACCCGGGTTCCGGTTCGCAGGGTGGCGATCTTGGCTGGGTGAACCCCGGCACCATGGTTGCGCCATTTGAAAAGGCGATGGATGCTCTGCCGGTGGGGCGGATCAGCGATCCGGTGCAGAGTCAGTTCGGTTGGCATCTCATCGAGGTACTGGGACATCGTGAGCAGGATCGCACCGAAGACATGCAGCGCAACAAGGCCCGCGAGGCCATTCGCGCCAGCAAGCTGGAGCCCGCCATGCAGACCTGGCTGCGTCGCTTGCGAGACGAGGCCTATGTGGAGATGCGCTTGCAATAGCGTTTGTTAGCCATAGGGAGGGCGCAGAGAAAAACCTTTTAATGTATGTTCCGTCATTCCGGCGTAAGCCGGAATCCAGAGACAGGCTGCGCTTTGCCCGAAACGATAAACAATTATTGGTTTTCTCTGTGTCTCTGTGGCAAACCCGGATCCATGTATTTCAGCTGCCGTTCAAACTCAGGCCGTAGTCTCACCCATGACCGCTTTCGTTCCAAGACTTGTTTTCACCCCCGGGGAACCTGCGGGCGTCGGCCCTGAACTTTGCGTGCGGCTGGTTCAGCGGAATCTGCCGGCGCAGATCGTCGCGGTGGCTGATCCGCAATGGCTGAGCGAGACCGCAGGGCTCATGGGCCTGCCTCTGCAGATCGTGCCCTTCGATCCACAGGCGCCTGTCCGGCCGCAGCGTGCCGGGGTGTTGAGCGTGTTGCCGGTACCGCTGGCGGCGCCCGTCACCGCGGGGCAATTGTGCACGGCCAACGGCGCCTATGTGCTGGCGACGCTGGATGCAGCGGTGAATGGCTGCCTCAAAGGGCGTTTCGATGCCTTGGTTACCGGCCCTATTCATAAAGGCGTGATCAACGATTATCTGCATTCCATCGATACCGAAGCCGGCAAGGTCTTTTACGGTCACACGGAATATCTGGCCGAGCGCAGTGGTGGTGGTTTGCCGGTGATGATGCTGGCCAGCGAGGGCCTGCGGGTGGCGTTGGTCACGACCCACTTGCCGCTGGCCGAGGTGCCGGCCGCCATCACCCGTGAGCGTCTGCGCGAGACCCTTGATATTCTGCACGCTGATCTGCAGAAAGACTTTGCTATCGCGCAGCCGCGTATACTGGTCTGTGGACTCAACCCCCACGCCGGTGAAAACGGCCACCTGGGGCATGAGGAAATCGATGTGATTATCCCGGTGCTGGAGGAACGGCGCCGGCGCGGCTGGCAGTTGCTGGGCCCGCTGCCGGCGGATACCCTGTTCACCCCGGATAATCTGGCGCGCGCCGATGCGGTGCTGGCCATGTATCATGATCAGGGCCTGCCGGTGCTCAAACATCAGGGGTTTGGCCGCGCCGTGAATATCACCCTCGGCCTGCCGCTGATCCGCACCTCCGTGGATCACGGCACGGCACTGGAACTGGCCGGCACGGGCCGGGCCCGTATAGATAGTCTCAATCTGGCCGTGGAACTGGCCGCCGAGATGGCAATCAAGAGACAGGCAAGCCCATGAACGATCACCGTCCACGCAAGCGCTTCGGGCAGAATTTTCTCCAGGATCCGAACGTGGTGGCAAAAATCGCCCACGCCATCGCCCCCTGCCCCGATGATCATCTGGTCGAGATCGGCCCCGGCCTGGGCGCCCTGACCGAGGCGCTGTTGCCGCAGGTGGAGGCGATGGACGCGGTGGAGCTGGATCGTGACTTGATTCCCAAGCTGGCGCAGCGTTGCGGTGTTCTCGGCCAGCTGCGGATTCACAGCGCCGATGCGCTGAAATTCGACTTCGCGGGTCTTGCCATCGATGGCCGGCCGTTGCGCATCATCGGCAACCTGCCCTACAACATCTCCACTCCACTGATGTTCCATCTGCTGAAAAGCCGCGCCGTGATTCGCGATATGCACTTCATGCTGCAAAAAGAGGTGGTGGATCGGCTGGCCGCGACGCCGGGCGGCAAGGATTACGGCCGTCTCAGCGTGATGATGCAATATCACTGCGTAGTGGACTCCCTGTTCGACGTGTCGCCCGGGGCCTTCAATCCGTCACCCAAGGTGAATTCCGCCGTGGTGCGCCTGCGTCCCTGGGAGAGGCCACCGGTTGCGGTGGCGGATGTAACTGTACTGGAAAAACTGGTGACCCAGGCCTTTTCCCAGCGTCGCAAAACCCTGCGCAATACCCTCAAGGGCCTGCTTAGCGCCGAACAGATCAGCGCTCAGGACATCGACCCGACCCGTCGTGCCGAGACCTTGAGTCTGATGGAATTCGCCGTCTTGGCACGGGCGGTCAGATGAGCAGGGAATCGGTTTAATGGCCTTTGGGTTCGCGGGTATCGTGGAATTGTTGCTGGCGCCGCCGGGGCTGTCGATCTGGCTGATATTGGTGGGTGTCTGGTTGCTGTACCGTCACCAGCGCTCACGTCTGGGCCTTGGCCTGGCTGGTTCGGGACTAGTCCTGCTCTATCTGTTCAGTACGCCCATCGTCGCCCAGGGACTGTTGTCCATGTTACAGACCGCGCCAGTGATTCCGCCCATATTGCTGGATGGGCAAGGTGCCCAGGCCATCGTCGTGCTGGGTGCCGGGCGGCGTGAAGATGCTGCGGAGTATGGTATCGACACCCCGAATTCACTGGCGCTGGAACGTCTGCGTTATGCGGCCTGGATTGCACGCCGCACGGATTTGCCGGTGCTGGTGAGCGGTGGTCTGGCGAGGGATGGCCGCCCACCCGAAGCCATGTTAATGATGGACGTCATGGAGACGGAATATGGCGTACCCATTCGCTGGGTGGAATCCGACAGTCGTACCACCTTTGAAAATGCCCGCTACAGCAGTCAGATTCTGCGGGCTTCACAGGTCAAGCGGGTGCTCCTGGTTACTCATGCCTGGCACATGCCAAGGGCGATGTGGTCATACAAACACTTCGGCATCGACGTGGTGCCTGCGCCGACGGTCTTTGAGCAGTGGGGTGATGATGGCCTGATCGTACAGGATTTTTTGCCCAATGCGCGGGCCTTGCAAAAGACCGCCTACGCCTTTCATGAATACTTGGGCAGCCTGTGGTATCGGGTGCGTTATTCGTAAGTGGGCATGTCGGGGTTCACAAAAACGTTCACTCAGCCGTGATCCGTGGGGTGGGCGCCGCCCACCAATGCAGGCTTTCAGAAGAAAAGAAATCATAAAGAAAAGAGAAAAGGGATCAAAGCCAGCGATATATAGCCATAAAAGACAGATAAATCGAATTGTAAGCCATGATTAGTGGATTTGACCCTGGCGGCTCCCCACAAAAAATCTGGTGGGGTGGGCAGGTTTTTCATACCCACGTGGAATATGCGTCAACCGCGTGGGCACAGTGCTCACCCGACATGACTGCTTTATACCTGAACCCTCGGATTCAGGTCATACAAATTTATGAAAGACCCGGGCTAAAGCCGATCCAGCTCCCGGTTCAGCTTTTCTTCGATCCGTTTCTTGTATTTTAGATAGTTGATCGCCTGCACCTCTCCGTTGCGTTGGTTACCCAGCAGGCTGGGTGAAAGATCGACATCGGTGATGTAGATGGGATATTTCAGGCCACTGCCACGCTTGTTCAGTACATAGCGCGCCACTTCGCGAAATAGGTTCTTGCCGTGGGCCAGGGTGGAGAATTCAGCATCGTTGCAGTACACGGTGAAGGCGGTGCCATGCTCCATCAGATCACCAATCACCTGCACATTGAAATAACATCGTCCTGCTTCCGGTTGCATCGACTGACGTTCAAAGCTGTATTTATTGCGGGTTTTTGTTACCTTGAAAATTTCCAGGCCATCCAGTAACAGAGCAGCGCTGTCATCATGAAACAGATAGCTTTGCCGGCTGAGAATGGAATCAAAAAAAAGACTGTACTGATTGATCAATGAGGCATCATCAAAGTAGGCAACACTCTGATGAAACAGAGCCCCATTCTGGTCGAGTACGAAGATATCCACTTCACGACCCTGTTGCAGATAGAACATCTGGATCAGGCCGCTGCGGTTGCGTTTCAAAATGACGGGCAACGCTGTATCGAGCAGCGCCTTGCGGTCAACCGTGATATTGATCAGGCTTGACTGGGGCTCGCTCAGATGTTCCATCAGGTCAGCGTAACTTTCTTGTCGTGAATAGAGGAAAGATCCTTGATCGGATTCTAACACGTAATAGGATTTCTCGACCTGCAACACATAGCGCACCCGGCTGTCTTCATGACAGTGATAGAAAATCTGTGAAATATCCTGATATAGCTCTTCGATACGTCGTGCGATGGCGTTGCTGTGGCTGGAGGAAAAACTAAAGGCCGAAAGTTCGGCGGGTTCATCCATGCCGGCATGGATGTTCATGCGCAGATATTGCGCCAGACAATCCAGTAGTCCACTGATGCCAGTGTATTTATAGGTAATAATTTCACCCCAGCTGCTGATCAGTAGCAGATCGAAGTTGATTGCCAGATTAAGCGAAAAACCACTGTAATTCATGATGTCGGCCTGGTCGCTGACCAGATCCGTGCCGCGTCGTGAGTGTTTCGGCAAGGGGTCGATGCCGATATTGGCGAATACGGCGCCGCGCAGGACGCCTGGTGGCCGGGAAAAATTTTCAATAGAGGTGTTGGGCAGTTGTCCGCCGGGAAAGAGGTTTTCCAGGGTATTGAGAATGGCGCGTATTTCCTGCAGGGAAAGAATATCGTGTGAGACCTCCAGCGAGATGATGGTGCGCGGGCCGATGAGGCCGTTGAAATGACACCAGGCGAGAATCTCGACCACCGAATGGGTGCGCTTCAGCGAACCCCCCGGTTCACCGGGCTCGATGCCGGTGGGATACAGGCCCCAGCTTTCCTCTGCATCACGGCCTCTGCCCTGCTGGATGGTCAGGTGGCGTTCGATGATACTGGAGGAAATGCCCCGGTTGATGGTTTCGACCTTGCCGGCTTTACGCTCGAAGGCGGCATAAAGCTTACGTCCGAGAATATTGAGGTCTTTCTGCTCTATGCGGGCCAGGCTGGCATGGGTACGTGCAAAGCGTGACAGTGACATATAGCTGTGGGTGATTTCATCGGCAAGAATTTTGCGCTCTTTCAGCACTCGGTGCACATTCCAGTTACGGCGCTGATCCAGCAATTCAATCTGTCCTTCATTCCAGAACCATTGCCGGGTCAGATCCTGCATGCGCTCCCAGCGCCAGTTGTGGCCGCTGCGCGTCGGTTTGCTCAGTGGTAGCTGAACTTTGAAATAAAAACAGCGGCGCACCAGTTCCAAGCGTTCCGGCTCATTGCGGCATATCAGGTATCGTTCGAGCTTATTGATCAGGATGGTATAGGGATCGAGTTCATTCAGGTCGGTGACGCCAGCATAGATGGCCTTCTTGAAGCGCAGGCTGAGTAGGTCACTGTTGGGGTACTCGGCGGCATAGGCCTCCATAAGCAGCATTTTCAACACCGACTTATAGGGTGAGTCGATACCCTTGTAAACCTGCCACAGAGCGGCGCCGAAATATTCTTCAGCGGGGATGGCTGACAGGCCACCGAAGTCGATGACTTCGTTGGCGGGAATAAAGCGCTTGTGTAGCAGATTGCCGACAAACTCATCGTAATTGCTTTCTTGCTCCGGCGGCACCAGCCACCAGACCGGATAGCGCCCTGCCACCAGCAGGCCGGTGCGGTAAAATTCTTCTAATAATAAGTGGTGTTGTGTGCTGCCGGCGCTTTCACTGCTGAGTTCCACCACTGTACCCTTGCGGAAGGCATCGGCATTCATGAGAAAGAAATGTACTTCCAGATTGACCGAATCAGCCCATTTTTCAATGGCTTGGCACTTATCCCGCAGCTCGTTGAGTTGTTTTTTCGACAGGTCGGGTCTGTGGCAGACCCAGATATCAAAATCACTCTTTTCCGAGTGGGCAATGGTGCCGACACTACCCATGAGAAAAATGGAGTGGATGTCATAATTGCGCAGGGCGCGCTTTTTGTAATCAAAACTCTTTGCCAGCCGTTTTCCGGCATCGCTGCTCTTTTTGCCCGGTGACCAGTCGGAGATGCCTGCTGGGGTTTGTTTGCTGACAAAACCGGGCAACATGGCATGATTGATGTGAAACAACAGTGGCAGTAGATCGAGAAAATCACGCGTGCGCCAGCGTAGTACTTCTTGTGTGCGCCGCAGGCGCTCGCGATTGATGGCGAGAAAGCGCTTACGCGCCGCGCGGACATCCAGCAGGGGTTTGTTGCTTTTTTGTGATGCGTGATTGGCCATGAGTGAGAGGTGTGACACAGAGATGATGAGGACTGCGTCGCACTTTCTTAGTGTCGGCATTTTGGCAGATTTGTTGAGATATCCGTGTTGGATGTCTGTTGCTCAATGTGGTGTGACGGGACTAAAGTTCTCCCGCCAATTGTCGCTGATAGGGCTATGAAAAGATTAACGAATTTGTCTGAGGGAAAATTTCTCAACGAATATCAAACAGTTAAAAAGGCGAACGGCGAAAACCCGACGCCTGGCCGGGGCGGGGCACTGATTCTTCCCTGGCCGGGCCGCCGCCATGCCGCCGATCAACTCAGGGAGCTACGCCCGATGCAAATACCCCACGCTGAACAGAGTCAGTTCATTCTTGCCGAGGCGCCCTTTGGCGTTGCCACCGTGGATGCCGATGGTCGGCTGAGTTGGTGTAATCGTGCACTGGCGGAACTGGCGGGCCGGCCACTGACGGAGTTGGCGGGATTGCCGGAAACAGCATTACTGGTGACGGCCGGGCTGCCGTCTACCGGTATCGTGCAGTTCGAACAGAGCGGCAAATCGGTGCGGCGGGTGGTGGTGGATCGGAATGATGGCCAACGGGTCATCTATTATCAGGACGTCACCGTTGAGGAGGCCCTGCGCAGTGAGCGCACTGTCCTGGAAGAGCAGCTCCAGCAGCACAACACCATTGATTCGGTCAGTGGCCTGCTCAACCAGCAGGCGGTGAGGCGTGGACTGGAACCGCTAGTGTCTCGCAGTCGTCGCTATGACAATCCACTGTCCGTAGTCACCCTATCGTTCACCAATCTGGCAGATGTGCGCCGTGAGCAAGGTGATGGTGCCGTCGATGAGGCGGTACTGGGTGTCAGTCAGTTGCTGCGTGATCAGATCCGTTGGGCCGATCTAGTTGGTCGGCTCGACAATGGTGATTTTATCTTTGTGCTACCGGAGACAGACTCAGTGGCCGCCGAGGCGCTGGCCGGCAAGATCGCCCGACAATTGAGCGAATTCACCCTCCCGGCCCTGGGTGGTTTGCGCCCGGAGGGCAGCTTTGGTGTGTCGAACTGGCGCCGTGGTGATGATGCCGATCTGCTGATTAAGCGTGCCAATGGTGCCTTAAGCAAGGCCCTAGAGGCGGGATTATTTCGTGTCGTCACGGCTTGAGTCTGGATCACTAGGCTGCCGGTGAGTGGTAGCGCAGTGCGTTGATCGAGTTGATTCAAGCTGGCGTTTCACGAATTCTAGGGGATGCTCGGGCAGGTGGGGTAATTAAACCTAGTGCGGTGTAACGTATAAAGTGTACCTATCAGCGTGGTGGGAAGCCGTTAGCTGCAAGGCGCGTCTCGCCGGGAATGGCGTGCCCTTTTCAAGAGACGCAACGCCGCAGATGAC